>CAVSDP010000049.1:0-16049 GCA_963726655.1 Methanomassiliicoccaceae archaeon
ACCTTAGTGGGGACGCCGCCGCAATGCATCCCTCCACAGGCCTCGGTATCTACGCCTTCGGTGTCTACAACGCGGGATGATCTTGCCAGGCACTACGCCTCCCTGGTATAGCCTGAACCCATATTTTCTCTCTGCCTCGTCCCTGGGCATGAATGTCATCGTGACCTTATGGTCCTCAAGGACGACCTCGTTGCATCTTCGTTCTAACTCCTCCCTTTGGTCATCAGAGAGGTTCTCGAAGTGAGTAATATCTAGTCTTGCCTCTTCCACACCCTTATGAGCACCGGACTGCCAGATATGATTGCCGAACATTTTACGGGCCGACCCGTTGATTATGTGCGCAGCCGTGTGGTGGCGCATCAGCTGTAGACGTCTTGGTCTATCGACCTTACATTTGACCAAGGTCCCGACAGGGATTGTATTCTTGCCTTCTAGCTGATGGAGCACAGTATTCCGGACCTTCACGACGTTGGTCACCTCATAAGTCTCCATTAGCCCGTGGTCGGCTTCTTGACCTCCACCTTCAGGATAGAAGTACGTATGGTCCAGGATCACACCATCTTTTATGACAGCAATGACCTTGGCCTCGAAATCAAACTTATCCGGGTCCTCGTAATATGCGAGTTTCGTTTCTGGCATATCAAGAGGATATTCCTCTTTCTTGATCGTCTCCTCTGATGTCGGCTGTTCATGAAGTTTTCCCACCAGCATATAAAAGTTATCTGGAATATCGACCGGGACCGTACTGAACTCCTTAACTATCTCGGGGTTGAGACCATGCGAGTCATAAAGATCGATAAGCTTCTCTCCTTCGAAATGTTCTCCTGGCTTAAGGTCCTTTGAGAGCCTCTGAACAAGGGACCTTCCACGGTCGAGGGTCTCATAGTATCTCTGCTCCTCGACCTTGACCAAGGACATTATATCCTCACGGTTCTCAGAAAGCTCTGGGAAGTACGGCGAAAAATAATCTACCTGCTGGCCAACGATCTCATCAAGCGTCATCTTTAGATCCAGCGTACGCATGGAACGAAGCGCACGGCGGACCAGCATCCGAGCGAAATATCCTTCTCGGACATTGGAAGGCACCACACCATCGTTCAGCATGAATGCAAGAGCTCGCGAATGATCACATACGACATAGATATCTTCCATAGGACCGACGACCTGCATGAGCTCGTCGAAAGAAATGCTCAGCCGCTCTGCGGTCCTTTCGCGGAGCAATCGAACTTGTCAGCGGCGGTCTTCATGTTCATCGCACCGGCGACCTTGCTGTATGCACATAGCACATTCTGGTCCGGGTTCACGCCGATCTCCTGCTTGAGCTCCTTGACGACCGGACCGAAGACCGCCTCATATGCCGATGGCGTGCCCTGCGATAACCACGTCAATCTCTCTAGGCCATAGCCGGTATCCACGACCTTCATGTCCATAGGTACTCGGCCCTCTGGTGTTTCCCTGTTCTGCATAAAGACCAACGTCGCTATCTCTACACCTTCCAGTATGACCTCCATGCATGGGCCAGAGTTTCCGCCGCCCTCCCACCACTCCTCGATATAGTGCATCTTTCGTCCGTCGATGCCCAACCGCTTAGTCGCGAACTCATGACATAGTTCCACGGTGCGGTCCTTGAAGTAGATCGGCTTAGCGGGCCGATTGAATGCATGATGCGCTAGCATCTCGAAGAAACGTGAAATGCCTGCCCGTCTTACCGACATTGTCTATGTCGTTGAACCTGACACATGTCTGGGATATCGTCAGAGGATTGTACGGCGGCTCTACGACGCCGTTCAGGACCCAAGGCTGGAAATCATATATGGACGCCTGGGTGAAGAAACATGTCATCTCTCCAGCGTGCGACAATAGGATATCTACGCACACGACCGTGGCCATGCTCCTCGAAGAATGACAGATATGCCTCACGCATCTGGTGCAGGTCAAAGCTCTTGCTGGTCGGTGAATTATTAATAAAGCTATATTCCTCGCAAGGAGATTCCCCGCATGTGGGCCAATCGCCCTGGCTCCAGAACGCCTTGCCACACTTCTGACAGATCTGGCGATGAAAATCGTTCGACTTGAAGAAATCTAGATCAAAATCTGATGGCATATCCGATCGTGAGGGGAAGGTTGTTATTTTAATCTTGTTGGTAATTGGGCTGCCCCATTCTTATGGAAAATTCCTTTCCTCAATACGAGTAACTTTATCACGTTCAATATGAATTTGACGGTAACTTACCAATGAACATAAGATCACTTTGATGATGCGGTCTATCTGATCTATCCGATCTTTAGCTTTCGATTCTCCGCACGATCGATCGGTACATCAATGAGGGCTAGCTCGTCATTCTTAAGAGACGAGCGGATCACCTCCCCGAGCTCGGCGGCAGAAGAGACCGCATATCCTTTGATCCCGTATGAACCCGCGAACCTGACCAGGTCTGGATTATCGAAATCCACCCCTGCCGAACGCCCGAATGATCGTTCTTCCTTTAGGCGGATGAGACCATAACCATCATCCCTCATGACTACAATGACGAACGATAGGCCTAGCCTCTTAGCTGTCTCTATCTCGCAGGCGGTCATCGCTAGGCCACCATCCCCGACCACGGTCACGACCTTTTTATCAGGGCTCGTTAGTTTTGCAGCTATTGCCCATGGTATCCCTACGCCCATGGGATACAGGCCCTCAGAGCATATCAGGGTATTAGGTCTGTATGCTGGATATTGATCTATCATCCAGAGAGAGTGGGCACCGACATCTGATATTGCTATGTCATCCCTCCCTAACGAGGCGCGGACCTCATGGACGCACAGCTGCGGTTTGATGGGCGACCCATCGACAAGATCCATACTGGGGTCGTCCAATGAGCGGTGACAGAGATCTGCTGACCGATCTCCTTTGCTATGTGCTCCTGAGCATAGCGATGTGAGCGTGTTCTTCAGACCGCCGATCGATTCTGACCCCTGGACAGAATCCAGGAAAGTTCTCTACTGTGGCTGACCCCATGTAGATCATCTGCTTATTTCCAGATTCTCTTCCATAAAGGCAGGTCCAGTTCTATTGCGTCCATCCCTATGGCCAATACTAGGTCTGAACGGTCGAACACAGATCTTACCTTGGCTGCGTTGCTAAGGCCTGTGTTATGCAAGCTCAGCTCATCATCGTATGGGATCGTTCCCGCGGCGGTCCATGTATTGACCACTGGGATGCCCCATGCTCGTGCGAACCTGATCAGTTCATCGGACGCGCAAGCCCTGTTCACTCCTCGCCCGACCAATATCATGGGCATTTTGGAAAGCTTTATCATTTCTCTCGAAATTTCGATTCGCTTCCCGATCTGCCACAACAATACTCGCCGCTAGCGTGGTCGATGATCCCCCATCCACTGATGATCTCATAGCGTCCTCCGGTAGTTCCAGGAAGACCGGCCCGGGGCTTTCCTCTGCAGATACATTGAACGCTCTTGCGACGGATGACGATATCTGCTCACCAGATGCTATCCTGATCGCTGCCTTGGTGATGGGCTGGAAGATGGACTGCAGGTCCAGGCACTGCTTTGTATGTCTGGACATGCGATGGACTGCCACTTGTCCGCTCATGGCGATCATTGGTTCGTTGCCCTGAAAGGCTTCAGCAACGCCGATCGTCATGTTCATGGCCCCAGGACCTAGAGTGGTCAAACATACACCCGGCTGACTGTGTAAGGCGTCCGACCATGCCGGCCATGAACGCGGCCGATGATTCGTGCCTCGTCAGGATAAAGTCGATATCGGATGATCCCAATGAATCGATGACATGCATATTCTCCTCCCCTGGGATGCCAAAGATCCTTCTCGACCTTTTCTGATTCAAGACATCTTATTAGTAGATCAGAACCTTTCATATTCCATCCCGCTCAATGGTCCGCTCTTTCTAGTACCGCCTTCACAGCTTTAATGATAGCTGGTGTCACCTCGCCATTATCCACGACGGCTAGCATTCCCCGCTCTTTCAGCTCCTCGATCGCAGGCTCCCCGAACCTTTTAGAGATCACCACATCGTTACCGCTCAAGAGCTCCACCGTCCTCTCAAGTTTCGTACGATGTCCTGGGCCGAAGAGCGGTATATCTCCTTGTTGCTCAGCTACCTCAACCCGACCTATCTCCAGGACCTTACCGTCCTTGACCGAATATGTCCTGAACGTCTCTGCCATCCCGAAGTGCTCATTGACCGTCCTACCATCGGTCGTCGCTACGGCCACGCGCACCTCGCCCGTTCCTGCTGATGACATCGCTGTCATCGCCGGTCCGCCCTCAGCACAGCACGTTGATATTTGCGAACTCCGCAGAGCGGTCCTCTCCCAGCAGACCTATGGCATCAGCGCGGCAATGACGACAGTGACGCATCTGACGTATATCCACCTCACATGTGTCCTGCAATTGCTTCCGTTCCTTTGAGGTCGGCGCCCTCATGCCTTCGAACTTAGTCCCCGGCACCGGTATGAGCGGGATCATATTGACGATGTAAGCGCCGAGCTCTTTGGCCTTCTTGGCCACGGCCGGCAAGTGGTCAGCGTTAACTCCCGGCACGATCACTGAGTTCACCTTGACCAACATGCCCGCAGCTACAGCTTTTCTTATGCCATCGATCTGATGTTCGATCAGGACACGGGCAGCCTCCTCTCCGTGCAGCGTCCTGCCATGGTAATTGACAGAGGAATAGATCTTGGCACCCACCTCTGGGTCTATCGCGTTCATGGTGACCGTTATGAAATCAACGCCCGATCTCTTCAGCCGATCGACATTCTCCGCGAGCGCAAGTCCGTTCGTGCTGAGGCAAAGGGATAGCTCAGGGAACTCCTTCCGTACTAGGTCTAACGTTTCTGAAGTCTCCTCATTGGCAAGCGGGTCCCCTGGACCAGCAATTCCAATGACCTTAAGATTCGGGACTTTTTCCTTCACCGCACGTATCTTCACTACCGCTTCTTCGGCCGTAAGCACCGTTGATGTCACACCGGGACGCGATTCGTTGGTGCAATCATATCGTCGGTCGCAGTAGTTGCATTGGATATTGCATCTTGGTGCTACCGGTAAGTGCATTCTAGCGAACCTGGAGTGCGCGCCCTCACAAAAACACGGATGTGTCTCCAAAATATCCTTGGGGTCAGATCTTGCCAAATGAAGCACCATTCACTTATCGATGCTCCAACATATAATCAATACCCCTTAGATCGTACGGACCAAAACGTTCTTCTGTAGGTCGATTGTTGGAAGTATAGTATGTTGAATGATGGCCAGTTCCGAAAGATGATGGAAATGATGAACCGGCATGTCCCATCAAAGCGAGTTCCTCTCAGCGATCTGCTTGGGGCAGCTGATGCAGGGTATACCAGCAAGGACGGCATGACCTATTGCATTAAACGTGACGAATTAAAGTTGATAGCATCATTACTTGATCCGGGGGAAAGGCAGCGATTGAAGCTACCGATCATCATAATGACCGATACATCATATGATGGCGGAGCGTGGAAAGTCATGGGCAGGCTGGAGGTCAAGGTCATCTCCCAGATCGCAGATCGAACGCCAGAAAAGCCGGAAGAGATGCGTTTATACCATGCACATATGCAGACGGTCCGAAGGAAGCTCCCTACAGCTACGACGACCTTTTTCTCCCCTTAGCTTTTCGGGCAACTCTTGGAAAGGCTTATACACCGAACGCACTTGGAAGACCATATGCCTCGGACCGGGATAACGGACCTTCCACTGCATAACGGTACTGCACCAAGGTGGCTGTTCACGCGGATGACTAAGCTTGCTGGGGCGATATCCGACGTAATGCTATTGGAACTGGGTAGCGAGGAGTACCTCAAAAGATTAGCGGACCCGTTCTGGTTCCAGGCGTTCTCGTGCGTACTTGGCTTTGACTGGCATTCCTCCGGGACCACGACCGTAACTTGCGGGGCCCTGAAAAAAGCAATGGATGGACGCAAGGACCTTATCGTCGTAGGGGGGAAAGGGAAGGTATCCCTTCATACGCCAGACGAAATAAGGTCGCACGCTGAAATGAACGATATGTCCGAGGATAGTGAAGCGCAGCTTGTCTATGTTAGCAGGATGTGCGCCAAAGTGGATAATGCTGCCATTCAGGATGGCCATAAACTATACCATCACGCGATGATCTTTGATCAGAATGGTCACTGGACGGTCATCCAACAAGGGATGTGCGACCTGACTGGATACGCGAGGAGGTATCAATGGTCGTCCGCGGGCCTTCGTTCATTTGTTGAGGAACCTCACACGGCGATACTGGGACCGAAGATGCCCGAGGCCCTGGATATGACCGCTAACATGAGCTTAACTGTCAAGGAAGGTCTGCGTCGATCTTGTCAATGATGGCATCCGGCGCGTTGAACATGATGTACTGCTCGTCCAGAAAGGACAGACCACTATTGACGAATGGTGTGGAGAGCACCCTCTGAAGCTCTCAATGCCTAGGACCATCAACTGGAGAGCTCTGAGAGGAGCATATGATGTACAGCCGGAGAATTATGAAGAATCTGCTAGCTATCAGAGGGGTCGGCCCATCTGCAGTAAAGGCCCTTGCACTGGTCGGAGAGCTCATCTATGGTGCTGAACCATCCTGGCAGGACCCTGTAAAGTACTCATTCGCAGTAGGTGGAAAGGATGGGGTCCCATATCCTGTGGACAGACTTACAATGGACCGCTCGATCGAATATCTATGCCAAGGGGTCGAAGAGGCAAAGATCAAGAAGCGTGAGAAATTAGAAGCACTGCAGCGTTTGCGTTGTTACGTTCCTCCCGATATTGACATCGGGATCTGAAAAAGTTCATGAGGTCGGCCGCTATCCCTGGGTCGATGGCTGAAAAGAAAGTGATCAATAATATTTATGATAGGGGCGAACTTCTCTACGAAGAGGAGATACCAGAAAGCCTTCGCCCACCAAAAATACTTTCTGGACAGAAATGGTCTATCTTCGAAATGATAGGAAGGTTCTTCGAACTGTTCCTGGCGCTATATGGAGGCCTGCTGTTAGTATATGGCGACCTGTCCGTCCCAAGTAACGTTGATCATCACGACCTTTTCCTTGGTAGGATTCATTGTTCTCTTCTATCTAGTAGAGATCCGCGGTCCAGCAGCATTCCGTTCATGCCATCCGATACTGCTGTTCTCAAATGGTATCGCCATGTACTTCTCACAAATGGAGATGTTGAGAGGACGCCGCGTCTTTACCTTCAAGGACTGGATCGACCACATCAAAGTAAAGAACATAACGATCACATCCAAGGGGGAAAAGTTAGAAAGACCGACCGAAATGATAATTTTCCTGAAAAGGGGCGGGAAGATCAAGATATCTGGACATAGCACTGATCAACTCGAGAAGATGATAAGGGTCCTCAAGGAGCAAATGAACGTCAAGGTCCAATGACCTTTTTCGTTCAATGAACTACTCCGCTCTTTCATGCAATACTTTTAGCTTCATCTAAGATAGAGATCATTAACTTCGATGGAAAGTAGGGATCACAGACATCCTCACTAACATCAAATGACCATGACTGCTCTTCCACCTTCCATTTTTATTAGGACACATACGGAACTTGTGAACAAGCTAGTTCGGATACACCATCCTTCATGAAGCGAACTGTCACAGGTATGAGACAGAATGCACTTGGCGTTCATTTGAACGGACGGATGCCACCCTCCTCCCAAGCTTGGAAGTGCGGAGCTCTCGCTCGCACTAAGTTAAAAATCATGATCAATATTTCTACAAATAAAGAGATCTCTAAGCAGTTGGACTCGCCAAGAACAATAGCAATATTTGCTTTTCCCACCTGATCGATCACAATTAAAGTGCAGTTTGGAATGGACCATCCGGTAATGGTCCAATTAGATCACTAATAGATTCAATTTAATTTATTGAATATTGCAAATGTCCTAAAGATCAAGATACAAAAATAAATGATGATCAAATAGTACATTGCGATATAAAAATTAATAAAACTAAAAGTTTTGGAAGATTTAGTCATATGCAGTTTGTTTGACTGTTAAGCCGACACATCACGGCGCGAACGTTAGTAACTGCGGGCTGAATATCTCGGCGAACCTTGATACTTACACCCCAGTCCTATCAATCTCGTCATTTACGAGTGTTCTTATAGATGCCTCTTTTCCGAGGTGGTTTCGAGCTTAGATGCTTTCAGCTCTTATCCATTACAGCGTGGCTGCTCAGCAGTGCCTTGTCAGACAACTGATGAACTAGAGGCTACGGATCCCCGTTCCTCTCGTACTAAAGGATCCTTCTCGTCAGGCATCAGAACACTTCCACCAAAAAGCAACAAACCTGTCTCACGACGGTCTAAACCCAGCTCACGATCCCTTTTAATGGGCGAACAACCCCACCCTTGGCAGCTGCTGCACCGCCAGGATAGGGAGAGCCGACAGCGAAGTAGCAAACCGCTAGGTCGATATGAACTCTTGCTAGCGACGACTCAGTTATCCCCAGGGTAACTTTTCTGTTATCACTCGCCCCCATTCAGAAGGCTGAGTGGTTCGCTAAGCCCTACTTTCGTATCGCCGATTGTTATTGTCCCAACCGACGTCAAGCCAGCTTATACCTTTGCATTCAACGGCAGATTTCTGACCTGCCTGAGCTGACCTTTGGGCGCGCTTGTTACCTTTTTGAGCGCGTGGCGCCCCACCCAAACTGCCTACCTATAGCTGTCCTTCCGAAAAAGTAAGTCGTACGAGTCCCGAAGGGCAGTGTTTCATTGGCCACTCGGAACTTGCCTAGCGGCAAGCCCTGATAACGTGTCCTGCCTACGCTACACATCGAGGCTCGTACAACAACAACAGGTTGCAGTAAAGCTCCATGGGGTCTTCGCTTTCAGGTGGAAGATACCGGATTGTGCGCCGGTACTATCAGTTTCACCGGCTTCCAAGCGGGGACAGTAGAGCTCTCGTTGGGCCTTCATGCAAGTCGCCAATTAAGCGACAAGGTATTACGCTACCTTAAGAGGGTCATAGTTACCCCCGCCGTTTAACGGTCCTTCGTTCCATTGAACTGGAAATTCAGATACCGTCACTGGGCAGGCTTCAGCCACAATACACATCCTTTCGGACTCGCTGTGACCTATGTTTTTATTAAACAGTCGGAGCTCCCGAGTCACTGAGACCAGCCACTTTCGCGGCTGGCACCCCTTATACCGAGGGTACGGGGCTAATTTGCCGAATTCCCTCGCTTGGATTATGCCGACACGCCTTAGGCTTCTCACCTAGGGGCACCTGTGTCAGATCTTGGTACGAACATTCTAGATTAAACTAATACAATTTTCATGGACACCAAGCATCGGCCGAAGAGGACCTTCGTCCTCCTACTCGCGCATTCGTCCAGTTCTCACCATTACGGTTCTCCCTAGATTTAGACGCTTGAACAGGTTGAAACCCCTGCTCGACCTAGCTCGATGTGTCAAGTATTAGGCAATATCTAGAATGGCACAGGAATATTAACCTGTTTCCCTTTTGATGTTCTCGATTAAGGAACATCTTAGGATCGGCTAACCCTCGGCTGACGAACATTGCCGAGGAACCCTGGCCCCTGCGGCGGAGCGGATTCTCACCGCTCTTTGCTGCTACTCCTACCAGCATCCTTATACGATCGCGGTCCACTTGACCTCACGGCCAAACTTCTGCCCACGAACGTCACCTCTCTACCAGATTACCTTTCGGTACTCTAGGGTATCGGTATCCGGCTTTAGACCCGTCCATCTTCCAGGCCCATGATCTCGACCGGTGAGCTGTTACGCTTTCTTTGAAGGATGGCTGCTTCTAAGCCCACCTCCCGGTTGTTTTAGACTACGGACTCTGTTTCATGTTTCACTTAGCCGGAATTTAGGGACCTTAACCCTAGGCAGGATTCATTTCCTTATGGACCCCAAGCTTACCCCAGAGGCCCTCAATCCCTGAGTCTACGATGATCGCAAGTTCGGAGTTTAACAAAGAGCCGATCGGTTTCCCGACCTAAGCCCCAAATTGGTTGCTCTACCTCACAATCTATCTCGTCAGAGGTCTTGCTGCGACAAGTTTCGAGAGGAACCAGCTATTTCCAGTTTAGATTGGCCTTTCACCCCTATACGCAGGTCATCCGAAAGATTTGCACATCATTACCGGTTCGGTCCTCCACCCTCCTTTCGAAGGGCTTCAACCTACCCACGCATAGATCAACTGGCTTCGGGTATCCCACTAGTGACTCCAGGCGAGCACACCTCGCACCTCGCATCTTACGATGTTGCGTGCTTGTTGGTTTCCCTCCGACTCCGGTATTCAATACCTTAGTCTCGCCACTAATCAGAACTCGCTGGCCCGTTATTCAGAACGGATAATGCAACGTTGCTCCACCCTTTCGGGCTTCGTCGCTTTAACGCCACATCTGGTTATAGTCATATGGTTTCAGGCTCTTTTGACCTCCCGTCAAGGGTACTTTTCAGTTTTCACTCGCGCTACTACTGCACTATCGGTCTCGAGACGTATTTAGAGTTGGAGATGAATGTTCCCCAGTTTCACGCGCGATATCCAACGCACGTTACTCCGGAACACCGAAACTCATCTTTCTGACGTATCCCTAAAGGACTGTCACCCTCTATGGTATGCCATTCCAGGCAACTTCGGGTTAATCAGTTAAGATGTATCCGGGTCCACTACACCACAACTCCCTCAAATTTCTCTGAGGGATTCGGTTTGCCCTGTGCCGCGTTCGATCGCCTTTACTGACGGCATCTCTATTGATTTCTTTTCCTGCGGGTACTAGGATGTTTCGATCCCCCGCGTTCCCGCTCCTTCCGGAGCATTCGGAGAGAATAGGAAGTCCCATTCGGCAATCACCGGATCATAGTCTTCTTGCAACTACCCGGCGCATATCGCTGCTTGACACGACCTTCCTCGGCGCTCGAGCCGAGCCATTCCCCATATGACGTAGCTGCCGCTTTGTGTCGGCTTAACACACGTCCAAACTGCATATGACTGGAATCATAGAACGCAGGACATCTTCCAGATCCTGTACATTCTCCACCACTTCCCCGAGAAGGGTCTCTTCACGGGTGCATCAAAGTGATCTGTTGTGGCCGAATTTTATTCGACCGCAGCTCCCCTCCATCTATGAAGGGGTATATATAGGTTCTTATTTGGCGAACCCATACTGCCCGAAGCCATTCGGACTTACTCAGGCTCTCCTAGCTAACACGCTATACTATTTAATCGTTACTGTAGCCGTTTACGCCCATATATTCCCTGGCGGATCCAGATACAGGACAACAACGTATACCTTTTTCTCTACTGCGCATCTTGCACTTAACCATTTTGATTGGGTTGCCGGTCAATATCACAGACGTAGCTCAATATTTACTTATCTAATAGAGAGGTGGGTATTAGTTGAAGAAAACTCTGAAATTCTCTTGTTCGGGTGGAATGTTATATCTGCAGAACTATAGCTTTTCGCCCGAAATAACTTGGCTCATGATGTGGTAACCTTAGTAAATAACGTCCACATTCCTTGGGAAAGATCAGATCGTTCCTGCTTCGGCGAACATTATACTTCCATCATGCTATCATTAGAACGTTCTTTGTGATCACTTATTGATCGCTCCAATAACATTCTTCTTTTGCTCTTTCCTATACCCAGTGTATTAACGTAAGCGGCATATTTCAGCCTCATTTGCATATGAGTTCTATTTTAGATCCCGGGAAGTATCAGGGAGATGATCATGGATGATATTAGGATCTGATGATTCCCTTTGAATTGAATTCCAAGATAGTTATGTAGCTCGCGTGAGTGAACAACAGCCCTTTCGGCAGTGGTTCCCGCATCATTCAGTCGACTTGCGATCCATTCGCCGATACACGTAACAGTCGCTTATCCACGAACTTGAGCTTCGGTCCTTCTGACCTACTTCATGCAATACCCTCCAATATCACAAGTAACTAAGCGTTCCATTGAGCAACGGAATGATTGCTCTCATTATCCAGCTCACATAGGGAATTTTAGCTCGCAAAGGTTGAAAATAAATATATAATTTGATCATGGATTCTAATAATAATACCCAGCATATTATACTAGATCTAGTACCTTATGCCAGACAACATGACGGTATATGATATTCGGTAAAAGATGTTATATAGGCCTAAGAACTTTTCAAACTTGCATGTCTGTGCTAACGTTCCCAGGTTCAGGCTATGACTGCAATGTCTATGTCATCCCGGGGGACAGAGCTATCCTTATAGATACAACATCTGGACTCCACAGCGATAGACTGTTAGGCAAGCTTAAGGAGCGTATGGATGTTGGAACTATAAGGACCATAATTCTAACACATCGTCACTTTGACCATATCGGCGGAGCACCATTCTTCACAAAGGAATTGGACGCAGAGGTGTTCGTTCATGAACTAGACGCTGAGGCAGTACGCTCTGGTGACGCTAGGGCTACAGGGGCAGAGATGTTCGGCGTGAGCTCACTGGGCCATTTAAGTCCGTCTATTCTAAAAGGGAATGAGACACTATCGACTGGGACATCTGAACTGCAAGTCATCCATACTCCTGGCCATTCTGCCGGAAGCATTTGTTTGTTCGATAAGGACGAGCGCTCGCTGATATGTGGTGATACTATTTTCGCGGATGGGGTCGGCAGGTGGGACCTACCATCAGGCGACCTGCGGGCCCTAAGGTCATCGATCAGAGGACTGAGCCAGCTTAATGTGGAGAGATTATATCCTGGACATGGCCCACCGGTTATGGCCGGGGCTAAGGAACGCATCTCAAACATATTATTAACTCAAGTGGGGGAGTAAAATAGATGGAGATAATCAAAGCGGATATCGAGGATGGGGATGTAAGGATCCCGGAGAAGAAGTTAGAGCGGATAATCTCAGAACTAGAGGCCGGGAGACTTATCGTCTATCCTACTGAGACCGTCTATGGACTGGGCTGTGACCCATTTGATGAGACAGCTGTCAAAAGAGTATACATGGCAAAGCGCCGTCCCTTTGATATGCCGATGTCAATAGCCGTAAAGGATCTCAAAATGATGGAAGAGATCACTGTCCTGGATGAACGCGCCAAAAAACTTGTAAAAAAATTCATGCCGGGACCCCTTACACTGATAGTCACTAAAGGTCCTTCGATACCCGATATCCTGACCGCATCCTCGAACGAGATAGGGATAAGGATCCCAGAACAGCCCATAGCCCTTAAGCTCATCGAGATATTCGGTCCTATTGTATCAACGTCAGCGAACATCCATTCTCATAAGGACAACACTACATGCCAGGACGCCGTGAACGATCTTGGCTCGTCTGTGAGCATATACGTTGATGGCGGCCCATGTAAGCTCGGAAGGCCATCTACCATCATCCAGGTGACTGACGGTCAGATGAACATTATCCGCCAGGGTACCATATCACCAAAAGACATCGAGGCGGCGTTGAATGAATGATGATGAGATAGAACTGATAAAAAGAGCGGGAACGATCTCACGAGAGGCCCGCCTACTTGGCGCAGATATGATCGATGAAGGCGTCACACTACTATCGGTCGCCGAGGAGGTCGAGGGATATATGATAAAGAAAGGGGGAAAACCAGCCTTTCCTACCAATATAAGCATCAATGATGCCGCAGCTCATTTTTCCCCTCATAGCGGCGATAAGCAGAGGTTTCAAAGGGGCGACCTCGTTAAGTTGGACGTCGGAGCTCATGTTGAAGGCTTTATTGGAGATACAGCTCAGACGATAGAGGTCGGGACAAAGAACTGGCAAAACCTCATCGAAGCGTCATCCAATGCGTTGGAAATAGCCATACAGGCCGTGCACAATGGAGCACAGATCCGCTCGATCGGAAGTGCTATAGAAAGAACAATAAAGATGACCGGCAACTTACCTGTGACTAATCTTACAGGACATGGCCTTGGTAAGTTCAACTTGCATACAGGACTTTCGATCCCCAACTATGATGATGAGAACACTAATAGATTGGTCTCCGGCAATGCTATAGCGATAGAGCCCTTTGCAACGAACGGCGAAGGAGAGGTCCAGAACTGGAAACCTGGTAATATCTATCGAATATTCAGGGACAGGAAGATAAACGACCCTAATGCTTCTGAGCTGTTCAGATTGATAAAGGAAGATTTTGGGCCGTTGCCTTTCTGTGAACGCTGGTGCGAGAAGCTTGATCCTAAAAATGCGGATGTTAGTCTCAAGACCCTTGTGCGGCATGGCATACTTTTTGCATATCCTATCCTGACAGAGGTCAAAGGCGGTATGGTCGCACAGACCGAGCACACCATTGTGATCCGCTCTGACCGTGGTGAAGTAACTACATGAATTATCTTCATCATTATTCTTTATCCGCCATTTAGGCCAGCACTTTCTTCATCTGACCAGCTAGCGCTTCGCTCGTCATTATATCAGCTTTTGCAGGAGTACTTTCGACTACTTAGCTTAAATAATAATCTGAGAAGGGAGAGATGCCACCTCTTGATCACTGTGGGTGGTTCGAATCTGGAGGAAACGGTGAGGTTGTTACACCTCTCCCACTCCTGAACATTTCAGGCCCATCTTAATTGTATTTAATATATATAATACTTATTTTTGATGTTATAACAACGCGGATCAAGCGTTACTATGCGTAGTCATTTTATTCATCCCCTCATAAAGGGGAAGTATTAATAAGCCTCTGGCATTAAGGAAAATTCACTAGATATGCGAGGGTAGCCAAGCCAGGTCAAAGATGGCTTATCCATCGACCAAAGGCGGCAGACTCAAGATCTGCTCCTGAAGAGGTCCGCCGGTTCAAATCCGGCCCCTCGCACCAGATCTTTTTGATAATAACCATTCTTAAGAGATGAACAATATTATCATGGACATTCTATTGATCATTAGATCTTCATAGAGAATATCTATAGCCAGTAGCTTTGACAATGTTCATACTGCTTTTCCCATTTCATACGCTTGGACCATTGCTCTGCTTCCCTTAATATCCCCGATGTTCCATACGCCGGTCCCGTAGATCACACCCATTTCCTTTGCTCCGTTCAGGCAGGAGGTGAATCCTCTAAATCCTTCCAAGGTCCTTTCCATCGCCTGTTCTCTATTATCGGCAGCGGTCATGATAAAATAAATTTCCTTATCGCTGATCTCAGTGTACCTGGAACAGGTCCTGTCTATCAACGTTTTCATCTGTGCGTCCATCGTATAAAAATAAACTGGCGTCGCCATAATGATAACATCTGCCTGGATCATTTTCTCTAAGATCTCGCTCGTATCATCATTCTGTATGCATCTTCCATCATTATCCTGACAAGAGAGGCATCCTTGGCAGAAGTTGATCTTTTTCTCACGCAGAGCTATTTTTTCTACTTGGTTCCCAGACTCTTCTGCTCCGAGTATGAATTGATCGCACAGCGTATCTGAATTCCCTCCCTTTCTAGGGCTTGCCGAAAGCACCAGGATCCTCCTATTCATCTAGATCACCTTTATCTCATTTGATCCATTTCACTAATTCCTAGATCACATCATGAAAGGGGTCTCATTTCCCCAGCATCCATCGGACCCCTCTCTTGATCAACACACCAATGTTCGGAACAACTAAGCTATTTGCCGTTAGATGCCCGTCCTTCTTTCTAGTTCTTCCGGATAACGATCTCCTGCAACGGTGATATTCGAGAGAGCTAGGTTAATTTTAAGTAATTCTTCAGGGGTCAGTTCTAGTTCTGCTGCTGCAAGGTTCTCGTCCAAGCGCTCAAGCCTTGTTGTGCCCGGTATCGGAACGATCCATGGTTTCTGAGCAAGCAACCACCCTAGGGCGATCTGAGCAGGCGTCACCTTCTTGGCTGCCGCGAACCGTTTGATGATCTCGACCAGGACCTTAGAATAATAGAGCAATTACAGACCAAGGTCTTTGTGAAAATCTGAAGACTTATATGATTATCGTACAACAGTATTATTGACATGGAGTTAAATGCATCTCAGCTCTGAACTATACGAAAAAATTGTTCTCATCGTCCCAGAAT
>CAVSDP010000050.1:0-10944 GCA_963726655.1 Methanomassiliicoccaceae archaeon
TCGGCTAGTGGTAGACCTGCTGTTGCGGTTTAGAGCTAATGCTCAGCCTTAACTCTCTGACAAGAACAACCACACTAGCGACCTAATCAGCGCGTCGACCCTAGGCGACCTCGGCTCTTCGTGCGACCAACTCTCTTCTCGAGCGTTTCATCGGCATAGAAAGGGCGATATCGACCGCATATCGATGAAAATCGATCATTATTGACTATTCTCGTTTTCAATCCCTCGGCGGCATAATTCGCGGCATAACTCGGCACTGCTGCATATAGGGCTTAGGGAATTATGCCACACTTTCCGATCTGGAATGCTCATTATTGCTCACTAATGCACTTAGCAGGACGTATGCCGTTTATTCTTTGTTCTCAGGTTGTTAACTATGGGTTGTCTTGATCGCTTCTTTAAATACTGCGGGCATAAGACCGGACCCTCGCGGCATAGTGTTCTCACCAGCCGACTTAGGTACTAAATATCATGTACGACGATGCAAGAAATGTCGATAGTGAGGGTCGAGAAGTTCTAAAATTCGTATCCTTGTTCGCGGCCCCTGCTAGCGGACTTATTCAATATATCGGCAGCAGGACGACGAACCTCGCTCTCCGAGCGTATGATCGCCCGGAAACCCAGTCCTGAGCCTATATCCTGCCGCCATGGTCATCGACTGTCCTTTTTTCATCAGATAGAGGCCGACGTGACATGAACATGTCCATCTTATGCACGTTTCATAGCTTCTATCCTTTTCTCACTGAGCAGGTCTGTTCTCGACATCCTCGAACAGCTTGGTCATCGAACTGATCTCCTCATCGTTAAAGTGGTCGAGAGCGATATCGAACACCGTCCTCTTCTCTCTCGAAATGAGCTTTCATGATCTCCTGAAGCACCTTGAGCCTGGCCGCCCAATATTCCGGCCCTATGCCTTTCTCCCTGAGCCGACGATCAGGGTCCTGGCCAAACTATGCTCTTCCTCGTGGCGAAGCGCCAGGGACCGTGCTATCGGGTCCACATCCTCGAACGCCTTGTAAATGGACCGCTCTTCTGCGTCCATATGAGCTAGTATATCTATGCTCAGATCATTCATTCTTTCCATTCTTGTCTCGGGGTCGTGCGTACAAGATTATCCAATGTGTTCAGGATGAGGGTATGCTCATCCTTGATCTTCTTGAACATGTCCATGCTCCTTGATCCATTCGACATCATTCATAAAGCATGCACGTTCAAAAAGCATCATGCTTCAATATGGACCGCTGGGATAGATGAGCTTGATGGCCCCCATCCGCCATTCATAGCATATCTCGTCCCCCAACAGTCCCGAACTTCTCGGTCTTCGCCATTATCTTATCCTCGTCGAAGTGGTCCAGGACGATAGTAGATCACATACGTCTGCCAGATATTGTCTGGTTCTCTTTGAACATCGTGTTCTCTACGTTCACGAAGCGTTCGGTCATAGCTTTTATCTCGTCATCATCGAAGTGGTCCATTGCTAGATCGAACAGTATTCCTTCCTCCGCCTCCATGTGGTCCCTAAGTACCTTATGGAGCACCTGAAGATTGGCATTCCAGTTCTCGATATCCGTCCCTCTCTCCCTCAGCCTGTTGATAAGATATCTGCCCAGGTCATGCTCGACCTCATCACGTAGCGCTACGGACCTTGCGATCGGGTCGATATCCTCTAAAGCGGCGTATATCGTTCGTTCTTCCGCGTCCATATGCACAAGTATCTGCATGCTAAGACTGTTCATCGTCTCTTTCTTGGTCCTGGGGTCGCTGCCTACAAGGTCATCCAATGTGCTCAGGATGAGAACATGTTCATCCTTGATCTTCCTGAAGAGGTCCATATCGCTTGCTTTCCACGACATCGTTCATAAAATATGCACGTTCAAAAAGCATCGCGCTTAGGATAAACCGCTGGGATGAATGAGCTTGATCACTCATTCGTTGATCTTCTCACTTTCGGGGGTCGTTTTCTTCCTATTCCCGCTTTTCAGGTCCCATAGGTTCAATTCTGTCCAGTATATTATTACAAAACCCAAGAACTTCATCATTCGTTAACAGGCATTTTCGGATACCTCCTCCTCTCCGGTTCATATCCTCGATATTCATCCTAGGGTCTCGAAGACCGAATGATGGGCGGCTCTAGTGATATCCGGGGAGGTTACGGAATGGAGTATCTCATCGTACACAAGAGCGGGAAAAGAGAAAAGTTCGAGGACGCGGCGTCGGCATGGTACGCGGTCGAGGGCCGATATCCAGGGGCGATATTGCGAGGCTATGCCAGCGAAGGGACAGGAATATTCGCAATGCATGACCTGTCAGTCATCGGGCCTGTCAACGTCAAGGTGGATCGGCGGATCGTGGCCCGCATCTTGATGGAGCCATAAGCACTTTCGGTCGTTCTTCTTAGTCCATATCAAAAATCCTATCATTATTAGAGTTACATATGCATGACCCTTGCGATGTCATACCTAGATATTCCCATCATCATTTCAATCATCGCAGCGGCTATTGCCATATGGTCTGCTTGCATCAGCTTTAAAAACAGGGCGTTCAGGATCAAGGTCTATGAAAATCATACCGCCGTCCTGAGGCAGGTCATAATTGAATGGAAAGATACAATCCCTGAGATGATGTCGATCGACCATTATGATCCTCCAACGGGCCCCTTCACCTGGACATAGAGGATTATCCGTTCAATGATGACCTAGTAGAGAAGCACATCCCCAAGGAGCTTGATATCAATGGTCATTGGAAGCATCTCAAGGACGAAATTAACGCGCTGAGCTCAAAAAAGGATTCGATATACGAGAGGCTATCAAAGAGGATCGAGGAGCGGACAGGCGCAAAATTTGTTCAGAACTGGACAGGGCAAGATCTGGACCAGTTCAATTATCAGTTGCTTATTTGGATAGTCAGATATAGAAAAAAGATTATAATTAGGATCCCACAAAAATGAAACTGACGGCCACATCGGACGGCAACATGGTCCGCGTCAATCATGATCATGATTGACGGTCAACGATTCGATAAAGGCCAGGGATTCACTGAATGCTCTTTTGAATGACGGATATCTTATTACGAATTCAAGCGTATCAGAAAGAGATTAAAACAGTCGATATATTGAAAGGAAGCCTAAAAATGGAATTGCAGCTCCTATCCGATTATCCAATCCTTGATGGGAAATGTAAGTACCTTAAAAGGATTCCATGATAAAAATATTAGGTAGGCTAACGTCACTTTCGGGCGGCTCAAACCTCTTATTCTCGCTTTCCATGTCTCGGCGATTTTATCTTGTCCAGTATTCTTTTATAAAGATTAAGACATCATTAACTTGTAGAATCATCAGAGATGTTGGTCTTTTGATGTTAGATGTCGGTTCGGCGCCCATAATGCAATATTCAGATAGATGAGCGCCTAAGCAGTTTATATGATGGGCTAAGAGGGAAAGATAGGCAACAATGCCTAGGGAGAGGAAAAAATGGCAGAGAGACATGAATTGCGAGGAAGAGGAAAGCGATCAACGCATGAGAAGCTATCTGAGGCGGGCAAAAAAGGTGCAGCCGAACGATGGAACAGTGGAAGAGAGATAAGCAAATCGACCAGGGAAAAGTTATCGGAAGCAGGCAAAAAAGGAGCTAAGGCCGAACCTAGGGAGGCAAAGGTATTAGGTGGGGAGCGAGGAGCAGAAGCTAGATGGGGCAGTGGAAAAGAGATAAGCGAATCGACCAGGGAAAAGTTATCGGAAGCAGGCAAGAAGGGTGCTGAGGCACAGCCAATAGAAGCAAAGAGAAAAGGCGGGAGCACTCTCACGGAGGTCGCTAGGCAAGCGTAAACCTCTCTATCTTCTAAATGAACGACAGAAAATCGTTTTAACGTTCTTTGTCCGATAGGCGAAATGCTACGCCTTCTGAGGCAAGGCTTATCGTTCCATCCAAGCGGTTTGTGTATTCTCTAAGGACAGATGTGAAGATCTGACTTCCACGAGCAAGGTAGGACAGCGCATCGTGGCTCTCATCCTAGACTGACTATTTACGCTAAGCTTCTATAGCATAGAAAGTATGAGCACTTTCGGGGATGACTTTCCCCTTGATTTTACGTTTCAAGTTTCGTCGATTTCATTTTATCCAGCTTACTTTTATAAAAATCAAGAATATCAACTTAGAGAGGAGCATCTTCGGGCACCTCCCCCCATGCCGCTTAAATTCTGCCGGGCAGGTCGCCGATAAGCCCGGATGATGGGAACGAGCGAGGATCAGGAAATGGATTATCGACCGAGACCATAGACTATATCGAGCGCGCGTTCCGAAGAATGTACAATGAACAGCGCTCGGCCAGAGTGCCGTGCAAGATAGAGAGATGCAAGAACAAGCGTCAGGACGGTTCATGCGCCCTCGATGGCATTACGAAGGACGTCCCTTACGCCGTATGGGAAGCGAGGGAAGGAAAGCAGGAGCACCTTATGATATTGATAGATGAGCTTGACCACATGGTTCAGGAGTGTTCATCATGATGAACATCGAGACAGAGAAGGTCCTCGAGGCAGTGATCGAACGGCTGTTCAGCGATTCTGACGATGAATGCCCTAAGGCGCAATCGGCATACTACATGCTGGATACGATAAAGCGCGAGAACAACGGCGAGATAATCCGGCAATTGGGAGCGGTGGAGGTCAAACCTTGCGATCCGAACTGCCCTCATCGTAAGAAGCGTAACTGTCAGCGATCGGGCTGAGCATATCACTGGCTGCTTTGAGATGTCCAGCCAGTTCTTTCCCTTTTTCTGTCAAGGAGAACACCAAAGTTATCATGGGGCGTTTTTCCATTTTTATTGAGATCATCCCCTCATCTCTAAGTTGTTCGGCCAGACGTTTCATGCGCGGGTAATTGCTGACAACACCCTTTAGGTTCTTACCGACAACTGGGCCAGTTTTATATAAATAGACTATCAAGGAGACCGCCGCTGGCTGGTCTAAGACTGTATGTTTTATGACTCTCATCTTTTGTCATTTGCAATCATGTACTCAACTCTTTCACATATAATAAAATGGGTTAAATATTAAGTATTGCTCTTATAATGTGTTATGTATTGTGATTGCAAATCTTTATATTATGCGTTATAGTTGCATGTGTTGCAATCACAACATATGAAGATTGCACAAGCGCAATGGGGTTACTGGTAGCAATCTGGAAACACGCTACCTAGATAGTGAAGAGGAAAGGAGTCACAACATCACGCTGACCCTGCCAGGGTATTAGAACAACATACTTTTCCTCCGGATCGTAACCCCAACTCCGAGGTGTCCCAAGCGCCTCCCCTGCCAGGGTAATAATCTCTAAGGAAGGTGAATAGGTGGACGAGACGGTTGTAATGTCTACAGGGACGAGCGACGACCTGGCTTATGATGAGTATGAAGCGAACTGCACGATGCAGGCCGTCAAGGATGGCATGAGGAACAAGGGCGAACTTGAGTCATGCGGCTGCTCTGATTGCATGGAAGCACTGCGCCGCCTGAACAAGGAGGCATCCCAATGATAGAAGGTGTCAAGGATCCAAATAATTTGCATTATTCTGAGAAGCTAGTGAATTCCATAATGAGGAATGTCTCGTCCGGGGAAAGGACCATCGATGAGCTGAACAAGTGCGGCTGCGAGTCCTGCAAGGAGGCCGTCAGAAGGCTTACGAAGGAGGCCTCCGCATGATGGAGTCAGGCATTTTCTACTATCGTGATATAAGCAATGCCATCAGGAAAAGGACGAGCAGCTCGGCCGACTTCGACGTGAAGGTCTTTCACGACGAGACGATAGGCAAGTGGCGCGTCAGGCTGACCGACAAGAGCCGGACAAGACCGACCACAACGGGGGCCTGAGCTCATGACCGATGATGCTTACAAGGAGCCGATCGAGCGCCCGGGCGAAGAGGATGGGAAAGAGCTTGAAGTGCTGGCCGAGAGCATCGCTCAGGCGGGATGGGACGATATGTTCGCGATAGTTCATCTCGACAAGAAAAAAACTGTCCGCATCAGGGCAGGCGGCGGCGCATACATAGCAAAGGGTCCGGGCGTGCTCTTTGTTGCTTTCCTTCCTGCAGAGGCGTTCGAGGAAGAGGACGAGAACAAGGGAACGTCGGGAACGGCAAAAGCCGAGCAGTACGACATCAAGGACGGGTGAGAACATACCCAAGGACAAGAGGCTAGAGATACCCGCCTTCCGTGAAGCGCACAAAGTGTTCTGCTCAGTATACCGGGAAGTTTATCACAGGTACGGCAGCGTGCCTATACTGAGGCTAGCCGCCAGCAGCGGCGACAAGGAGGCGAAGGACCTTCTAAGGAAGTACGAGGATGCGGTCGACTGCAAGACGAGCGACCACGGTAAGGGCGGGGGCGTGAGCATGTCGAATGATATCGTCGCCTTGTCCGAGAAGTGCGGTCGCTGCGAGAGATGCCATCGCAAGCTCAAGGACCCTGAGAGCATGAAGAGAGGCCTTGGTCCGATATGCGCCAAGAAGGTCGAGGCCGAGCTCAAGGAAGATGGGAAGAAAGAGGTCCAGGCCAAGTAATGCGCCCGGGACGGACGAGATGCAGGACCTGGTGCATGCTCTCGGCTACAGCGAGGCGGGTGGTCAGTGATGCTCGAGCATTTCGACCGACAGCATCGTCAACGGCATAGATGAGGTCAGAAGTGCTATGCATTGGGCCGGTGTCAACTATCATCGCGCGTATGAGGGCCTCAGGCTCGCTAAATGCCCCAAGCCTAGCGCGAGCGTCAGGATGGCAGTATGGGAATGGCGGAGGAGCGAGTGCCTTGCCATGATCGATGCCTACTGGCATCACATGAGGCATATGTACACACAGTCCGAGAGCAAGGGGGCCTGAGGGATGGATGCCGTTCAAATACAGAGATCCATGGCATCGGGATATGAGGGAATGGCTGGCCAAGAAGCTGAGGACAGGAAGGACGTTCCCAGGGACCTCGGACCAGTACAGGATATGGTTGCATCAGGCATGGCTACAGCTAGGCCAGCCGAGGGACAGTGAAGGATGTCACGTTGGAACAATTGGAGATCCTGGAGAGGACATGGCCCGTGGTACAGAATACGAGAGCTGTAAGGTGCCATCTTCTAAAGCAATTCTTAAAGGCCATGCTCAACGAGGCCGCAGGGCAATGGGAGATAGGTATCACGTCGAGGCCGAAGGAGAACAGACAGTTCCTTTCGGAGGAAGCGGTCAAGGACCTCAGGGAGATAGCGCACCGGATGGGTCCGAGCTACGAGCTGATATTCTCCCTCGGAGTGGACAATTCGTTGAGGCGCGGGGACATTGCAAGGATAACCAAAGAGGAAGCAAAAGAGCTTCTATGGAACGGTCAGGCGGTGATAACATGCAAGGGAAGGCACGGCGGGAAGCGTCGGTTATTGGTCATGTCGAAGGTCACGAGAGAATCCTCTGAGGGAATGGCTGGAGGAAAGGGCGAAACTGGTAAGAAAGTACAATCACGACCCAGGGCAGCTCATGCTGTCGGTGCAGAGGGGCAAGCTGCACAACATGAGCGTAGAGACGATAGCCTCAAGGGACAAGAAGATAGGCAAGGTGGCAGGGATCAATGTGGTCTCTCACGACCTGAGGGCGACGTTCGGGAATCGTCATTATCATGCGGGGACGGACATCGTGACGATAGCGGCGATGATGGGGCACGAATCGCCGAACCAAACGTTCCGAAGCTATATCGGGGTCAATCAGACGGATATGCGAAGGGCCCAGGACAAGCTCTCGGGATGAAATCCCTATCCACATTCTCGCGATCGGCCAAAAACGTCTCCCTTCCTTCTTTTCCAGATGGTCTGAATAACGATATCACTTTATCGTCGTTCATGGTCCGTGCTCTCTGCCAGCCAAGCTGAGGTCATTGGAGCGTACCTTGTCAGGTCCAGATGTGGTCCGCCATTTAGTTGCTGACCAAGCGAATGGAAAGTTTCCCCGTGATCTTTAGGATAAGGACCAAGCATGCAGAAAGTAGAAGCGATATTCGCCCCGCTTTCCATCATATCCAAATATGACGCGCTTATGCTGCAGTATTGTAAATGCTAGAATGCCAGTTCATAAGTTCCGATCTGGACCAACAAAAGTGTTGAGCGGAAGATACCGTGGACAAATGACCACGGCATTACCTCTTGGCCTAATGCGATCAGCTTGTGTGAAGAGCTAGGCCTGGTATAGAATGACAAGGTAGTTCAATTGGCATGATGGGCAAGCCAGGGACGATGCTCAGAGCGGTATGGAATCCCTTATGGTGGGACGTGAGCGCCTTGCCGTTCGTAATATGTCATCCGACACCTCTATTATGTTCAGGTCTTTTTGGAAATACTTGTTCTTTGCTATAACAGCGCCTAGCGGGTCCACAGCCTCACTCCCTCCAAAGAAGACCTGATTGAGCTGGCAGCCAGCCTGGTTCACATATACGATATATGAGGTATCTTCTATCGCCCTAGTGACGACGATCTTTTCGAAAAAGTATCTGGAGGTGACAGGTGAAGCAGATATGCAAACGATAGCTTCAGCCCCGGCTGCCGCATATGATTTTACGAGCTCAGGAAAGAAAAGGTCATAGCATATTACAGCACCGATACGATGCCCGTTCACCTGGAATATCGAAGGAAGCTCGCCAGGCGTGAAATAGAAACCCTCTTCGAACGGGCCGAAGTTCGCTAGGTTCATCTTATCATACCGCTCGACCTTCCCATCGGGCGATACCATCACAAAGCTATTCCTTACTAGGCCAGGGATTTCATCGTCCATAACAGGCATGCCGAGACCGATGGAGCATCCATGTTCTTTGCATATCCTTGCGATCTTGTCAATGCTTTTTCCGTCAGTCCTCTCTGCAAGACGATAGACATCATCACGGATCATATATCCAGTTAAAAAAAGCTCAGCGAATATGTATACGTCAGAATCGGCGGAGGATACCATGCTCTCCATGCGGGAGATGTTCTCAGGCTTATCACCCAATTTGCAAGGGGTTTGAGCAAGGGCTATCCTAAGCATAATGACAATAATACTCTCATCGGATATTACATTTGGGGAAAGTGCGGGAACCCGCTGATCTTGGATGTCTGATCTTTCATTAGCTCATCGATCTATATCGCCTCTTGTCGATGTGAACGACTTTCTCGGGAAAAGATAATAGTCGGTATGCATATAGCTGAGAGGATGAGACCTCAGCTCAAGGATTACACCTATCCTGCGATCGAAGAGTTCATCCATGAAAAGGTTGAAGAATGTGGTGGGAACGGGGTCGTTGTTGGCCTAAGCGGAGGGGTCGACTCGGCGACAGTATCCAAACTATGCATGGACGCAGTCGGTAATGAGAAGGTCTTGAACATCTTTATACCAGCTGAAACGTCCAACCCAGCAGATAGGAAGGATGCCGAAGCTTTTTGCAAGAAGTTCAAAATGGAACTGAAAGTGGTCGACATCTGCGCCGCCGTGAACGGCTTCAAGGACATGCTCCCATCGATGGATAAGAGGGAGTTCTGTGGGAATGTTATGGCTCGTTGCCGTATGATCGTTATCTATCATCATGCCCGTCTGAGCAATAGGATAGTTATGGGCACCAGTAATAAAAGTGAACTTCTCACCGGCTATTTCACAAAGTTCGGGGATGGAGGTGCGGACTTTTGTCCCATCGGGGACCTTTACAAGACCCAGGTAAGGCAGCTAGCCAAAGAAGATCGGCGTCCCTGATGCCATCATCGAAAAGGCTCCGACCGCTGGACTATGGTCCGGTCAGACCGACGAGGACGAGCTCGGTATATCGTATGACGAACTGGACCAGGTGCTCCTAGGTCTAGAGAACTCGCTTAGCAACGAGGACATCTCAAAAGATACTGGCATTAGCTTGCCCAAGGTAGAACGGGTCTTGAACATGTATACTTGCAGTATCCATAAAAGAAAGATGCCATTAATCCCCAAGCTTAGCTTGCGCACCATCGGTTCGGACTGGCGGGAGTGAGGTCCCAGCAATAAGCACGGTCATCAGGTCACCGGTCCGCTCAGCATCGAACAGTATAGTGTCCGCTTTTTTTCCTAGCACAGAACGGAAGGTGTTCTTGCGATTGAGCTTGAGCTCGATGAGGTCAGTTCGCCGCGATGTGATATATATGGTGGAAGTTGAGGTGTTATAGAAAACACCGGTCCTTAACGGCCCTCTATCGACCCTTGAGACGCTCTTAATATCATTCAAGGGTACTTCTGCTCGGAAATACCAGCCTTGTCTCAATACTAGCTTCCCTCCCTCGATGGAATGATCTGTCAAGAGGGGGGATACGCCAAGGATGAGCAGCATAGCACCTTCTATTATCAGGACAATGGAAGCGTAGAAAGCACCAGCCCCGATGATCGACACTGATATTATGGTGGCAGCCATCAGTAGAGCGAATAGCATCGAATTGATCCAGAACGTCTTTTTTGAATAGCTGAACAATTCCACGTCCATGGGTACGTAATAGGACTATTATCAATATCAGACTTCTTTCTAGGTCAGTTCGTTCTGCCATGATGGGACAAAAAGTATGCTCATGCAAAGGTTTAATAAAGACCTCCATATTTGCGAAGATGAACGCTCCCGTAGTGTAGCGGCCAATCATCCAAGCCTCTCGAGTTTGGGACTCGGGTCCAAATCCCGACGGGAGCACCATCTCACTTTTATTCCCTGATTCGCTGATCGTTCTGCACATCTGCGATAGCTCTTTTGTCAATATCGGATGCTTATCAACAGGCATAGGCCTCATAGGCACCTAGATCCAAACCATCTCGTGGATATGATGTTGAAATGAAAAGTCACGGTTCGAGCATCGATCCTGCACTTTCTCTATGCCCTAGCTTTAGCGACCTTCAGCAAGATGATCTGATCGCAAAGTCATGGTAAAGTTAACGACAACCGCTGTTGAACGAACGAA
>CAVSDP010000051.1:0-151744 GCA_963726655.1 Methanomassiliicoccaceae archaeon
GATTAACGGCGTTCGAATAGGCGCGTCTAGCCATAACAGAGGCTTTCAACGCCATTGCATCCCCGCTGATCTGGATGCCCGGCCGTTGAACGCATCGTCCGATGCGGACCTGACGGTCACCTCGCCCCACCTCAGCAATATCTTTTTGTACGCGTCAGCAGGCACGGACGCCAGCTCATTGACCAGTGAGTAGAAAGGCACCTCTAGGACGGACCAATATCGCGGAACGATGCCTAGCGAATCACTGAACTTTTCGACCATGGCCTTGTCCGGCCTGCCGGCATTGGACCGGCACACCATCATGCTGGACAGCTTCCATATGCCCACTTTCAGGTCACGCTCGAAGGACCTGGTCACGCTGATCGCCTCGGCAATGGCCGCTCTCAGCTCTTCATCCATGAGATATCTGGCCGGCAGCGCGTTAGTAGGCCGTGCCATCCGGTCAAAATCTTCGCCTTATCGCTGCACATGCCGAACACCTCAAGACGGAACATCCTGTCGCTCGTGATGAGCCCCTCATTGATGAGCCCACCAGTAGAAACGACCGTTCTCGGAGCATCATAGGTATCCGTCGTATGGATCAGCATCGCCATGCTCCTCCACGGCTCCTTGTCCAGATCTATGCCGATGGTCTTGTTCCATAGTCCTTCGTTCGGACATAGGCGACCATCGGGTCGAAGAAGATGTCCTTCTTGATCAAAGGGCCCTGCGCCATGTACATCGATGTGAGCCTCATCGACCCATCCGGACCGGATAATAGTCTTATCGCCCTGCTCTGCCAAGTGAGAAGGTCCAGGTATCCTAAGAGATATCTTGGCGTTCCTGGTAAGTCCAGCGACTCTGATTCCCAGGCGGGGCGGTCGGCCACGATCTTATCTGCAGAGGCCTCGCCGGTCAGGGTCGTGGGGTCCGCAGTGTCCATGGGCACAAGGTTTAGCGATAAGGTCTCGAAGAGGTCGTCACCCTTCAGCAGCACCATCGCCTTTCCAACCAATGGGGCGTGCTCGTAGTTCACGGTCGAGCTGCGCCGCCCCCCAGCGAATATGATTGGGCAGCGACCAGTCCTCTGGCGACCTTGGATATCTCCACGCCCGTTCTAGAAACATCGAACCTGTGGTCGAAGAGTATCATGTTGTTGGCAGCCGCGTACTCGTTGAACAGTTTGTGGATAGTTATCGGGTCGCCGCTGCTCAGATCGGGATATTGATAGAATGGCCTTTTATCGTCGAAAAGATCGAACCTCCCATGCCACTTGTCGAGGTATCGTTCTATCGCTTCATTGTTCCATTTCCCATCCTGCCAAATGTGCTGGATGTCGGACAGCCTTCGTATCTCCATGCTCCTTTCGAGGATGGCCAGCAGAAGACGGTGGAGCGAGGCGACCGCCAATGGCGAGCCGTCCATCAGTTCGACTATATCCTTTGATCGGACCAGTACGTCACGTATGCTAAGCTCGTCCACCTTGCCGTTCGATGACCTGCAGGGTATCCACTTCTCATCGATGAGGTTATATTGCATCGTCAGGTCCTTCCTCCGACATCCTCAGACCGAGATCATCGCTCAATATCAAGGTCCTTCCATCGCACGCACAATAATATTCTGTCGAATTATATACTTTC
Source organism: Methanomassiliicoccaceae archaeon (assembly GCA_963726655.1). GTDB lineage: Archaea > Thermoplasmatota > Thermoplasmata > Methanomassiliicoccales > Methanomassiliicoccaceae > CAVSDP01. Next base: position 1,620 of record CAVSDP010000051.1, read on the forward strand.
TTGAAGAAAGCAACTTTGTACCTCCTGAGCATGGACGAGCGTCCCCAGCCCGTTGGGGACCTTTGTGACATAAAGAACCTGACCACTGATGGATATGTCAACGACACGGACCTGTCGAGGACATCTTGGTCATCATCTCCTTATCAGGCAGCACATGAAGATCAATCGGGCTCGTCCCATCTGGGTCCAGGTACGGCCTTCCTTCGATATCGTAGAGGCAGACCAGGGACACGTTCGGTGGTGAGTCCCGGGTCTGGGCCTGCAGACTGATATGGGCGTCCGGCTCATCCTCCTCGAGGGGGTGCGAGGTGGAAAGCCACGGCTCCTCCGATGAGGGCAATGGGATGAGCCTGGAGCCGCTCTTTTCCATTTTATTCGATGATATCGCCTCCCATTCAGCCTTTCTCTTTGTCAAAAGGTCCCTCCATTCTGGGCCTAGATCGTCAGGGTCGGGGGCGCTGTAGACGCTCTCCACGAGAGGTTCGATATCATCGGGGAGCATCACATTCCTCCTGTCCCTGAGAGCGAGATACGATCTCAGAAGGACATAACTAGAATAAACATGTCCTAATGCATGAACGCCCGGTGTCCCATTCTCTCCGACCTGCGGCATCATCAGAACGAACACTGGGGCGGAGAGGGACGCAGGTCTCGACGGGCGGTCATGCCGGTGCAGCCTGCCCATGCGCTGCAGCATCAGGTCCACCGGTGCCAGCTCGGATATCATAAGAATGAAGTCCAGGTCAAGGGATTGCTCGATCACCTGCGTTGCGACCAGGACGCGTTTTGTCCCTGTCCTCCTTTCATTCTTTCCAAAGCGGTCCAGCACCCTATCCTGCCTTTTCTTCCTTTGGCCATAGGGATACCTAGCATGGAAAAGGTCAACATGCCACGTCCGTACCCTTGAACCTGTCCCGCAGGTCCGCGTACGTTCGCTGCGCCTTCAGGACGGTATCGCATATGACAGCCACCGATCCGCCGTCCTTGATGGAGCTAGATATCCTGTCATATAGCGATTCTGGGTCGTCCTTGATCCATTCCAGGCCTACGACCTTCCTGCGGCCGTTGGACAGTGACGATCTGAAAGATGAGCATCCAGCCGAGCCGCCCGTTGTCCAGCTGATCCTTGGATATTCGGCGCCGTCCATCCCCATGTCCTTGCCGAGGCAGCTCGACAGCATCTCCATGCGGCGGCCGCTCGGAAGCGTAGCAGAGAGCATTATGACGCTCGAACCTATCGCCACCAGCCAGATCAGGAGGCGGTCCAGCAGGGTTGACATGTACAGGTCGTACGAATGTACCTCATCTATCACGACGATCTTTCCGGACAACCCGAACAGGCGCACGAAGAAATGTTTTGTCGGATAACCGACATAAGGGCCTGGTCTACGGTCCCTACACCGAACGGGGAGAGCACACCCCGCTTCTTATAAGTGAACCACTCCTCAGCAACGATGGCGCTACCTGGCATGTCAGGGTCGTCATCCGATACTTTCAACTGCTGATACTCATCGGACAGCACGGCATGGCCATGGACCAGGGCAAGGTTCACGCTCCTGCCGGTCCCCTTGAGATAATCCACGGTCCGCACGAACATCTGGTCAGCGGTAGCCTGCGTGGGCAGGGCAATGAACAGACCATCCTGACCAAGATGTCGGCTCCAGCGCTCTGCCAGGTACAGGGCCGCTTCGGTCTTGCCCTCGCCCATCGGAGCCTCCAGGATAACAACGCCTGGACCTTTCATGTTCTCGGCCAGCTCGATCACCGCCCTCTGCATGGGATTTGGCTCACTTATGAACGGGAACACCTCCTTGAAGGACCGCTCTGCCGTCGTTACATCAGAACTCCATCTGAGCCGATCGAGAGCCTTTTTCGCTCGTCCCATGGCCCCTTGGTAATAAGCATCGAGGTCCGTGCCAGAAGCCGTCGCATCGAAGAAGTCCTCAGAGGATGCGAATCCAGTCGGATACGGAGGTCAGCCCGGAAAGTATCGTAAAGATGACACCGTCCACGCTCCCTCTTTCCGGGGAGGGCCTCGATGCTGCGCCTATCTCGCACATCCGCCGAGACGATCGATGATGCTGGACCGTACGGATGACCATTCGTCCTTCCCATCATCGCCCCTGGTTAACTTTGATATCATGTTAGGTGCAGGGAACAAGCCATGATGACCGCCCAGTGCATAACATATGGAGGCCCTGAGATCAGCGGGCAGTTCATACGCCTCGTTAGTACGAAAGACGTCCATCAGTATGTGCGCGGTCATCGTTGCATGGGAACGTCGCTGCCATTGAACTTGTAACCCTTGGCCTTCAGCCGGTCCTTCATCTCAGGGCTCTTAGATTGGAACGCTGGGGTCGCCTTTCCGATGTCATGCAGCCCCGCCCAAAAGCCGAACCACGACCTCGCGCTCTTTGGATCTACCCAAGACGGGCGCAGATGTCGGCCTTAACATGGGGAGATATCGAACGGTCCCATATTTCCTGCCTACCCACGCCGTATCGATCAGGTGGTATATGAGCGGCCTATGGCTTGTGATATTATCTCTGACCGTTTTGCCCCACATATCGAACGGGTCTGTTGTCATCTCCGTTCCCTCCAAATGGTGCCCATGGGCGATGTGCTAAGCAGATGTTGATTATTATATCATATCGCCATAATTCTAACATCCATGAACATGGTTATCCCTGAACTGGAACAGTGATCTACTAGATACAAGAGCCATGTTAATGCACAAGAAGATGGCATATGGCCAGGGATTATGAGCTCAACGTTCTGCAGTCAACCATATGCAACGCTTCCGCTCTGCAAGCCGGATCGTCGGAGGCAGGGGATGCGAGCGTGATACTTAAGATCTTTCTTGATCTCTAGATATTAAACAGTATATATCGATGGCACGGTATCGAACGGGGTAGAGCGTCCATTTGGTCCAAATATCCCGTCATATGCTCTCGCTCTACCCTTTTTTACTCAATCGTACGCTACCTGCTGCAGGTTAAGCAAGGGACCGACAGGACAATGAGAGAATCCAGGTCGCCTAAGGGACTGCGCGATAACAATGCCGCTAGCAGGGGCCCAGAACAAGGAAGTGGAACTTAAGAATTTCTCGGCCCCGCTATCGACTTTCTTGCAACATTGTCATGATATTTAGTAACTAAGTCGGCTGCTAAGAACACTATGCCGCTAGGGTCCGGTCTTATGCCCGCAGTATTTAAAGAAGAGTTCGATACAACTTAATGTTAACAACTTAAGAACATAGAATAAACGGCATACGCCCCGATGAGTGCGTTAGTGAACAATAATGAGCATTCCAGATCGGAAAATGCGGCATAATCCCTTGAGCCCTATATGCAACAGTGCCGAGTTATGCCGGAAATTATGCCGCCGAGGGATTGAAAACGAGAAAAGTCAATTATGATCGCTTTTCATCGATATGCGGTCGATATAGCCCTTTCTATGACGATGAAATGCTCAAAAAAAGGGTTCAGGCGCACGAATGACCGAGGTCGCCCGAGGAACAGCGCGATAAGAAGGTCGCAAGCATGGTTGTCTAGATGTCATAAATTATTTTCGGTCGTGGCTTTCAGCTACGTTCTTATCTAGACAGCACATTATCGCCATTATGACATCTAAGGTCCGTGTCAACATGTCCATCTGCGGCCAAAAGACGTTGATCGACGCGGACGCCTTGGAGGATGGAACGGTCAAGGTCCGGATCAGGTCGACCTGCAGGGATGTTCGGGATTTCGCCAAGCGCCTGGGCCCACTTGGACCGGAGGACTATATGGAGATAAGGAACTCGAAAATACTTCGATCCGCCTCCGACGCCCGGCTGACCCCCACCTGCCTCGTGCCCACAGCGGTCTTCAATGTGGTGTGGATGGAGGTCGGCATTGATCTCCAAGAGCCTAGCCCTCAAGGAGGGGGCCATCTGCATCCACTTCGAGGGCTAGATACGAACATAAGAAGCAGGTGAGGCCATACTGGACGATAGAGGTGAGCTGGTCTTCCTTGATCAGTTTTATTCGTGATAGGTCCGAGACTCGCTTGGTGCCTGGGTCAAGAAAATTCTTAAAGAAGTTTGTTAACAGATCGAGCCACCATATGGCTTATCTGCTCATCTAGAACTCCTCTTTATCCTCGCCGCTATCGCTTCCTTCGTCCTGTTGGCGGCGAAGAAGTCGCTCAGGGCCGCTTCGACCATCTCGGACTTGCGGAGCTCTCCGCTCGATATCCTGTAGACCTGTTCGAGGCGGCCCGCCTGCTCTGCCGAGAGGTCGACATTCACGCGGACGGTCCCATCCTTCTTTTCCGCAGGCGATATCATGCCGACCCGCCTCCGTCACTGCTCAAAAGGACCTTCACTGCACCGCCTCCTTGCCGCTCACGAAAGTGCCCGTCGACCGGCACTTTTCAGGGATATCCGAGGAAGAGATGCCTTCGGAAGAGGTAGAGGGACCTTGCTCCGAAGGTGTCGGCAGAGACCTCTGCGCCGACAGCTCCCCGCCCTCGCCTAGGATATTTGAACTACCCCCCTTTTCCCGGCAGGGGGTATTCCGACACCCTAGGTATGTCCTATAATCGACATGCTCCGCCTCGAAGTGAGCTCTCAGAGTGTTTCGGGGGATGTTCATCTCCTCGGAGACCGCCGAGAGCGAGCCCCGGACCTTTAGGAGCTCTATAGCTAGGCCTACGTTGATGTCGTTCCTTCTCTGCCTTCCCCACCCGCTGCCCTCATGGATCCTCCTGTGTATCCCCTCGCTTACCCTGGCAGCCGTCTGCTTGCGCTCGAGCTCGCCCAGCGCCAAGAGGACCCTTACGAAGAACTCGCCAATGGGCGTGGACTTGTCAACTTTCCCGCAGATGGTATCCTTCACCAGGATGAGGTGGACCTTTGCGGCCTCGAGCTTCTTTATGAGGCTCATGCCCTCCTCTGCGTTCCTGATGAAACGGTCCAGACGCAAAATAACGACCGCCTCGTATGGATGGTCCGGCCCCATGGCCCTCTCGATCATGGCCTTGAACCCCGGACGGTCGGAGTCCTTGCCGCTCTTATGGTCGACATACGCCCTAGCTATCTCATGGCCGTTGGTCCTGCAGTACTGGCGCAGAATAAGGAACTGCGTCTTAGGATGCTGCATATCAGCATCCTCGGACGGTGGATACCCTCGCATAGAGAGCGACCTTCATGTGTCATCCCCTTTCCATTCTTGCTGGCATTGGTCCGGTACCTGGACACTGAGCCTCAACCTTCTTTCCATTGTGGCCTCGTAAGCCGGGTTGACCTCAAAGCCGAGCGCGGTCCTCCCGAGCTCCTTGGCCGCACGAGCGTTGTTCCGCTGCCTAGGAACGGGTCGAGTATCAGCTTAGCGTTCCCGCTTATGCTCATCAGCCACTTCACGAGCTCGACCGGCTTCTCTGCCGGGTGATTAGGCTTGTACGTGTGCCATTTGAAGGTCTGGAGGTCGCGGATGCCTCTGTTCGAAATCGCGAAGTCGCCCTTGCAGCTAAGGGCGACCACTTCATACGACGGTCGGAGGCCTTTCGTTCCTCCGGTCCCGATGCAGTCCTTGTCCCATACGAGGAGGCTCTCAATGGACCGACCGGCGTCGACCATCCCCTTCATAAGACAAGGGAACGACCTCCAGGAATGAAGACCCATAGCACCGTCCGGCCTCAGCAGACGATAGCATTCCTGGATATTCGCCTTGTAGAAGAACGAGGCGTTCAGCATGCTCGTCCAGTTATCCGTCTTGGACGTGCCTGACCGAGGACCCTATGCTGAACACGAACGGCGGGTCCGTGACGATGAGGTCAATGCTCTCCGAAGGGAGGTGCTTCATGCCTTCGATGCATTCGCCTATGATGTAAGGCCTCTTGCCCGGCCACCACTCCGGGAGCGAAGGCATCGTTCCCTTTGCGTTCTCACTCCCCTTCTTGGTAGCCCTTGCCGATACAGATCTTGCGCTCATGACCTGGCTCCCATCACTGACGCTTAGGAGCCTTATCGGCGTACTCAAGGGTTGTCCTGGGTGGCCGAAAGCAGGACTGGTAATCCCTCTCTTCTCAAAATATCACACCCTTCAGAACAAGTGCCGCGGCGGTGGGTTCTAACTTAGTACGGAGAGATACTTTTCCGCCGCCCTGACGATCTAGAAAGCATTTAGAGGTCGCCAGATAGGGCACAAGAATGCCGCTGTCATTCGATTGGTTACTGATCTGTGGAGAAGGTTCCTCGGCCTTTGATGCCCTAGGCATTACAAGATTTCTATATCCGGAGATAAATCCTGTTGCCGGATGTAGTAGATGCCTAACTACATAGGGGCTCATTGGTACATCGCCCCCATGTCGGCCTGCACCTTGCTTACCTTCTCCACGACCTCCCTCGCTCCGCGCTCGATCAAGGTAGCTTCCGCAGCAGTGATGTTCTCCTCGCGCGTTCCAGCTTGTCGCTGATGGCTATCAGGTCGCCTGCCTTAGTATCCACCTCATCGATACGGGATACGGAGGCCTTGACCTCGGCCGAACTCGCGCTTGATGTCCTTGACGGTGCCGTGGAAGTCGAATACCGCCTTCGCTACCTCCGGGTCGTCCGTCTCTATCTCTCTCGTTCCCAATGATTCATCTATCCAGAGGGGGGAGCCCGGAGAGCACTTCATGTCCTCACGGTATGTTGGCGAGTATACGTGTCTCCGTGCTTGCGAACTCTATCTTGCCTATGAACTGGATAAGGCCGAACTGCCATCCTCCGTACCTGGCGAGGATATTGACCGCCTGCTGAGCTCTGGCCTGGAAGATGCTGACCGCCTGGTCATACTGCTGAGGCACCAACTCTTCCTCAGGCGGCCACAGGTTGAGCTGCTGTGCGCCCGGGCTATCGAGGTACTCGATGCTCATGGTGATGCCGTTGAACGGCAGCTTGCCCTTGATCATGTGGATGTTGTTGTGGTCGTTGTACGGCTTGGGATCGAACACCCGGAGCTCGACCTCCGTCCCGTCCTTCTTTATCTTAAGTGTTCCGAGATTTCCGACCTTTAGCACATCAAAGATGAACCGCCCGTTCACATGAGCTCTAGCTGTCGGGATGTACTGCTCCGAGGGTTGAGAAGGGGTTGCAGAGGTGAGGTTGACATTGACGGTCCCACCGTGAAATTCGGTCGCAAGGTTGCAGTAGGCGGTATCCAGCAGGTTAGAGCGCGGCCCTCTTTTGTAAGAGAACGGGACTGTTAGCGCCCGGGATGCGGATTATCGCTCCCTCGGCCTCAAGTTGCTTTGCCTGCTTATCGACCGCTTGTCTTGATATCCCTATCTCCTTTGCGGTGCTGGCAGTAGTAAGACCTGCGTTCGGAGCTAGCCCGTCTACTAGGTACTTGTAGACCTTGAGGCGGGTCGAGGATACGGTCACTCTTGCCATGGGTCGGACCCCCTTAAAGCAACAGGTTGCACCCTTTGGTTGCACTTAGAGGTTGCACTTGGGACGGCCAGCGTTGGTTGCACTTGGTTGCACTCGGAGGTTGCACTTACTACTAGCTCATCATTCGGTCCTTTGCTCTCCTCTCTGGCACGAGGATTACGCCTGCCTCCCCTTCTCTGAGCCCGTCCTTCCTGATGAACGAGGTTCTGGTCGTAAGCTTCCTGACCTCAGCCTCGGTCGGCTGCTCTTTCCAATACTTGCCCTCCAAGTCCCTTAATGCCCTGCATATGTCAGGGATATCGAAGCGGCTGAGCTCTTCGCATAATCGTAGAGGTCATGCTTCCTCCCTACTATCCTGGCGTCCTCAAATGTCGGAGCTCTGCTCCTGCGCTCCTTACCTTTGATGGCCGGGCGGTACGCGACCATGTGCTTCTTGACCTCATCAAGCACAAGGAGCTGTAGGTGGCCGACGACGACCGTAATCCCCATAGTGCCCAGGCCGTCGGCCTTGAGCTCCTCGAGGATGCTCAGAGCAAGAAATCGAGCTCGGCATCGTCCTTCGGAGCGACCGCTTTCTTCTCGTCGGCCATCATGAGCTCGCCTCCTCGATGTCCTCAAGACGGTGAGCCATCGAGAGCTCGCGCATAGCCTCGGTGACGGTCATTGCTTTCTGCCCCGATATGCGCTCGGCCAGCAGCACCGCCCTGGTGCGCACTAGCATCGCGCACGAAGCCGGGACAGCCTTTCTGTCCTATGCCTGGTGGTGCTGGCCTGGACCATCGCCTGAAGCATTCGTAGTCGCGATGGTGAGAAAAATCTCCATGCACTGAGGGCAGAAGGGACGGACGACCTTCAGGGGAGACAGAGCTACATTCTTGTCGTCGGTCATGAGCTCGCCTCCTCGAAGAAGTGGACCCATACCTTCTGGGACGGGTCGAAGCCACGCCTCGGATGTATCTCGTTCCATAGAGCTATGAATGCCTCCGGGCTTGCCGTCCCTTCCTTTCCATAAAGGTAAACGGCGACGTATCCAGGGTCGTGTGCATGATGTAATTGATCTGGAAAGTCCTTCCCTCGAGGACGAATGTGTCGCCCGGGTTGCCGTAGCACTTGGTCCTCGAGGTGCAGAACTTGAAGCCGTCGAGTACGGCCCTGGTCATGTCCTCGCGGAAGGGTATCGATACCTCGGACATCAGGCCGCCCCCTTGCCGAACGAGTCTAGGCCCTTTGTTGCGGACGAACGTGTGTTCCCTCGTCCTTGACCTTTCTCGGCCCCGGACGGGCCGTTTCTGCCCGTCGTCCTCTCAGAATATATCCTTAGGGCGCTCTCGAAAGTGACCTTAGGGCGGTAAGTGTAGCACTTGACGCACTCAGCGCATGAACTGCCCTTGCACCGTTTCGTCATTACCGGGCAGGCGCTATGTTCCTTGGTGGCGTCGACCAACTTGCATAGGTCACAGCAATCGGGCCGTATGTTGTCGGTCATGGCCGCGACCCCCAGACAAAACATATCGCCATAACTGTCAGGGCGCACCAGAAGATGACACCGGCAATCGAAGCGATTATGATGATATGACGCTCGCGAGGGGTGAGCTCTCGGATCTCGGGCGACACTAGCATCCCTCCTTGACGAGCAACTTACTGCCCGAAGAGAGGTAATTCTTCATTCGTTCGGCTTGCTCCCTAAGGTAGTATCCAGCTGGCTCATTGCTCTGAATACTCTTTTCCGTAATGGTCTGTTGACATATCCTATGATCCAACCTGATAATAGCTGGGAGACATCTTTTCTCATTGAGGAACTAAGACATGATCGGAGATCATTGTGGAGGCCCGCTTTCATGGCGGCCCCTGCTAGCTCATATCTTCGCGACATGGAAGAACGAGCTGCCCATAACAAATGCTGAGGGGTCAGGGCGAGCTTCCTATTGGTCGAAGGCCATGCAGGCGATCTTCAGCCACCTTTTTCCTAAGTGAACGACATCCTCACTTGCATTTGCAATTGATCCAAGTGGCTTGAGGATGCAGAAGCCCGGAAGTACGCGTTGATGGTAGTACGGCCTTTCGAAATATTCTGCCATCTCAAGAAAGGACCGTCTACGATCGACTGAAAACATAATCTACCTGTCGAGAGCATCACGAACAACGAAGGAAAATGGACCGCGACTCTGTGCTTGACGATGTTAAAAAAAGGGTGCTAGAGATACCCGGAGTAGTTGAAGTAAGATTCCTGGATCATGACCTAAAAGAAGAAGTTAAAAGACTTGAGGCCTTGGCAGAAAAGAATGGAGCGATAGGCGGGCTTATGCCCTTTACCAATAAGGGCGTTTGGGAATCCCTTTCAAGGGAAGTATGCCTGATCATGATCGGTAATGCCCTCTTGATCACACATGAGGAGAACCTCATCTCATTAAGAGATGGTGCAGGTCATGTCCTTGGAAAATATATACCGCCGGAGAAAAAAGAGAAGATCATTAAGGAATATCCCAATGCCAGATTCCTTTCTGAAGATTTTATTATGTTCCAGGATGTAGAAGTGGTGGGGGAACCTTACTTCTTGATCGATGAGGTGAGATTCAACTTTCTGGACGATATCAAGGAGATCACCCATGTTACATCAGCGAGCATATCAAGCATATCTGATGATTTCATCAGGACCCATCTTTGTCACTACAAGGAAAAGATGTGGACGCACCTCGTAGGCTTTGACTTTAGCGAGCGAGGATCCCCCTTGTGATCAGGGATCATAGCAGGAGGTTGCAGAAGGACAAAGTATTATTTAATATATATTTATAAAAATCAGCGAACATGTAGTGCATGTTGATTGGTAGAAAGATCCTATCTCGCATCCGAATGCACTTAGTTCATTCTACGATGAGGAGGGCAGATATCATTAATGGCAGCGATGCCATTAATGCAAATATTTACGGATCTTTGACACTATCTCATCTAATTTATCTTGGGGGCATGTTGAACCTCTTACCACGCCCGTTATTATCTCGACTATCTCACCCTTAGTGGCGATATTTTCTTTCTTAGGACGGACTAATCGGGTCTTTACCCCTATCCTTGCAAAATCCTCAAAGTCCACTGGTGCTTGGCACACAACAACTGCGGGAATGTCAACAGTTCCTAAGTATCAGCCTAGCTTTGTATATGATATGGTTCCTGACATTGCCAAGATGGATAAGGGCCAATCTGAACTGCTGCATGCGGTCCATCTCTATTTTATCAAGGCCAAAGATGGAACCCGTACTTACATCAGGGGCATCGGATGGTACCCCTGACCCGGCATTTACAACAATGACACTGGTGTCTATACCTTCTTCCCTTAACGCATAAGTTATCTCACATACTGGCTTTGTTATGTGCCTTTTGCCTGGCCCCATGGCAACAGCTACGACGTCACGGCCGCTCTCGGATATCGTGCCCCTTTGCGCCATCCCTCCGCCGACACCTAGACCTCGAGACTCACGGCATTCAACGAAACTCATATGCCTTCCGATCTGGTCCTTCAATATCTAGCACCCGCCATTTCGCATAAGCTCTGACTCTGAGTCTGAGATATGATCGACTATTTCCTTTGGTTTTCCCATTGCAACTATCTTGCCGCCCTTCATCAAAGCTGCACGATCGCAACAATTCAGAACGAAGTCCATATCATGTGAGACTATCAGGAATGTTTCACCCAGTTCCCTTCGAGCGGTCAGTACAGACTTAGCTACAGATACTTTAGTAATCGGGTCCATGGTCCCTGTTGGTTCATCCAAAATAACAAGCCTTGGCTCCTTTATCAATATCTGTGCCAGTGCTATCCTTTGCTTTTCTCCGACCGAAAGGGTGTCCGGATAAGCATAGAGCATTCGCTCAACATCCTGGCGAGTGAACCCGACCCCTTGAAGCACCTGAATCGCTTTCATTTTAGCCAGTTCGGCAGGCATATTCGATTCCTATGCATACTGTCAGATTCTGTAGGACCGTATCGAACGGGTACAAGCTGAACTCTTGATGCAACATCCCAATATATTGGGTGGCTCTTCCCTTCCCATATTGACCTGTCTCTGACATGTTGACCCAATCGTCGCCAATACGCGTAGATATCTTTCCTTCGGATGCCTCACCTATCCCTGCTATCATATCTGACAGGGTGGTCTTACCTGCACCAGAAAGGCCGAGAAGACCGAATATCTCCTTTTCATTAACATCGAACGTTACACCGTCGACCGCTTTCACTACTCCCCTGGAGATCGAATAATAATACTTCTTCACATTCTCCACTTTTACTAAGGGTTGACCGATATCGACATGCTCCTCGGTCATGATCTCGCAACCGGCCATGAACTCTGAAGTGACATCCCCTGGAGGGCCGATCTTTACCATCTCACCTGACTCGAGCCATATCGCCTTGTCCGCCATACTGTTTATCGCTTTTGGCCAGTGTGATGTCACGACCATTGCCATATGTGATGTCCTGACCGAGCTCACAAGGGCGCTATGGACTATCTCAGCGGTCTGAGGGTCCAAAGTGCCCGTAGGTTCATCGGCTAGGAAAAGAATGGGATCTTTTGCAAGCTGCCTTGCAAGGACGCACCTCTGCTTTTCGCCACCGGATAGGTCCCTTGCAATGTGTGTTACTCTATGGGTAAGGTTCACCATCTTCAGTAGCTCGAGAGCTCGATCTATCTTTTTCTTCTCGTCCATTTCACCAAGGGCCTCAAAGACGTTCTCGAGTACAGTATCGTCCCCGAACAGTGCGAATGTCCTCTGAAGCATTATTGCGATACGCTGTCTGATCTGCCTCTTGAGCGGATCGTCATCATCAAGCGCCCAAAAATCAACATCTAGCACCTTCATCTCCTTTCCGCATTTTTCGCACTTTGTCGAAGGAAATGGAAAGATCCGCCCATCCACATGCATCACAGCTGTTGAAGCGATATATCACTCTACCAGAGTCCGGTCTATACTCTGGTGTCCCGCGTAGCATGTTGATGAGAACAGATTTGCCAGCACCACTTTTACCTATTAAGCCAAGGATCTCACCGGGATGTATCTCTGCGCTTATTTCCCGTAGCACATAGACATCGTTGAACTTCTTGCTAACATTGTCTATTATCACAAAGGGCTCTGATGCATCGGCCATATTGCACTCCCTAACCTGTATTAACGGTATATATCCTTCGCCTTACTTCGGCTCTTTCCGATCGGAACATAATTGAGCTACATTCCGGATCAGATATCGTGTTTTCCAATATCCTATCCATACATATTTGGGGAAATCATTATATGACGATCTCTTTATCGATAGCATATGGCTAACGATGGACCTTCTGATGGTATAATATTGACCGTAGACCCAGGCGCCTGCAGGTTCAAGACCAGGATCACAGCTAACCTTGTCGATGGAAATATCATCTATGATATATCAAGCGACTGTCCCCCACGTTAAATTGCTCGCATCGGAATTAAAATGCGGTCTTAGCCCCTTCGACGCTTTGAAAATGCCCTTCTCTGAGAATCCGATATATACGATATGTGGAAAGGCCATTGCTCATTCTGCATGCCCGGTACCATCTGCTCTTGTGAAATGCGCAGAGGTAGCTTCCGGATTAGGCTTAAAACGTAATGTTCATTTCGAGTTCGGCACTTGATCGCTCTTTTCAGTGGACCTTTCGAGGATCTCATCGATCTTCGGGGTCCATATCGCAACGCTTGGACCAGTTAGATACATCGATACAAGGATAGCTTCCCTTAGTTCATCCACTGATGCGCCAAGTTCTTTTGCACGTTGCGCATGTGTCTCCAGACAGGTCTCGCATTTTAAAACACAAGTGACAGATACTGCGATAAGCTCTTTCTGTTTTTCAGAAAGCGCACCTTCTTTGAAGACCTCATTTTTGAATTTATATAGCGCGTTTATTGCTGACGGTTGCTGCTTAGCTACCAGAGCAAGGCTCATGTCATGAAGACAACAGTTATCTATATAATAACTTACGGCCATCCCATCCTTCAATGACTAGAATGAAAGACATAGTTGAAATGCTCCAGAACCTAAAAGGGACCATTCATGTCTTTCCGCTCGATGATCAATGTCGAAGCAAGGTCTGGGATATCGAAAGGGATATCAAAGGCAGCTTAGGCATACCTGTGGTCAATAAAGGCATAGAAGATTGCCTTAAGAGGCGGTATATTATCTGCATCATCAAGAATAAAAGTTTCCGGCCGCCACCTGAGGCTACCGTAATCCTGATGACGGATACTGGAGTGGTCCTTGGGGAAGAAGTACTACCTGGTCAGAAAAAAAGGTTCCTAGATATGAAAGAAAATGTAGTATGGCTATCCGAGGAGTTCGTTGTGTACCCTGAACGGAGAGGAGGTACTAAGGAATATTTCCTGATGCCCCCAGTATCTTTCCCAGAGGTAGCAGATATCGATGGAATGAAGAACGTTGTATCTTGTTCGCCCGCCGCACCATCAGATATGATGCTCAGGGAGATGCATGGATACAAGGATGATCCAAAACTTGCTTCGATATTAGTAGGCTTTGATTCTGATGACATCGAGCCGTAAAGGATCATCCTTCCCCTTTTTTATTATCGATGTTGCTAGAAGACCCACCTTTCAAAGATATGGTGAACGGCGAAGAGCGGAAGGTTCGGACATTGCTCATCTTGATGAATCCGATGCTTGACATCTCATCTTTGGTCAAGGAGCGCACCACTCGACCTTGTTCTTTTTAGTAGATACCGGCCTTATGAATCGCATCCCAGGAATTTATTCCCCCGCTTTCTTGCTCCACGACCTGTAATATCAAACGATCTTGACCTGCGATGTTAATAAGTATGTTTGAAAGTGACAAAGATCAAGGTATCATTTTCCTTAGCTAGCAGAATGCCCGCTCTCGCACTACATCTTATGAAATGATGCTACTCGCTCATTTAGATGAAAATGATCCAATCGAATTCCTAGATGATAGTTTTATCTGACGATAACAGAAAAATGTTAAAGGGAAAGGGTTTAAGCGTGTTGCCGAACTGCGATCAACCAGCTCCTGAAGGTGTGATGCGGGAAGCCTTTTCTGTAGCTTCCTGCATCTGCTCGCGAAGTCTTTCGACGTCCTCGAGCTGTTCCTTCAGGTTCCTTTCATGCTCAGCGGCCCCGCGATATTCGTCTGGTCCGGCCTTGTCAAGAGTAGACATATCGTAGTAAAGGTCCGAAGTATCCAGGTGTACCCAGGATACTTCTCCCTCCTGCTCGATGTCTAGCACTTTTCCGACCGTTCCAGTGTTCCGATATTTCGCCAGGTCGCCAACTTGCATGAAGATCACTGGGCTGGGATGATTACGGTTCTCTCACCCGCAGGCATGAACTCTCTTAGGGCACCGCGACCGATCTCTTTTGTGATGTTCGCGAAGTCGAATGGGAGGTTCTTGTCTGCAAATGCGATCTTGACCAACGGGCTGCATGCGAATGCGTCGCCGCGAGCCGCGTGGGCAGCCGATGCGATACCTGAGTATCCACAAAGGTGACCGACGTTCATGGCGTAGTTCGGGTAGTTGCCGCCCCTCAGTTCGAAGGGCAGACCCTCGTCGCTCCTATATGAGAAGGAGTTAGCCGCACCACACTGGTCCTGCAGATCGTAACCGTAAAAGCCTAGCCTTCCGGTCCTCTCCTTGTGCTGTAACATTGACAAGTACCAGCCGTTCACACCAAAGTCGGCGTTACCAGTAGCCATCGCACAAGCGATACCAGTGGCAGCAGCAGCAACAGTGGCTCTCTGGGACCCACCAAAGTGGGTTTCCATAGCGGCAGGGTACTTCTCATACATCTCAAGAGCGTAGGAGTTGACCTCTGTACCAAGCTTCTCTAGGAGATCCATCGAAGGCTTGCTCTTGCATAGACCGCCATACTTGCTCTTCACAAGGTCAACGGCCCAGTAAGTGTAGTCCTCCAAGATGTCATCAGTGTAGGCTGCAGTAGCGTACTGGGTAAAGCCAACACCACCAGACATGTATGAGCCTAGATAGATCTGGTCCAAGATGATCGCACCAAGAGCAACGGTCTCTAGTGCAGCCCTGGTCGGATCGTCAGGGTTCGTACGAGTTGACTGAGCGATATCAGCCATGAATCCGAACGGTATTCCACCAGGCTCGTTGGGTCCTCTTGCTCTCCTTGCTGGCATCATGGTGCCCATCTCAACGACCGACGCATGCTTTGCTGCATATGCGAAGTCCGCGATAGCGGCTTCACCTGCTGCTAGCCTGTAGGCGCTGATGAAGGACATAGAGATCTGCATGGCGCTCCAGCGGGACATTGTACCGCCGTCGCAGACGCGTCCGACGATGGTCGGGCAGCGTACTACCTGCCACATGGACTTGCCAACAGCTTCCTTTAGCTGCTTTGCCTGGTCCTTTGGGAACTCTTTGTTTATGTCGATCACAAAGCGCTTGTCGATATCATCGATGATCTCATCGTCACCAGAGAATACCTTGACATAACAGTCGGCGGTAAGTGCAGGGCTGCATTCAGCCATGTGCTCTTGGACAACGGCGCCACCTGGCATTGCATGGTTAACGACCTCGAGATAGTGGTTGATGGTCACAGGAGTTACTTCCTTGCCAAGCCTCTTCTCAATAACATTATGCGCAGTGTCAAGTCCGACGATGACGGTCCTTCGGATATCATCCCATGCCTGCTGGATAGCGGCATTGTTGACGAAGTGCAGGTCATCGGCCTCTGCATACATATTGTCTGTATGGGAGAGCTTGTAGGGCATCAAGACCCTTTGACCAAGAGGAACACCAATATCTGGGTTCATCATTGGAATGCCACGCTGCTTGGCGATCTTGTTGGCCTGCTCTACCCACTCTCTCTTCCTCTTTGACTGCTTCCAGCCGCCGTAGGTATAGTAGTGAGTGAACTCGCTAGTAGGCTCCTCCTTGAACTTGTGCTTCAAGGAGTCCAAGAATAGCTTTTCCTTTTCCTTTGCCATTGCTTACTCCCCCTTCATTGCATAGGACTGAAATCCGCCAAGGGTCCTTAGGGTATGGATCCTAAAGTTTACCTTCATGACCTCTGGGTCGTCCCTCATGTCTATGCCATCAGCCCTGAATATGGCGGTCATTTTCTTCAGATCAGCTTCAGGTATGGGCTTTCCAACAGATATTGGCTTGTCCAACGCGATAGCGACCTGGTCCTTCACATATTCGACTTCTCCCTTTTTCGCATTCCAGCGGTACCTCTGCCAGGCATCGAACATTAGACCATTCTCATCAAGCCTGCATGCGTGCCCGTGCACGGTTGCACCCCTGATGCCAGTCCTAGCTGGATCGAAGGTCTCATTATCGATGAATTCCTTGGCTACCTTTTCCAGTTCCCTCTCTCTCATTTCGATGATCTGTCTGCCAGAGAGGGTACCTGTGTCGATGCCTCTTAGCCTTTCCATGTACATCCAAGCTCGGACGTATGGAGGGACTGGGGCGAAATAGACGGAGTCGGTGAATTGGATGTACCTGACCCTGTCACCCTTCTTTGCACCCTCAAGAG
Source organism: Methanomassiliicoccaceae archaeon (assembly GCA_963726655.1). Taxonomy (GTDB): domain Archaea; phylum Thermoplasmatota; class Thermoplasmata; order Methanomassiliicoccales; family Methanomassiliicoccaceae; genus CAVSDP01. Next base: position 18,574 of record CAVSDP010000051.1, read on the forward strand.
GAACTACGAGCTTTCTGATTAGGTCATCCGGCTCATTGCTCTCATCCAGTGGGGGGTGTATGCTCTTATATTCAGTACCAGGTTGCCTGTGTCCCATGATCCTAACGACATCGTCCTGGGCCACATCACGAAGCTTCTTAAGCTTCTGGGAAGGGTCCATGAAACGGCGCCTGTTCTGGGCGACCAGGCTTGTTCCAGGATAGAATTGTCTCTGATATGCCATAATTAACACCTTTTACCTTTTATGTAATCGGTCACGGTCGGTCTGTATTTAGAGTACCGTCCTACTTCAAGATCGAAGCCGAACGTAAGAACTTCTTTGCAGATGGTCTCTATCTGTTCAAGAGCCGTTTGAAGGTTGTCTATATCGTCGATCTCAACGTGTATACGACCTACTTGCACCGTTAACTGCGTCTCTTTTCCATTGACCTTTATTATTCGCCTCTGCTCATGATCTATCGTGTTTCCCTCTGCTGGGCCCATTGAGACCTTTGCAGGAAGACCTTCTCCGCTAATATTCACTTGGCGGACATGTGGGACCTGATATATCTTGTTCAGAAGCTTTTCGGTCGTAGATGCCGATAGCAGTCTTGATGGTAACACCAAGATCTCAGGTAACGGTACTGGCTCCGGTTCTTTAGTACTCTTCATTCAGACACTTCCGCAATCCTTTCACTTTTAGATCCTTAGCTCCCTTGGCCACGGCCTTTAAGGGGTCCTTGAACTCGGGTATAGTACCGTAGACATCCTTGATCAGACCAGAGGTCGCTTCAGGAGAGAAGTACTGGGTACCGCCATCTAGCGCACAGCCAGCAGCGATCACAGGTATGACAAAGCCCTTTGAGTGCTTTGTAACAACCTGGTTACCGCTGAACAGACCAGGACCGCCGCCACCGTATATCGAGTGGCTGAAGAAAGACATACCTACAGACACACCCATGGCTCGACCAAAGTCAACACCGGGTAATCCAGTCTCATGCTCAAGCAGGTCATTGTAGTACAGGATGGTCGAAGGGATACCTTGCGAAGCTCTTGCAGCACCGACAGTTCACCATTATTGCGGCGAGCATACCGGTAGCAGCGTAAGCGTTCCACAACGCAAAGTCGCTGGTAGTGAATACTTTGTATCCAGAAGGCAACTTCTCCTTCACCTTTATGACCTTATCTTCGATCGCACGGTCAACGACGCTCTCGACGACCGTACCTACAGTTCCGCTCTTCGCATTGGCCTTTACGATGTCTATCGTCATGTTGTTAGCGTTCAATCCCTGGTAAGCCAATCCCAAGAGATGGTATCTCTCGAATGGACCGATAGCGTCACCAAGCTCGAACATAGCCGTCTGCTCGAATATCGATGAAAGAGCTGCTGCGTTCATGGAATTCTTTCCGGTCGCAGCCACAATGTGGTTGGCCTGAATGTTCCTGAGCGCATATCCTGCGCCTTCGTTGGTCTGAGGCACATCTAGAATGGACTTCACAGTTCGAGCCCATGAAGTTAAGCGTCTGAGGATATCTGCCCCAAACTGCACCCTTAACCATGTTCGCCCTGAACATATCAACATCAAAGACCTCAATGATAGCTTGGGTCATCGCTGCTGCGACACAAGTGAAGCCAGTCGTGTATTCAACACCTGCATCTACTCTCACGGTAGGTGCTATGATGATGAGCTTCTTGCCATCTTGTATCGAAGTGACCTCAGTATCGTCGTCCTTCTCAACCTTGATGATCTCTTTTACCCTCTTGGCGATCTTGTCCGCATTAGCCACAACTTCGGCATTTATCTCTTTGCCTTTGATGTACCCGCCGCCAACTCGTCCGGTTTTGATAGATTTCTCAATTCCGGCCATGTCAACGGCTATGGTCCTCTTAGCCAAAGAGCTGATCCTTCGTATGGCTGGGTTATAAAGCGGGCTTATAGAATCCAGTGGCACGTCCTTCTCAAGGAGCTTGCCCTTGTTATCATACAAGTCTACTTTGTCCTTGTATTTTGCCATTTTTTTACCTCCTTTTTTATCATTTTCCTTACCAATCAAGGTGCCCCTATCATGGTTAAAGCTTTATGATCGTCATCGAGTGACTTATGCCAAACGACGCAGATCGAATCCCCTTGCTAGGGCCTAGTAAGTACTGAGATGAATATAAACATGGTGATTATCACCAATCTAATAAAATAAAATATCATCATCTCGCTTATACATCCAGCATTAATTTTGAATGTTAAAAAGTTAAACATATGTTAATACGATGCACTAGTGCTCATATCTATTAACACGATTTTACTTATTATAAATAAAGAAATCTTGACCGATATAATCCTAGCTATGGAGATTAAAGGCGTTCTTATTTTTATGCAGATAGATCGGCCTTTATCGTCTCCAATAATAGCCGAGCATCATTCTCTTTGTAGTTCTGGACATTGGTACTTAAGAAAATATCTAATTTTTGATAGCATCCTTCATCCAGTACCACTTTTGCGATCTCCCTTAATAAAGAATAATTTCTTTCAGGATAATACTCCATCTTGATCCTTGACATTATCTCTTTAGAGGAGGTGTCGGAGATCATACCATTTTTTACAGCTTCCTCTAAGTTCAAGCGTATGTTCACCAGAGGTTCTGATATCGGCCTTTGGGAGCTTGGATCATATGTTAGAACGACCTCATCATCGCCTGTTATCCTACCGGAGATATATTCTTCATACACCCGGCCTATGCCTATCATACCAAAATCAGAAAGCTCAGAAGCCCTTAAAGCGCCCATGCTGCTGCTTCCGTAGAGTCCTTACACCTGACCTTAGCAACGTCATGATCTCCCTATGACCGACCGCAGCATCCGTCAGGAGGACACCATCTATCATACCGATCACCTCTGTGCTTTCGGGTAACGCCAGAAGATCGCCTCGCTTCACAGGGGGCCGATAATCAGCATCCAAGATCTTTATCGCTTCGTCAATCGGTAGGCTAGGGCCTAAGAATATAATGGGCCTCATCGACCTTCCCCTACACAGCTCATTAAGCGCCGACCGGCTCTATCCTCATCTATAGCATATACTTCCAGACCAGGTACGATAACCCTCTCAACAGGTATGTTGAGCTCTTTTCTTGTTAGGTCCACTACTATTGTTCTCGATAGGCCACGAGAACTTAGATGAGCTCTGACAACATTGAGATCGTCCATTATGTCGTCCGTTGCAAGGTGGGGCATATTATCGATGTCAACACTATTTCCACATTCTGTAAGCCACATTACGTTGATCCGCTTCATTCGCTCATAACCAAGCTTCCGCGCAGTATCGCCTCGGACCGTGTCCTCTCTTGCTCCATGTATCTGGGTAAGTCGGCTCTGTGCCACCTCTAGAAGAGCCTTGATCGCTGCTATTTCTGGGTCTAAATGAGATCCTATGCCTAGTGAAAGTAGTGCAGGGTCCTGCATGATCACATCATCAGCGGCGGCCGCGATGACAGGAATGCCGATGTCGGATGTCAGGTCCTTAAGATGTATGTTAATACCTTTTGAGGTGAATTTATCGATAAGATCATGGACCACACCTTTCTCTGGATATAGTATGTCCCCCTTGATCTTTCTGCTAGCCTCACAAAGAGACCATGCATCCCTTTCAATAAGTTCGCATATTCCATGAAGGATCGCTTCCTCAGGCTTGTTGCCGGAGGCAAGACCGTTCGTATTGGTCCTGAACAGGCTTAGATCTAGGTTAGAAGTATACGGATGATATACTGCAACCATGGGCACCCAGATGTCATCCATCGTATTGATGTCGATGCCTTTCGTCCATGCTACGGACTGAGATCTAAGATAATATGCAGAACCTATTGGAAGGATCAGCTCCATCGGGTCCAATGCGTTCTGCGAGGAAAGCATCTGATCTACGGACGCTCGGACCGCCTTCTCTCCTCTCAGCTCGGCTGAGTATCGCTCGATCCCCTCCATTATAGCAGATACTTTAGCCTCTGTCTTTGTCAGGCCTTTCCCGTTGTATATGGAAACGGCCCCATTTTGGGCTGAAGGCCTTATGCTTGAGAAGACCGGCACTCCTATGCGATCAAGGTCAGTGATATCTGCAACTCGAGTTATTCCAGCTATCTTGGTCAAAGGTTCGATCGTCTTCAGGGTGCTTTCAGGGTCCAAAGAACGATGCCCATCAGATGTGTATACCTTTTTTACAGGACCCAGCTTCATGTTGTTGGGATCGTCGGTTATGTAAATAAATGCTCTGCGGACCGCATGATGAATAAGATAATATGCCTCTATCCGATCCTCAAGATGCACAATATGTCAGCACTTTCAAAAATGTTCGGAGTAAGAGATATTGCCCTCCTCGAACCCACCTTTGAAGCTCTACCAGACGGCATATATACGGAAGCGATATCTTCACTGCCAGGCGATAAAGCCTTACTAATGATAGATGAAAATGATTGGCCCATAGCATTGGCTGTACATAATGCTGGAAAGTGGGCAGCAACATCTTTCCTTCTCAAGGCGCCTTCTGAGAGCATTCTAGAACATTTTGAAGAACTGGGTGGCAGGATGATCAGGACCGATCAGGAGGACCTGATGAAGGCCATAAGGGAATATTACTCTATGCGTCTGTCCTCCTCTGTGCCTCCGGCAATAGAGGACTTTTCAGAAGATAGAGCAGAGAAGGTCGTGGACCTGCTATTAGATGTTTGGCCTGACCAGCATGGCGCTGAATGCCTTGATTGCGGTTGCGGGTCTGGAATGGGATCATTAGCTTTAAGAAGGTCAAATATAGACCCGATCAGCTACGACAACGATCCTTCATTGCTATCTCTCGGACTGTCGAAAGGAAGGCTCCTTCCCGAGAGAACGATGTGTATAGACGCGACCTGGACATCAAGATACTGTAAACCATGTCGACTTGGGTTAGCATTAATGGCTGGGAGCATAAATGATTTCACTTCGAGGATGTGGAACGGGATCATTGATGAACTGCTAAGGTCGTCAGAGGATACTTTGATAACTTTGGAGACTGAGAAGGAGGCACTTACCGTAAAGGGTTGGTGCTCAGACATGGACAAGAACGTCGACGTCCTTGAGAACGATCGTGATCCGTTCTATGATAGGTGGGTCGTTCATGCGGAAGGTATCGAAGATCAATGAATGACCATACGCGGCCGCGATATCGGCGCTACTGAGCGGTCCTGATCAAACTTTCCACGAATGGCCGTAGTTGAGGCCCCAGTTCTTTATCCTTAAGAGCGAGTTCTATGCTTGTCTTTAACCAGCCAAGCTTGTCGCCTATGTCGTATCGCGTACCTTCGAAACCATGCCCATATACTTTCTGCTCTTGGCGAAGTATGCGTATCGCATCGGTCAGTTGTATCTCTCCGTTCCTTCCAGGGTCCGTTCTTTCAATGCAGTCGAATATCTTTGGAGTAAGAAGATAGGTCCCAGTAATACCGAGATTTGACGGAGCGTTTTCTGGTGATGGCTTCTCTACCAGGTCATTAATGAGATAGGTCCTATCGCCTATCTTTTCACCTTTGATTATCCCATAGTCCTTGATCTTATCCCTGGCCACCGGTTCCACGGCGATCACAGATGCCCCTCTCTGTTCATGAACATCCATTAACTGCTTTACGACCGGTACCTTGGAGATATTGATCGTATCTCCAAGCATGACCGCGAATGGCTCATTCCCAACATGGTCCTTAGCAAGCCATACCGCATCACCTAGACCTTTGGGATACTTTTGCCTTATAAAGTGGATATTCGCCATGGATGAGATGCGTTGGACCTCTTCAAGTTCTCGCGTCTTTCCTCGTTCTTTGAGGAACATCTCAAGTTCTGGAGACCTATCGAAATGGTCCTCGACCGCACTTTTACCTCTGCCTGTAACTATAAGTATATCTGTTATGCCGGCGGCAATTGCCTCTTCAACGACATACTGAATAGTCGGCTTGTTAACGACCGGCATCATTTCTTTTGGCTGCTCTTTTGTCATCGGCAGGAAACGAACCCCAAGTCCAGCAGCAGGAATTACCGCCTTCATGATCTCACCAGCATATTCCATCATAGTTCGATGTACAGATAGCACCACGGCCATCTATCACCAGCGTATTTCCATAGAGACTCGGGTCCTGATATTCAGGCCACTCAGTTACGATCATGATCACATCAGCACCATTCACACAATCATAAGGCGACGCACAGTAATTCAGGTCCGGGTATTCCTTTCTGAAATTATCCATCGCCTTTGGGTCGTGACATCTTATTTCTGCTCCGCGAGATATCAGGCCTTTGATAATGGTCAGAGAACTTGCCTCTCGTATATCATCAGTGAACGGTTTAAATGCCAGGCCAAGGACGGCTACCTTTTTTCCTTTCACTTCCATGTGCTTATCCAGGAGCTGCAATAACATCTCCGGCTGTTCTTTGTTCACTTTTAACGCAGCCTCCATGAGGCGCGGGTGAAGCCCCCTTTTCTTTGCCTCTGCAACAATGCCCGAGACATCTTTTGGGAAACATGACCCTCCGAAGCCACAACCGGCTTTCAAGAATTGTGGTCCGATCCGTTTATCAAGTCCCATCCCTTCGGCGACCTGTCTAACGTCGACCCCCATGTCCTTGCAGATGTTGCCAAGTTCATTTATGAATGATATCTTTGTAGCTAGAAATGCGTTCGATGCTACCTTGACCATCTCGGCAGTGGATAATGGTAAGATCAATTTTGGGCACTTGAAATTAGAATATAAGCTCAATACTAGATCAGCGCTTCTTTTATCGATGGCACCAACAACGATCCTGTCAGGATTCATGAAATCATCGACTGCCATTCCTTCCTTCAAGAACTCTGGGTTAACTGCCAGTCCAAGATCAGCTCCAGCCTGTCTTCCAGAACATTTTTCTAATATTGGTCGTACTAAGCGTTCAGTCGTGGTCGGCGTGACAGTACTTTTGACGACAACGACATGATACCCATTCTTCCTTGCGAGAACATTCCCTATATCGGCAGCTGCGTTCTCAATGAACCTTAGGTCAAGCGAACCATCAGCTCGTGAAGGTGTACCTACAGAAATGAAAGTTATATCCGTGTCCGCAATATCCTCGATATCAAGAGTTGCTTTGAAACTGCCGTTCGATATATGCTTTGCCAACAGCTCATCAAGCTTTGGCTCGAATATGGGCGTGTGACCACTTTTTATTGCTTCTATCTTTGCGGGTATCACGTCCACGCATGTGACCTTATTACCTAGCTCCGCAAAACAAAGTCCAGTCACAAGCCCTACGTAACCAGTGCCGATTATCGAGATCTTCATTATAATTCCCAGCTATCTAAACTGATATCTTTTATCAATATGATAACTGGCCAAGGGTATTTATCTATTGGTGAGGGACCATCTGATCGTTCAGGATTTTAAGATCATACCTGTTGCTTATACCCATTGCGAGTAAATGGGACAACTTGTTCCCATGATATTTCATATGCCCATCTTAGGTAAAACAATGATCCAAGGAATGAAAGATCGTTGGATCCATGTACAATTTTCTCATCTTTTGATGGACGTGCATGTCAAGCGGTTATTTTTCGATGTTTGTGCTCGAACGCAACGAAATATATTGTGTTAGAGACGACAATGAATACCCCAGTTATCATCATTACCTGCGCAAGCAAGATAGGCGTAAATGCCGTACCCGAAGCAAGAATGATCGATATCAGAAGACCTAGGACCACTATAGATAATGCTGTAATGATGACATACGCATTATGGTCCGTCGCGAAGCCATATAACATGAAAAGGTTGGCCATGCCCAACATTACCATAGCCACCACGAGCCATTGCATTACGGCCCCGGTCGCGTCTATTGGATATTTCCCTGGTACAAGGATGTTCAGGATAAGTGACGGCGCTAGAATGTATACCAATGCTACCGTAATGGAAAGGAGAAGGGTGAATAAGATCGATCTATACAGTATCTTGCTCGTGTCCTCTTTTTGAGCATGCGCCCTTGAGACCTTTGGGAACATTACCCCAGATATGGCTCCAGGTAGGAAAAGAATGACCTTTACGAGCATAGATGCCGCGGTGTAGTAGTTAGCTGTGGATTTATCAAAAAAGATCGCTGCTAAGATGACATCAACATTTGTCAGAATGGTGTAACATAAGACCCCTATCGTAACAGGGATCGTGAATCTCCAGATCTCACCGCTCTCTGCTGGCTCGCCGGGTTTCTTGATATAGTTCCAAATGATGACAAATGAGAAACGTAGTCGCGAAAACGGCTCCTACAAGTACACCCCCGATCGCACCAGCTACACCCCATCCTAATACTACTAAGGAAAATCCAATTATCAATTTTAATACATAATTACCCACCGATTGGATGCCGTATATTGTCCACTTTTGCATCCCTTGAAGGGGACCGCTACCGATGGGGATCAGCAAAGAAAAGAATACTGCGAACGCTAGCAGTATTATCGCCGACGATGATGTCAGTTTTAATGCGTCATGTATTGACGGTATGTTCAATACTACGACTAGAATAATGCCTGCGACCACACCACATATGAGGATCGCAAGCAACATCTTACGTAACAACCAAGATATTGCGGATTCTCGTCCCTCGGCCTTGTATTTTGCAACATAACGGATCAATATATTTCCAACAGTGGTGGATGGAACTGAGATTATGGTCAATATCGCAAGTAATGTGTTAAGCTCTGACACTTGACCTGGTATCAGGTTCTGCATCGATATCTGAAAGAAGAAGTTACATGCTCCGCCCACGATCGTGGATACAAGCATTATGAAAGCGGGGCCTACCATCCCGTCCCCGTTGAAGATCCCCTTCATCCTTTCGAACATTAATGCTCGATGGAATATATTTGCTAATATTATAGTTTGTCTTTCGAATGGATTATGCTAGAAGCGTCTCTCGCATAGGATCTGATCATCCAATAAAGGGGCGGCGCCGTCACTGTAGAAAGAACTAGTAAGGGAAAAATGACCATATTTGTTGACCACCTCATCGGTCACCCGATATTGAACATAACAAGGGCAATCTTGAAAAGATCATTTATATTTCTTTCACTAACTAGCTCACTATCTCAGGAAAAAAAAGACACTGTTATCCTAGCAAAGCACAGCAGGTCTGATATAGAGTATGTTCTACCATATATATCGTCGTGAGGGAGAAATGAGGACAATAGAACTGGAAAACGTTATTGGAGCGGAAGTAATGAGCTCTGACGCTAAGGTGGTAGGAACGGTCGAAGGTGTTGAAATAGATATTAAGGGCTGGAGATTAGTGGCACTTAAGATCGGTCTAAGATGTGGTTTAGAAGATTCGATAGGATCCAAGAAACATCTTTTTTCTGTAGAAAAGGTGAACGTATTAGCAGCTGAGAATCGCATCCATCTCAGATATGGTAATGCTACGCAAGGACATGAGCCATATGTCCGAGATGTTAGGACAGGCCGATGAGGGGACCATCTCTGCGGGTGCTTTGATCGGGAAAAGCATTGTCTGCTCTAACGGTTATCATATAGGAACTGTCGATGATGTCCTATTTAGGCCAGAGGAAGGATGGTCAGTGCCCTATATCCAGGCTAGAATGGATAAGAGTGTCATAGACCTCATAGGGTCTCGGCATCCCTTCATTCCGTCCGACCTAGCATATCTAAGGACAAAAGACATAGTGGCTGTCGGAGATATGGTCATTATAGGGATGACCTGCGATGAGTTCACAAGATATATGGTGTCTTGGTCTGAGTCGATATTGGACAGGATCGGACGATGAGGGTCGGAAGCCGACAAAACTGATATAACGAGAAATTATAGATGTGACATATCTCTTGGGTACCTATTTCTCCTTTCATACATGCACACTTGGCGGTCATATGGAACGTTCAGTATGCGATCTTGTACTAAACAGTCTCCATGTATCACCCTCCAGTAGCGCTGTAGGGAGCGTGGGATCGATATTCCTGAAAAATCGCTCCCTATCACCATCTTATTTATCTCGGAAGGCGAGAGAGTCAGCTGCCCATAGATCCATTCGTTGGCTTGCAGCAAGGCTCAGCTTGGATCGGCTCGCGGCTTTCGTTATCGTAGCGGGCTAAGTTAGACGCATATACATCAAGCCTGCTCATCTCGGATCCATCAAGATGAGCGATGCCCGTACGTGCGTTCGTCGCCCTTCATCCCACTATTGAAATGGTGAGTCTTCTGGCGAAATTTATTGTGATCTGATCAGCCAGAGCCTTCTACTACCTTATATTCCATCAGGATATTCAGCGTTCTATCCTGATCTACCTCTTCGATCGTATGATCCAAAGTCCACTTCCCGTCCAAAGTTATTTCATATATCCGCTTTCGTCCAGCTATCTTCTGTATGATCAATCCAGAATTTTGAAGTTCCTGAAGTGCTGGATATATCGAACCTGGTGAAGGGCGCCATGAATTCTCGGTTATACGCTCGATCTCCTTCATTATCGCATAGCCATGCATCGGATTCTGAGACAATATCTTTAGAATAGCGAGTTTCAGGAACCCCGCCCTGAACCCGTATCCAAATCCTTTGATATCAGACCTGTACTGCTCTTCGGTCGAGCCGTCTGTCAATATCCCGCCTCACAGGAAATAGAACCGCGTATTGTGCTGTGCGCACAAGTTCGCAAGAGTCTCTAGGCGATCTACTACTCCCCCATAGCGATGGGCCGGAGCCTTTCCCTCTAGCGGTAATTTTTCTCTTAGGACCTTACACTCTTCGATAAGCTCCTTAGCGTCTTTCGGCGAAAGTTTCTCCTTGGTTTTTGCCAGCTCAGGTATTTTTGCAACGAGCTTACAATTGTACTTCGCGGCGATAGCGGGCAATTGACTATTATCTGGGCCAAATGCACCTATGCAGCCACGCCCCTTATCCCAGGACATGGAACATCTTTCACAGATCTTATTGGTCTCATCAAGAGGTACGGTGTCCCACTGTAAAAGAAGATTATCTGGTCCAGCCCGTTTTACAATATCATCCACTGATCCCTTTGGGGCCTTAGATAGAACTATCCATCCACTGTATACCTTCTGTGATACTGGCCCAAGTTTAGCTGCATCGTTCTGGTCCTTGATCTTTTCAAGAAGGAAGCTTTCTTTCTCCGGATCTATTCTATATTTTTTTGAGAACTGCTCCCATCCGGCCCCGATGACATTCTTAGCATCTGAGGTTTTTACTACCTCATCATAATCGGCACAAGTTTCGAGACCTTTTATATTATCTAAACGAGCTTTTAGTATGCTCGATTTCCCATCCTTACACAATGAATCTTTTGTATCCAGTTCACATATAGCCATACTGATACCCATAAACAAGAGCTCCTTTTTTGGCCATTGATCATTAAGCGAGTTAATGGACAGCCCGACTTGCAAGCAACGTCCACAAGCTTAAGCTACGGTCGTTACGACCATACCTTATATAACCTGTTTACACAGGTTACGATCGATGTGACATAGGCAGGTGCATATTATAGTTATTGGGTCGCCTCATTACATTATCTTGCGCAATGAACTTATCGCCGCATAAGTCAAAGTTTAAAATTCACATCGATGACTGATGGGTATCGCGTCGATACCTAAAAGTCTGGAAACATGCCCCTGATCTTCTTGTAGTGTCGCCCACCGATATTCAATAATTACTCCGAAAATGGTATGAAATATGAGACCATATGAGATGTGATGATACGAAGGTCCTTTCAGATATTGCCATCCATTGGACCGATCACAGAATCGAAGCTATGGAAAGAAGGATTAACGGATTGGGATGACTTCATAGGATCACCGAGCATCAAGGGCTTCTCTGAAAAACGAAAGGTAAAGGCGGATGCACAGTTAAAAGAAGCTAGCCGTTTGTTGGATAATGGCTGCTCAGAATACTTCTGTAAGATATTGCCTCAAGCAGAGCACTGGCGACTTTATGGCCGATTCAAGAGCGATTGCGCCTATTTGGATATAGAGACCACAGGTCAAGGGGCTTATTGCGATATTACAGTGGTCGGGATATATAGGAAAGAGGGAATGAGGACGTTGGTGAGAGGCCAGGACCTGACACGGGAGAACATCCAGTCAGCTTTAGAAGGAGCAAAGTTGTTGGTAACATACAATGGCGGTTCTTTCGACGTACCAATGCTTTCATATCATTATCCATTGTCCGTTCCCCGCATTCCTCATTTCGACCTCAGGACAGGATGTAGCCGCATAGGTCTAGTTGGCGGTCTAAAGAATGTGGAAAGGTCCATGGGTATAAGCCGGGAAAGAGAAATAGAATATATGACTGGAGAGGAGGCAGTGTATCTTTGGAGAGCTTGGGAGAAAGAGGTCGCGAAAATGCGCTCCGTCTTTTAAAGCGATATAATGAGGAAGATACGGTTAACCTAGTTCCAATAGCAGAGCATGTTTACGAAACATTAAAGGATAGAATGCTGGATGGGATCAATTAGTCATATGTCAGGAATTTTAGTACAAAGGAATGAAGAGGGGTTCGAGTCAGCGGCATTAGAAGCAGCTAACCATCTTAGGAGCTCCAATGATGTCCTGATCGTTGCACATATAGATGCTGATGGGATCACGGCAGCATCGATCGCATCAGCTACGCTTCAACTGTGCTGGCATAGAGCACACCGTTAGATTCCTAAAAAAGTTAGATGAAATTGCGGTCAAGATATTGAATGAAGATGGACGTACGATATGGTTGGTAGATCTTGGGAGCGGGGTATGTTCAAAGTTTCTTGCTCCTAATGTAGTGATATCTGATCATCACCGACCAGATGCATCTGCGAAATGTTCATCGGAGGGTAATGATGGAGAGATATGGCTATCCCATGTGAACCCCCATCTTTTTGGAATGGACGGTTCTAGCGAGATCAGTGGTGCTGGTGCAACATATGCTATATCCAAAGCGATGGATATAAAGAATATCGACCTAGCTGCTTTAGCTATAGTGGGTGCCGTAGGGGATTTCCAGGATTCGGCTGACGGTCACCTTTCTGGCTATAATCGGAAGATCTTGAAGGATGCTATAGACAGCGGCGAGATGAAGGCGGTAATAGACCTGCGTCAGTTCGGGCGTGAGACAAGGCCGATCCATGCGTACATCCAGTTCTCTTCTGATCCATCACTGATGCCGCTCATTAGGTCATTCATTATACGAAAAAGGAATGGATCTCCTACCCAAAATGGGAACGATGATGATGATGATGATGATGATAAAATCCTCTGTTTGAACTTCTTGAGCGATTATGTGGAGGTTCATAATGGGGAAAGATATCGCTGCTGGTCAGATCTAGATCGGGAAGAGAAGAAGCGATTGGCCTCTGCGTTCTCTAATTTGATGCTAGATGCGGGTTACAGTAAAGATGACCTAAAAAAACTGATAGGGGAGGTCTATACACTGGATGATAAGCTTCCTGGCGTACCAGATGATTGGAAAGCATCTGAGCGATATGAATGTTCAACAGAATGCTCAGATAGCTCATCATGGAGGCCTAATCAAAGGGCATTACGCGATGCGAAGGAATTCGCAACATTGCTCAATGCCTGTGGAAGACATGACCGCCCTATGGTCGGAAAGGCAATATGCCTCGGAGATCGCGGAACTGAGCTCAAGAATGCGCTCAAGGAGCAGGATAATCATCGGGAAGCCCTTAAAAAGGCAATTCGCTTGGTAAGAGAGGATCCACGATACGGGATAAAGAATGACAAAAACCTTCCTAACGTTCGTTATTTCGATGCTAAGGATCAGATCGAAGATACTATAGTAGGTATTGTGGCGGGCATGTTGCTAGGTTCCGGCGATATACCTTCAGATAAAACGATAATAGCATTCGCGGAATCACTGGATGGTACTTGTACAACCAAAGTGTCAGCACGTTGTACAAGGGAGCTAGTTAGTATCGGCATTGATCTTTCGATAGCTATGAAGGACGCTTCCGAAAAAGTTGGAGGTACCGGAGGAGGACATAATATTGCTGCTGGTGCCACTATTCCTAATGGTAAGGAAATGGATTTCTTGATCGAGCTGAACAAGATAATATCCAGTCAGATCAAGCTGAGCTCATTATAGTGACCAGAATGGCTTTCTGGGCATGTAAGCGGTTCTCCGCTTCATCGAAGACCACGCTGTGCACGCCATCCATTATGCCATCAGTGACCTCCACCCCGCGATGGGCGGGGAGGCAGTGCATGAATATCACCTTAGGATCGGCTTTTTCAATCAAGCGCTCATTTATCTGGTAGGGCCTGAACAGCTTTTCCTTTTGTTCAGCCTCAGCTTCCTGCCCCATTGATACCCAAGTATCTGTGTATACGACATCGGCCCCTTCGGCAGCGTCCATAGGGTCAGAAACGATATCGAAAGAGCAGTTATTTTCTTTCGCTATCTTTCTAGCTCTAGCCTCAAGACCCCTATTTGGCCGATATCCCTCAGGGCAACCAGCTACGAAATCCATTTTAGCTATCGCAGATCCAAGCATGAGAGAATTGCAAACATTGTTCCCGTCACCTATATATGCGATCTTGAGGCCTTTCAAATGCCCTTTATTCTCCTTTATGGTCAGAATGTCCGCAACTATCTGGCAAGGGTGCTCAACATCATCGAGAGCATTGATCACAGGTATGGTCGCATATTTGGCAAGGTCCAACATGTTCTCATGGCTGAACGCTCTATAGACTATGCAATCAACGAAGCGCGAAAGGACGCGTGCCGTATCCGGGATCGTCTCACCTCTTCCGAGCTGAGAGTCCTTTTGACTAAGGTATATCGCATGGCCCCCTTCCTGTATCATGGCCATCTCGAAAGACACACGCGTACGCGTACTTGACTTTTCGAATATCATGGCCATTGATCTGTTTTTAAGTTTTATACCGAACTTGTCCTTCCTTAGCTTAGAAGAAAGCTCCAGGATGTCATCCATATCATTCTGGAGATCGAGCACTGAAAGAATATCGCGCTTCATTGGGCATCGTAAGAATTTGAACATATCTTAACTTTGATGTATATTGCATTACATACAGCGATACCATTTGTCCAGTTTAGACCCAAGAATGTACCGGACCGGACCTTCATTTGAAAAGATTTATCTAGGGACATGTGTTGTGGAGCTTTCATCATGGCCGGGTTGGGGTAGCCTGGTATCCTGTGGGACTGTGGATCCCTAGACTCGAGTTCAAATCTCGGACCCGGCCCCCTTTTTGATAATAAAATACTGATCAAGCTTTGAAGGTCTGAATGACCAGATCATACTGCGGAAGTCATTATATCGATGACCTCCTATTGACGAAGATGGTGCTATCATGGCATATCAGGGTCCTTTAAAGAAGGTAGATGATTATAGGCTGGAGATTCCTCAAGATTATAAGCCTGGAATGAGGACAAGCGCGGTGATCTATGCAAATGAGAGCATGGTCAGTGCTTTGAGAGAGGATAATGCGCCAGAACAAGCAGCCAATGTCGCGTTCTTGCCTGGTATCGTTGGTCGTTCATTGGCAATGCCAGATATTCATTGGGGGTATGGTTTCCCAATAGGCGGTGTTGCAGCCATGGATGCAGATGATGGCGTCATATCGCCTGGTGGTATCGGCTTCGATATTAACTGTGGTGTCAGGCTGGTGACCACAAATCTTGGTGTCAAGGATGTGCAACCACATATCAAGGAACTTATCGGAAAGCTCTTCAGGAATGTCCCTGCAGGAGTGGGGTCAAAAGGTGTTGAGGATATTGCTTCCACAAAGATCAATGACATATTGACCAATGGAGCTGTGTGGGCAGTAGAGAATGGCTTTGGATGGCCAGAGGACCTCGAGGTAACAGAAGAAGGCGGAAGAATGGGAAATGCTTGATCCTACAAAGGTAAGCCAAAAGGCGAAACAACGCGGCATACCACAGGTCGGTTCGCTTGGTTCTGGGAATCACTTCCTCGAAGTTGATGTTGTTGAGAAGATCTTTGATGCAGAGGCCGCAAAAGCGTTTGGCATACACGAGGGACAGATAACGGTCATGGTACACTGTGGGTCACGAGGATGTGGACATCAGATCGCTACTGATTATCTTCAAACAATGGAGCGGACGGTGAAGGACAGCGGAATCCAGTTACCAGATCGTCAATTGGCATGCGCTCCTATCCACTCTAAGGAGGGCGAGGATTATTTCCATGCCATGGCTTGCGGCGCGAACTATGCATGGGCTAATCGGCAGATGATCCTTCATTGGATACGCCAGAGCTTTGAAGCAGAGTTCAAGACGGATGCCGAGAAGCTAGAGATGCATCAGGTCTATGATGTTGCTCACAATATAGCAAAGGTCGAGGAGCACGAGGTAGATGGCAAAAGGCGCAAGGTATATGTCCATCGCAAAGGGGCCACAAGGGCTTTCCCGCGCGATAGACAAGAGGTTCCGAACAGATATAGGTCGGTCGGACAACCTGTACTGATACCTGGAGATATGGGCTCTGGGAGCTACGTTCTTGTGGGCAATGAACAGGTAATGAAGGAAGCCTTTGAATCTACCTGCCATGGAGCAGGACGGATCATGTCCAGGTCGGAAGCACTTCGGAGATTTACAGTTCAGGGATCAAAGAAGATATGAATGGACGAGGAATATATCTTCAATCCGCCACAAAGGATGGAGTGATCGAAGAAGCCCCTGAGGCATATAAGAACATACAGCAGGTCGTGGATGTAGTGGCAGGTGCAGGCCTATCGAGAAAAGTGGCCAAATTAGTACCATTAGGGGTCATGAAAGGGTAGTCGAGTGAGTGATGAGCTCATCACCTCGCGCCATAGTGAGGTCAGCTATCCACGAATAGATCGGTAGGCCGTAACCGGGCTTAGCCTAAATTGCCTTACGGCATTTAACACAATAGCCCGCCTCGTTCGGCTTACCGACAGTAAGCCTGCTCATCCTGGATATGCCAAGATGTGCGATACCAGGTACATACTTTTGTCCCGGTTCGTCCCAACTTTGAAAATGTGGGTCTTACCGCAGCATTGATCATGAATGATCACAGGTGATGATCGGCTCATACCTTATCGGCGATCTACAATATCTGGTCATGAAAAAAGAGCTTTCATAGCAGCTCTTTCGACCTCATCTCTGTGATCGGGCGGGGTAGATACAAGCACTGCCCAATCGTGTACCCCTCTAGTTTGTATGGCCTTGGCTAGAGGGCTATATTTAGATAGGGATCTAACATGATCGCCATCTAGTACGGGTACTTCCGTCTTTCCGATTATAGGTTCAGATAATAGGAGAGCCTTTTCTGGTATGTCCAATATGACCTGGGATGATGGCAGTCCAGCCTTATCTGCGATCTCTGCCTCTTTTATCCTTCGTTTCTTATAATCGGCAAGTACGATAAGCTGTTGGATCTGTGAATCGTCCAGGTTCATTACGGGGATCATCAATGCCTTTTTGTAGAGCTTGCGGTAGTGAAGCATTGCCATCAAACGAGCTGGTTCTCCCCCCTGTTTTTTAAGCTTGGCCATTAAGGCGCAGTCCGTTTCTGCGTGTATATTTTCCATTATGCTCGGGTCTGACAGTTCAACTGCTTTGCATAGCATCATCTCTGCAATCCTTACGGTCTTATGGAAGTAAACTGACGTATACATCAAGGACCGCGCAACAAGGAGACCTTCCGCGGCTACGAGCCCATTCTTGTTTATTACAAGGTCGCCATGGAATATGCAGACGGTCTGCAATAGCCTATCAATATCTATCGTTCCATGTGCTACACCAGTATAGTAAGCATCCCTCAACAGATAGTCCATTTGATCTACATCGAGGGGGCCAGATATCATTTGATGAAGGTAATTCAATTGACCAAAATGCGCTTGTCCACTCTCTACCGAAAGCCTACCTTGACGCGGATCCAACCATTGATCTGATGAGCATATTAATCGGCAGATCATATCTGGGTCGACCTCATTATGCTCAAGAAGATCTGCGATCGTACCTATATCGCCAAGGATCTCCGCCTCACGAGCGTCATAGCCTTGACATTCACCTAGGATCAAGGACCTTGAGATGTCCATATGGTCTTTTCCACTTTGGTCCCGGATTATCTCTTCTAAAGTATGGGAGAATGGAGGGTGACCAAGATCGTGCAATAGCGCAGCAGCAAGCACGGTCCTCCGGTCGTCTTTTTCTAATCCGAGTGAACTTGCCATCATATTTGCTACATGATATGCGCCCAAAGAATGTTCCAATCGAGTATGGTTAGCCCCCGGGAATACATAATACGCAAGACCTAACTGGTGTACGCCATGAAGCCTTTGCATCTCTGGACGTTCCAATATGTCTAAGAAAACACTATCTACCTTAACACTGCCGTGGACACTATCATGTATGACCTTGGATCCTTTGGCCACAATAACAGCATAACTAAAACAATATATATTTTGTTGCCGACCTCAGCAACAAAAGTAGAAAAGATTACTGGAAGCCGCCGCGGACCTTGTTCCGGTCGATCTTCCATCCGGTTGGAGTGACCATTATAAGATCATGACCTATTGCTGCAACATCTCCACTGGTATCCCTGGCGATCGCTTTCAGGTCGCTAGTTACCCTCTTAAGGGTCTCAGTGTCATTGGAGATCGAAGCATAATCTATGATCATTATTGCTCCATCGTAGATGGGCTGCGAGATCTGTGCTAGATCTTCATATCTGTATATTTCTGCTAACTTTACCGTTCCCTTTGCGTTAGAATTAGCGTCTTCAAAATACATGGCGCCAAGGTCAATGTACTGATCAGTCTCAACTGTCTGAACATCTTCCTTACTTTTGGCAAAAGGCTTTTTGAGCAAAGGCATTGCATCCCTCGGAACAGGGAATAATATGTTGGATATTTAACTTTGTGCGAATGGCGATATATAAACATATAAAACTATCTGTAAGTATTTGTCGTCTGATAAGGATAATACCCTATCACTTATATGGATATGATGTCCGTCGGAACTGACATTCTGGAAGGTCTGCCGATGATATACCTTATGCGACTAGCAGGTATGCGATCAAGAGTCCTCATCGACCTTCCAAAGCTTGTCCCCGACGAAATGAATATTTTTTATTGCTTTACCAGGGGCTTTGGAGGCCATCATCGGACCGTCCATCAGTGCTTTCCCTATAGCTATAGGTCTGCCGTTCTTAACATCCTTGACCCACACTAGATCCCCCGATCTTGATGTTACAGTCCACGTCCACGATCCCAGGAGCCATGACATCAGCCCCCTTTGTAACGAACGGGACCGCTCCCATATCGACAATTACAAAAGATTTTGAAGCCTGGTGTTTCAGCAAACCCCTTACGGTCAAGAAAGGCTTCCCATCGAATACTATCCCCTCAGCACTATTCCCAACAAAAAGCACTCCAAAGTCTGAGCTCTCTGCCTGGTCTATTGAATCTCCCGGCTGGAATGGCTCTACCCCGAGCTGTAGATAGATATCATCAGCCAGGCTCTTTACTTCTTTCTCTCTCAGCCTATGACAGTTTTCTGATCCGGATCTCGCTCATTTCAAGATCACCTACATCTGATCATATACTTCCCAATAATTATCTTGGTCCCGCCTTGCATAATGCACTCCTTATAGGAAGATGCTTAGCATATCTAAGGTAGTAGCCCATCTAAGGGTCCATGGGCCTGCTACATTATCACACTTCGCCCCATATCCTACATTAAAAAGGGCAGCAACAGTAAAGCACCCTCCTGATCTAAGGGCGATCTAGAATGCCATTGTCCCATCACACGCTAGTTCTATCCCAGCCTGTCCAGAGATACTCCCAGCTCGCTTGGTAAAAAGAAAGATTTCTTATAGCATAGAAAGATAGCAAGCCATGATAAGACTTGAAAGGCGATAAACCCTCAATGCAAGCATATGAGATCTTTAACGGGGCTTTCGTCACCGCTGATCAATGCTTATATCTTCACGACCGAGGTGAGCTCGCTTTAGCAGACCTTCATGTTGGTTATGAATCTGCTCTTGAGTCTAATGGCATACATATCCCTCGCATACAGACAAAAACGATCATTGAATCATTGAACATAATGCTGGATAGATATGAGCCATCGAAAGTGATCATCGTAGGGGACCTAAAACATGAGTTCTCACGTAACCTTGGACAAGAATTCAATGATGTAAGAAAGGTCCTTGAGCTTTTGATCGACCGTACTGAGGTAGTTCTTGTAAAAGGTAATCATGATAATTACCTTGAGAATATAGCTTCCCGTCTGGATATACCGGTCTTTGATAGTTATGTATCATCTGGGCTAACGTTCGCGCATGGTCATCACCAATGTTTGGATCGACCACTTGTGATAGGACATGAACATCCATCCATCAAGATCTCGGATACCGTTGGTGCTTTTTTGAAACTGCCCTGTTTTGTGCATCTCAAGGAAGAAAAAGTCCTTGTCCTTCCTGCCTTCAGTCCTCTAGCAAATGGTACGGACATAACAGATATCCCTGCCTCTGATTATCTATCACCTGTGTTGCATGGATTGGATATAAGCGATGCAGACATCTATGCTTGCAGTGAGATAGGGATACTTCCTCTTGGTAAGTTATCTGAGGTAAGGAACATTTACCTATAATGATCAACGGCACCGACCCAATATCAAATGCATATGGGCATTTCAATATGTCATATAGGCGAGTATCTATTTCTTCCGATATCAGACCCTGTCTGTATATCCAGGCCATGATATCAATGGCCATGACGGTAAGTTGGGTCCTTTACGACGATCGTAGGATCTAATTTGACAATGCCGAAGATAAAGCTCGTGCATGTCTCATCTCAAAATAAGCCGAATACCGTGCATGTGCCATGGCCGAGGCGAGAAGCTCGCCAAGGGGCCGTGCAGTTCACATGAATGAGATCATTCTAATATGTCCCATACTTTTCTACGGCGCTCCGTAGTGCAACAATGTTCTCGAGGGGTGTCTTAAATGGCATCTCACACCCGGGTGCTATTATAAGACCTGGTTCTTTTCCATATAGATCTATGACATCCTTCACTGAGGTCTCAACATCCTTTGGTGTCCTTTTGTACATGACCTCTTGATGGTTGATGCCTGACATCAGGCATAGCTTTCCCCTTAATCTCTCGAACACTGAAGCTAGATCAACATAGCCATTGTTGAAGTGCAAAGAATTCTCACCCATGGTCGATTCTAGATCAAGATAAGGCATTTCCGAGCAGTTGTGAACTATGGTCCGTAGTCCTCTTTTCTTGTATTCGGCAATGAGATGTTTAACATGTTCGATATCGAAGCGTGTCACGACATCTGGGCCAACCTGATTTCCACCGGCCATCCCCTCTTCCATGAACACCGTTTCGATACCTATCTTTTCAAGAGCCTCCCCGTACATTATCTCCGATTCCACGACGACATCGATCATCTGCTCTACGAGCTCTGGCCGATTCACCATGTCCATCAGGAGGTTCTCATATCCTCTAAGCTCCGAACATACGATCAAAGGGGTATCGACCGCACCGACCACGGCAACCTCGTTCCCTATTTTTTTCTGAAGGATATCAGCTGCACGAAGTGGCACTGACCAATACTTATCCTTGGTCGGATCGACGGGTGTCAATTTGTCAATATCTCCAGGTTCAGATATCACATGTTTTTCCATCCTGGGATAAAAATCACAGTTCTGGAAACTTCAGCGTCGATTCCAATGCCTGAGCTTCTATGAGGAGGTCTCCCCATCCGGCCATAACATTGTCATATCCGGTGACTTCGTGCGACTTTATGCATATTTTCGCGAAGACCTCTGGGTCCTCATAGCCCCCTCTCATTGTCAGACCTGAAGGGCCTAGGATGGATTTTGCACCACCAAGATGCTGATAGAATGTAGGGACATGATCAGGTGTTTCCATATCGAGGGCAGCTCAGGAACCGTTCCTTGCAATTCATGAACGAACATCCGTTCGTGCCTAATTCAATTTTTCGGGCTTACCTAGAGAGGAACGGGGACCGTTTCTTATTTTATCTGAATCAAGGGGAGATCGCTCCTAACAAAAAGGGAAAATAATGACAAGCATCAGACAGGTTCCTTGAAAAATGCTATTACACTTGCATATCATTATAGAGGGTCTTAAGATCTTGACCAGTGATCTAGCCATGCGTCCTAAGGAGCGATACGACCAGCTTGGATGGATGACGATCTTCGCCCCTTCGGTCAGGGTAGTTCACTTCTTCCCATACTTACGATATCCCAATGTCCTCTTCGGGCGCATAATTATCGCAATTGATAAATTATCTTTCGTACTGGAATGTCAAAATGCTAGATATTATATCGAAGGGTAGCGTTAAGCTATTGTTAAGCTATTAAACTGCTATTTAATGCTAAATGTTCTATTAAATTCCAAGTTCGAATAGAATATCAAGAATAGACAGGGGGGAAAGAAGCAGTATGAGCAACGAAATAATCGAAAAGCTTGCAGATGCGGTAGTCAAGGGAAGGATCAAAGAAGCTAAACCACTCGCTGAACAAGCACTGATGGCTGGATTGGAACCTCAGGACATTATATTCAATGGACTGAACAAAGCAATGAACGTGGTGGGTCAAAAATATGAGAATAAACAATATTTCTTGCCACAAGTGTTGTTAGCGGCTCAGACCATGTACCAAGCATTGGATGTAGTCCTTCCTAAATTAAAAGTTGATACAAGAATAAAATCAACTGGCAAAGTCGTGATAGGCGTTGTAGAAGGAGACGTCCATGATATAGGAAAGAATATCCTAAAGGTAATGTTAACAAGTGCAGGCCTTACAATATACGATATGGGACGAGATGTGCCCGTTAAGAATCTTATAGATAAGACCAAGGCAGAAGGCGCACAGATATTGGCAACATCGACCTTAATGACCCAGACCCTTTCTTTTATGAAGGAAATAGAGAAAGCCTTGATCGAAGAGGGTCAAAAAGGAAAAATAAAGACGATCATCGGTGGCGGCGCAACATCGAAGGATTTCGCTCATCGGATAGGGGCAGATGCATGGGCATATGATGCTATTGAAGCAGTAAAAACGATCGATGGCATGTTGAGCTAAGAACGCTTCGAAGGACCATTGTTCCATTCATCCTTTTATTATTTTCTTATTTTTACTAAGCCCAGGAGAACCTCTTGCGTAAGCTGGGGGATAAGGTTAAGGATGTACCATTATCTTTGCTAGAGCACTCAAGTGATCCTCCTAGGAATAAGCGGGGTTTGAGCCCGTGGGCAAGTTCCGCCCGCACCCCATACCAAACTGAACGGAACGCGAGCGGCTTGGATGGAACAAGTTTGCTCGCTCAAAATGGTAGTGTTGTCCACGCTAGTTCGGTCTTATACTGGGATATCTGGGAGATCATACCTGATCTCATGGCCCCAGATTTCACTTGAAAATATGCCTACTTCACCAAAAAGATTAAAATGAACAAATCCTCACCGCCTCACGATGAGCTGTACAGGTGGAGGCCATAAATATTGGACCATGCAAAGAACACTGCCATAGGACTTTCATTACTGGCTAGCCTTCTATATGGATCACAGTATGTGGCAATTAAGGAAGGCGTCTCTGATTTCGACCCGATACTCATGGGTTTCATCACCATGACCATAGGCGGGATGATCGTTCTCGCATATTATATCCACAAAGGGAACTTATCATTGCGACCGTTCTTGCATTGGGAGATCTGGGTCGGCGGTGTGGTCGCCTCAGCAACGATCGTCTGTCAATATACTGGACTGACCATGACCGATGCTTCATCAGGCGGACTTATAGTTGGAAGTAGCATCATATTCGTAGCGCCGATCTCGGCCATCATATTCCATGAAGAATTCGGATTAAAAAAGACCGTTGGATTCTTGATCGGTCTCTTGGGCCTATTTACGATCTCCACCGGGTGGGACCTAGGGTCTATAGCATCTGGTAAGTTCACTGGGGATCTTATCCTACTTGGTGCTTCGGTCCTTATCGCTA
Organism: Methanomassiliicoccaceae archaeon; assembly: GCA_963726655.1. Taxonomy (GTDB): domain Archaea; phylum Thermoplasmatota; class Thermoplasmata; order Methanomassiliicoccales; family Methanomassiliicoccaceae; genus CAVSDP01. Next base: position 42,572 of record CAVSDP010000051.1, read on the forward strand.
TCACCTACCCTTTGACAAAGCAAGGGCTAACTTATATGACCAACTATCAATGGACAGTTGGGTTCCAATTCATTAGTGCAGTGATCTTATTGATAGTGTACTTAGTTCTGGGTAACGATGGGGCGAATCATGCATCAGCGTTACCATATATCGTATATGTAGGCATTTTCTGCACTGCGGTCCCGACCATGCTTTGGGCAAAAGGTCTTACTTCCCTGAGCATGACGACCTCGGCTACTATACTTCTTTCAGAATCAGCTTTTGCGGTCTTACTAGGCGCATTGATCCTTAAGGATCCAGTCACCTATATTACAGTAGTAGGGGCCATATTGATCTTTATTGCGATCATTATACTGGCCACATCATCAAGTACAATAAAGAGGAAGCTGCTCCAATAGATGGAGAAAGGGTTTTTGGACAAGCAAGAACTATCTAGTTCTTGATCTTATTTTGACTTCTTCTTGTCCTTCTTGTCATCCTTCTTTGCAGCTCCGCAGCCACATTTTGAATCAACCATTTTAATGACCTCGCGCTCGTAATACCCTCATCTGATATAACGCTATTTACGTATCCACATACCAAAATTTAGGCATCGGGACCATGCCTTCTCCAATTTCTGATTATTGATACCAGTATTATGCAGGATCTTACGGTATAAAGGGACGATCTGGCCTAGAGTAAGATCATAAATTCAATAGTGATAATCTCCCGCCATATCTTATATACCTACCCTAGCGATAAGTTTTCTTAGTGATTAAGATGCATGCCTTGGAAACATCCCGTCTACTGACCGAAGAATACTCAGCAAAGATACTCCTTGCAACGATGGGCAAAGCAAAGAGCGCCTTTGAATTATCTGATAAATTAGGTATTCCGATCGCTGCTTGTTATAGGAAGATCAATCTTCTTGAATCCGCTGGCCTCATATATTGCGATGAACGCAAGTTGACCCAAGCAGGAAAGAGGATAAATTTATACAAGGCTCGTGTAAAGAATGCCCAGATCACTTTCGAAAAGAACAAGATAAAAGCAAAGATCGAAATGATAGATGGAACCACTGAGGATTACAATTATAACATCGACATGTCAGCTTTCATCAGGGACGGACAACCTATAATCGATCTATGATCTCCCATAAAAGAAAGACGCTAACCCCTTTCTAAGGTCTATGTTGGCCTTATAGTCTAATAGCCTCTCTGCCTCAGATACCTCCGCTATAGAATCGTGGATATCTGCTGTGCGGGGAGGCACGTGTTCTATATCAACATCCATGGGACTTACTTCGCGGATCATCTCAGCAAGCTCATTAATAGTGGTCCCATGTCCTGATCCCGCAATTAAAAGTGACATTCTTTACATCCGATCCAACTATCATGCTCAGCATATGGGCCACATCAATAGCATGAAGGAAGTCTCTGGTTTGGTTCCCGTCCCCTTCGATCCTGATCGGAAGGCCCATCTTTGCATTATCTGTGAATTTCGTTATCACCCCAGAATATGGACTTTTCGGGTCAGCTCTTGAAGAGTAGAAGTTAAATGGTCTTACTATCACCCATCCAAGACCGAATGATGAACCGAACGCCTTAACATAATATTCTGCTGAGAGCTTACTTGTGCCATAGAATGATAGTGGTACGGTCGGATGGCCCTCATCTATGGGGACATATTTTGGATTGCCATAAACTGCTGCACTAGAAATATATATGAACTTGCTGACATCGGCTCTTTTCGCTGCACGTAGCATGTTGATGGTGCCGATAACGTTCATGTCCGCGTCCATCAATGGGTCTTCAGTACTTCGCTGAACGGATACCTGAGCCGCCGTATGAATGATGACATCCATGCCCTTACAGGCGTTGGTCATCGCATCAGCATCCCGGATGTCGGATATTATGATGTTATCCTGTTGACCATAGCGAGGATGGACCAGATCGACGCCTGTGAGATCATGTTCTTGGCGCATTTCATCAAAAATAAACGAACCTAGTTGACCTGATCCCCCGGTTATTAGAACGTTCACAATAATGATGATCGATCATCGACCTATATATATTTCTCACAAATAGTCTAAAGGTAAGGACTATGGACAATTATTTATCCTTCTGCTATAATGAAGAGCTGTGCAGCGGATACTTGTAACTGGCGGTGCAGGTTTTATTGGCTCAAATCTATGTAGATTGCTCGCAGGGCAAGATAATGAGATAATATGCATGGATGATCTATATACTGGGAGCAGAGCGAATGTATCGGGCCTATTAAAGGACCCAAAGTTCAGGTTCATAAAACATAATATAATTGAACCTTTCGATCAAGCAGCTGACCAGATATACAATCTCGCATGCCCAGCATCGCCGATCCATTATCAAAGGGATCCGGTTAGGACCTTAAAGACCAGCACTGTTGGCCTGATGAATGTTCTAGATAACGCTGAGAAGTATGGTTCCAGAGTGCTCCAGGCCTCAACATCTGAGGTGTACGGGGATTCACTGGAACACCCACAACGTGAGGAACAGTGGGGCCATGTTAATCCTAACGGTATACGATCATGCTATGATGAGGGGAAAAGAGCGTCTGAATCCATTATGTTCGCCTATAACCAGACAAGAGATGTGGACATCCGGATAGCACGAATATTCAATACATATGGACCGAACATGCAAGCTGACGATGGAAGGGTAGTATCTAATTTCATCGTGCAGGCTTTGCATGGATCAGATCTTACGGTATATGGAAAAGGAGAACAGACGAGGTCATTTTGCTATGTTACTGACATGATAGATGGGTTATATCGTTTAATGAACGCATCGAACGTGATCGGACCCATAAACCTGGGCAACCCAAGAGAAAATACAGTTCTCGAGCTGGCTGAGATCGTAAAAAAGATGATCCCCGGGAATTATAACATCGTTTTCAGGTCGCTACCAAAGGACGATCCATGCAGAAGGAACCCCGACATAACTCTTGCAAGAGAAAAACTCGGCTGGGAACCAAAAGTACCTTTGGAAAAGGGGCTCGCATTAACAATAGACTATTTCAAAGGCTCGATCAACCGAAATAAAGTCTCCTGAGCAAGTTGGGGATAAGAATGAGCAATTGCTGTCCAACTGGCCTAGCTCACCTTAGATCGATCTCCCCAATTGATCCTATATCGTTGACTAAAGGAGAAGATAATTCTTGCATGCAGGGACTATAGCTATCCGATGAAGAACAGCAAGAGCGTTGTTGGGGACGGCTGACCTCGCTTTACCAACAGAACATGCATTCGATCTAAACGAGCTCGGAAGCTCACTTCAAATGAGCGGTACATCTTGACGGACTGTGCCACGCTCATGAAGGTCATAGCGCTGGCTTGATCAAAATGGTCCTGAATGATACCTAAGCATACCCAAGCTTTCATAGGCCATGTTATAACACGTTGCTGTATTGAGGACAAAGATATCATGATCATTGGTTTGGTCGTTCACGGACCTGAGGTCATAGACTCAGGCATGACATTGAAAATATTGGACTATTTACAAGATCTCGGCCAGGTCCACGCTGAGCTTGGGGGTACGATGGGCGCCATAGCCGTCATTGATGCTGGTCTTGGGGATAGGATAAAGATCAAGCCCGGACAGCTGGTCTCAAATGCGATCCAAGAATTGGACCAGACTTGTGATGTCATCATATTATTGAACTCCGCAAAATCGAGATGTTCTGGTGCAGCATTCGGTAATGAAATTATATCTAAGATCCCCTTGCTAGCACACCCGCTGATACAGGTCGATAATGGGTTCTACATTGTTTGGAATGGCATAGCGGATAAGTTGACCTGCGATCTTGTATCGATGCTCGGCCTTGAGATGATACCGCCATCGAAGAACGACGTTCGAACTGATGATCCAAATATTCGTACGATCGCAGGAGTGTCGCCAGGTGAGAATGTCTGGGTCAATGGTTCAGTGATCGGAATAGCTACATCCGAAAAGCCCAAGATCATCAAAAGGGATGGAAAGATCGAGCTGGAGGGTATTGAACCGAAAGACCATGGTCTCCATCACTTGGGAACGAATATTGATCTCTCAAAGGCGACCGTCAGATCCGGGTCCATCAGAAGGACCGAAAGTATTCCCAGGATACTGTCATTCCATGATGGTGAACGACTGATATTGGTCGACCATGACGCTGAGGGGGTCATATCAAAAGTGGCTGGAACAAGGATGGCTGTGACCATAGGCGATGATACTACACGCATCGCAATGTCAGTCCTCGCCCGTTATGGCATACCTGCGGTCGGCGTAATAGATGGGGATGAGGATGGCATATGTAATGACCATGCCTTTGCCCCTGATTCATTATTGATCAGAGTGAAGAGCGGCACAGATGACATCGTAGGCGCTAGTATCAGGAGAATTATATTCCATGGCATGTCAGATATAAAATGGTCCTACGACACCATATCTCTAGCAAAACGTATCATGAGGATAGGTGAGGACCTTATTGTTGAGATAGTTATTTTATCTGATCCAAGCAGAGCATACTAGCTTCGTATGCTCGCCAGGCCAGCCGACAGCCCTGATATGTCCGTATTGATCTGAACGACATCAGCGATGGTCTTAACGTATGTTATTGGCACCGATACCTTTGCGCTTCTTAACATCGGCTTCTTTACATTGAGCTCCTCGACGACATTCTTATCCAGCTCAATGATGATGCTTGATACATTCCAGTTAGATACATCCAGCCATACGCCTTTGAATTGGCCGATATTTCTCCCATCGGATGTGATCATGTCCCGTTCTTCAACGCAACCCATCTCTAGGGGCTTACTCTTTGTGGTCGTGCTGGTTTTTTCCATTGTAATCCCGGATAATATCTATTGCCCGCCAGCCCTCATAACTCTTTGCATCCTTACGCTTCTCTGCTCAAATATTAGCAAAGGTCACTTATCGCCTTCATGATGTATCATCAGAATGAAGAAGATCTAGCCTTATCACGGTCTCTTCGACTTTGCATGACGGACCTCGTCCTTACATGAAAGGTCTCTTGATCTGATACGCTGGTTCAAGCTTGTTCATCCTAACGCTCGATGCCATCCCTCGCCAGTATATCCCTATCGTATGGATGTTTGATACATCTCATCTCAGTGACAAGATCGGCCATATCTATCATCTCTTGAGGAGCATACCTTCCAGTTAATATCATCTCTACATGCTCCGGTCGTCCCTTGACCATTTTTATTACATCTTGGATCTTTACAAGATGCATGAACATAGCAACGTTGATCTCATCCAATATCACAATGTCGTAGGTTTTTGAGCCGATCAGCTCGGTCGCTTTCCTGAACGCATTATCTGCCGCTTCAATATCTTCCTTCTTTGGTCCGCCTGGGCCTACAAAAGATGATCTGCCCATCGGAAGGATCACAAGACCTTTCAAAGATTTTGCTACCTTATACTCACCGTTCACAGATGAGCTCTTCATGAACTGAACGATGGCCACGCTTAGACCGTTACCTACCGCCCTCATTGAAAGTCCTAACGCTGCGGTCGTCTTTCCTTTCCCATTTCCAGTGTATACTTGCACTAGACCAAGGTTAGACCGGATATCATTGATATTACCAGAGCCCATTTTCTCAGCGTAGTACAATTACATACCGTAAATAGTAATAGCTTTCGGGCCAATGAAAATCTATCTGGCTCACCATCCATACCTTATTGAAAGCATATCTGCTCTTCCAACGGACCTATACTTCCTTCTAAAGAGGAACGACATCGCTACTCGTGCACTATACCCATCTTTATAAAGCTCAGCATATTTATTCAACTGATCATTGTCAAATCCTTCCACAATGTCATATGCTCTTAGAAAGATCAATGAAGAATATTTTGAGCGATACCACCAATCGTCATAGCTGCCCACCTCTCCCCACGCTATGCTTTCTGCAACTTTTCTCCCAGATACCAATGCGGTCCTCAGACCACTAGCCGTAAGTGGGTTTGCTAGGCCTCCGGCATCACCAATAAGGCATGCATCATCCTCTATCAAATGTGACATTCCCCCAAATGGTATGCAACGCCTATGCATCTCAATATAGCTGTCTGGCTTTACCTCTGTACCTCTTGGGAACCCTACCTTAGCATGCTCCCCATCTGGGAATTCCCACTTGTATCCCCCTTTGAACTTTTGGTCATATGTAAAATCAAGAACGTCCTTTTCGATCTCCTTATCGACAATATATTGGTCTGTCCAGATCTTTATCGGGGGCTCCTCTTTGAAAAGTTGTTTTCGTACAATGGAACCTGCGCCATCAGCCCCTATCAGGTATCTACAGTTATATGATGCTCCAGAGGTACATTTGACATCAAATCCTGTCGGTGACCTAGCGATGTTGACCACTGTATCATTTATCTTGATCCCACCACTAGCCTCGAACCGTTCCAATATGCCACTTAAGAATTTTTCTCTGTTGATTATATACCCATGAACTTTTGTTTCAACTGTTGTACCATCTGGCCAATGCTCTCTAACTCTGTGGATCTGGTGTGTGACCGGGCATGGTTCAATAGGTGCTAGTTCTTTGAATGCTATTTCACTTATGGCTTCTCCGCACATTCGATGATAGAGACCAAAACGCGCTCCATCCAGGCGTTCTATCACCAGGACCTTAAGGTCCTTGTTCAGACATCTCAAGAAAAATGCTGCTGAAACGCCAGCGGGACCTGCACCGACGATCACTACGTCATAATCGTACATTTCTTATCCTCTATCGATAAGTTCTCTGATCATCTTCAGGACCTAAACCCACGATCTCTGAAAAAGACCGAACGCATTTACATGATTTCTAATATTTTGTCTTTACGGCCCTGTATCATCCTTCTTGACACATCACAACATCTTTACTTGATCGATTATAAACGCGATGCAACTTATTACCCTGCATCACTTCTTACTGATACGCATCTTTATACCATCAAGACCGAACCATTTCTCCTTCGTCTTGAAACTAAGATGACGAATGTATCCGATATCAAAATACATCTTATACCTATCCTCCAGCATCTTTCTATAACCTGGTACATAGTCTGATATCCTGCTCCATTCATGACCGTTCAGGATCTTATAGTAATCATATTCTGATGAAGCAGGAAGGTAATGGTACCACATCTTGTCGTATATCCCATAACGCATGCGTATGACAAAGTTCTCTACCTCTATTCTTGAATCTGGCCTGTTTGAAAGACCGGCGCCCGACCATAGGTAATATCCTAGGTCATCGTTCACTGCAGCGAACTTTGAGTTCAGAGCGAGCCTAACTGTGTGATCAAAATCAGCAGAAGAACGGAATTGCTCATCGACAAGACCCGCTTTATCGATCAAAGATCTTCTGAACATATAGAACGGACCAAAGAGAAAACGTCTTGATGCCTCAGACATCGGTAAATGGGTGGTATCCCTGTAAGGGCCTTCGGTCGATCCGAATTCTGGCACTACCTTATATCTTCCATGTACCAGGCCAACCTCATTATGTTCATCCAAATGATCTGCCTCTGCCCCGATAGAGTCCTGGTGTTCTTAGGTCATCAAGATTCCAGATAGCTAAGTATTCGCCTGACGCCATCCGGATGCAGTTGTTCCAGGATGCAGAATATGTGACGACCTTTTCCTGAATATCATACTTAAGATGACCTGGATACTTATCCTGAAAATCATTTACCAGACGCAGTTCTTCCTTTGACGGCTCGTTAAGATCGATAACTATCTCTAACCTATCAAAAGCGGTCTGTTTGGGGACCTGCTCTAAGAAAAGAGGAAGATATCTCTCTCCCTTGTAACAGGAAGTGAGAGTTGATACCATCGGCCTCATTCAGATTCGCCTGTTGGATTCATACCACTCTATCGTCCTTTGAAGACCTGTATCTAGGTCCATCTTTGCTTTGAACCCGAATTTTTCCTCTGCCAACGATGTGTCGAGCATCCTTCGTGGCTGACCATCTGGCTTGGAGCTATCCCAAAGTATCTCTCCTTTGAACTTTGTCAGTTTTTTTATCTTCTCTGCTAAAGCGTCTATTCTTATCTCGAACCCGGCCCCTAGGTTAACAGGTGCCGGCTCATCATATCTCTCTGTGGCCAGTATTATGCCTCTTGCTGCATCGTCAACATAAAGGAACTCCCTTGATGCTTTCCCTGTCCCCCAAAGTGTAACTGTTCCATTCCCCGCATCCCTTGCATCGATGAATTTCTTTATCATCGCTGGAATGACATGGGACGATCTTGGGTCGAAGTTATCCCCTGGACCATAAAGATTCACTGGAAGTAGATAGATCGAGTTGAAACCATACTGCTTCCTGTAGGCTTGCGATTGCACCAAAAGCATCTTTTTTGCTAGGCCATATGGTGCATTCGTCTCTTCAGGGTACCCATCCCAGAGGTCCTTTTCCTTAAATGGCACTGGTGTGAATTTTGGGTATGCACAGATGGTACCTATCGCTACGAATTTACCCACCCTTTTCTGACGCGCTGCTTCCATTAATTGTATGCCCATTATTGCATTGTCATAGAATAGCGTGGCTGGATTATCCATGTTGAAACCGATACCACCGACACTAGCTGCCAGATGAATAACAAGCTCCTTGCCTTCAACCGCAGCCAAGCAATTATCTAGCGACCTTAGGTCCGTGTTTTTGCTTCTTGGTATTGATATGGCTGAGCTGGGTACATTTTTTTCATCACTTAGAAAGTTCACGAGCCTTGACCCTACGAACCCTGCTCCACCCGTTACAAGTATGCGCTTATTGGCCCAAAAATCCATATCAATCGACCGCCCACCATCTGTTCGGGATCTTTCTTTTTCAAAATCTCATCACCTTCGCCAATAGGCCTAAGACCTAAAGCTCGCATATCTGAATCTACCATTATCTTTGTAAGGTCTTTGAACTTTATCTTTGGCTCCCAATGGAGGTTGTCCCTTGCCTTGGAAGGGTCAGCTACTAGCTCCTCCACTTCAGTTGGACGGAAATATCTCGGGTCTATTGTTATGTATTTCTCTTGGTCCAGCCCTGCATAATTGAATGCTAGGTCCACGAACTCTTTGACAGAATGGGTTTCTCCTGTACCTATCACGAAATCCTCAGCCTTGTCTTGCTGAAGAATACTATGCATGGCCTCAACATATTCAGGCGCATACCCCCAATCCCTTTTTGCTTCAAGATTACCTAGGTACAGGCGCTCTTGTTTTTTTGCCAATATCGCCGCGATCGCACGTGTTATTTTCCGTGTTACGAATGTTTCCCCTCTTCTCGGCGACTCATGATTGAAAAGTATTCCATTACACGCAAATATCCCATAGCCTTCCCTGTAATTCCTTGTCAGCCAGTACGCATAAAGCTTTGCGCATGCATAAGGGGAGCGGGGAGCGAAGACCGTCGTCTCTGATTGTGGCGGCCTCGATGAACCGAACATCTCTGACGAGGATGCTTGGTATATTCGGACATTGTTCCCTGCGAGACGAACTGATTCAAGTAGCCGAGTCATTCCCGTTGCGACGACATTGGTTGTATACTCAGGAACATCGAATGATACCCTAACGTGGCTCTGCGCAGCGAGATTGTATATCTCGTCAGGCTTTATATTGAAGATTATATTCGTCAATGTTCCAGAGTCAGATAGATCACCATAATGAAGCTTTAATCTTCCCCCACAGTTCATGAGGATCATTATAGATGTTATCTATACGTGCAGTATTGAAAGTGGATGCACGCCGTATCATTCCATGAACATCATATCCCTTTGATAACAAGAACTCAGCGAGATACGATCCATCCTGACCTGTGATCCCCGTTATTAATACCTTTTTATTCATAGAATTCATTACTTTTCCTCTGGAACATTTCAACAGATCGAGTTCTTAGGTTTTTAACTTTGTGCGAGGAGATGTTATTATTTGGACATGCTCAACATTATGATCATTATTTATTAGAAAATATATCTGAACGAGATAGATATGAATCGTAGAAGACACTGAACCACATTTTCTTCATGTAACATGGTCTTCGCTTATACGGACTGATAGACCTGGTAATATTGAGAAATGGAGACGGGTGATCCATCAGTATTTTGTGATCTCCCATTGACTATCCAGAATTATCTCTGATTGTAATGGATCTATCGAACCGCCAGAGTTAAAATCTACTGGAATGGAAACATTGATCAACTTCTCGACCGGGGTCGATTCGAACATATTCTTATCACCTTGGCGCTTTGCTGCCAGTTTGATGTTGTAATCCCCTGAGACCATCAGTTTTTCAGGGAACTCAAGATGCGCCACATATCTGCCTATGTCAAGACTTTCTTTCCTGACATCCCAATCCGAGAAATAGGAGCGGACAAGCTCATCGCCTATGGAATTACTTATGTGAATGCCCATACGCAATCTCTGAAATGATTGGGACAGGCTGAACCCGAGCTCTATCTCAAAGGGATATGAACCATCTATAAGTGAGGTCTCTTTTCCATTTTGCCTGATGACCATGCTCTCAACATCTATCCCCTGACCATGGACGGGAAAGATATCGGTCTGAGCATCAAGATTCTTTGAAGCGTATTCTCTGATAACATCTTCACAATCCCCCGTAGAAACGATCATCCCTTTATCTAGGTAAACAGCGGACCTGCATAATGCTCTGATCGCATGCATATTGTGTGAAACGAAGACGAGTGTACGGCCTTCGTTAGATACCTCTTTCATCCTACCAATGCATTTGTTCTGGAATTGCTGATCACCAACAGCTAGAACTTCATCGGCTATAAGGACATCAGGCTCTAAATGGGCCGCCACTGAGAAAGCAAGACGAAGATACATTCCAGAGGAATAACGCTTGGTCTGAGTATCAAGGAATTTTTCTATCTCTGCGAATTTTACGATTTGATCGAATTTTGAATCGATCTCTTTCTTAGTCATCCCAAGTATCGCACCATTAAGGTAGATATTTTCTCTACCGGTTAGATCTGGATGGAAACCAGTGCCGACCTCCAGCAAACTTCCGACACGGCCTCGTATTATTACTTCGCCTTCAGTCGGATAGGTTATCTGGGATAATATCTTCAATAGCGTTGATTTTCCAGCACCATTGCGCCCAATTATGCCGATGGATGCTCCCTGTTCAATGTTCAAGGATATGTTCCTTAGAGCCCAGAACATCTCTTTTTCTTGATGCACCTTTTTGATAGATGCCATAGGATGGCGAACAGCCTGGGATATGCTCTCTCCGAGGCGTTTTGGCACTTGCCCTCGTGCCGCCGCTATAGAGTAACGTTTTGAGACATCCTTGATCTCTACTGCGAACTCCGCCATATCATATCACATCCGCGAACTTTCGCTCATATGCTTTAAAGTAAATGAGTCCTACGAAGAATACGAGGACGGATAGGAAAATGGATGAGATGAACATAGTGACATCTAGTCCATTAACGCCAAATATGAAAAAGCGCTGGGAGTTCATTATTCCAGATAACGGGTTCAATACCATTATCGTGTAAATGACATTATTTGTTACCCAAGTTGTTGGATAAAGAACTGGCGATCCATATAACAGGATCTGCAATACGAACGGTACGATATACTGTACATCGCGATACTTTGCGGAAAGCGCGGACATGAAGAAGCTCATGCCTGCTCCCACAAGGAACATCAGTGTCAAGGGTATGAGAGATAACACTACCAACAAGGAGAATGACGCCCCGAAAGACATAACGATCACTACGAATAGCAACCATGCTATCAGATAGTCCAACAGCCCAGCTACTACCAAGCTCAATGGCAACAATATGCGAGGGAAATATATCTTGCTTACCATATTGTAATTTAGGACCAGACTCATCGAGGCACCGTTGAATGTGGTGGAGAAGAATGTCCACAGCATTAGGCCTGCGAAAAGGAATGGTATAGGTGGTACGCCGCCTGTTGACAAACCTGCAATGTTGTAGAATATGATGGCAAAGATTATGGTCGTCAATAACGGCTGTATCACTGCCCAGCCAACGCCTATTGCGGTCTGCTTATATTTCGTCTTGATCTGCTTCCATGTAAAAAAGTACAGCAGCTCCCGATATTCCCATATCTCGCCTAGACCAAGTTCTAGATGAGCTGCTTTTGGGCGTATGACCTTGACCTTACTCCCCGGCATTTGACTCATGGATTCGTCCTATGCTATTTAGACCTATTCAAAAAAAAGAGGATGATCGCTACTCATATAAAGAGGTGGATATTTCATAGGACTATGATGCTGCAAGATCCATGCGTCCATAGAAGATCATATCCCTTTTTCAAAGTTGTCCTTGAGCTCAGCGTTATCCAAGCCTAACTTCATCAGTGCCGATGTGCATTCGAAAAAGAGACATATCATATAAAATATCAGTCATCTATGAACCGTCTTGTCCTAACTGGCTAGGGCAAGAGGCCCTGATCATAAACTACTCGCATATATTTCACGGACGTATGCATTAACAACCGCCCACGAACCCATGATCAGGTTGTTCCGACCAAATGATCAGTGATCCTTTCAGAGGGGAATGATCATTCTATTGCATCTCCAGTTAGTGCCTGTGATCTTCGTTCGTCTAAATTAGATCCAAGGCCTTACAAATGATCATCAATGATCATCATCGGTCAGGAATATGGGCAGTTGGGCAATCGCATATCCTTATTTTCTCAGTTTATCGGAAATGCTGTAGGACATGGATATAGAGTATGTGATGCAGCATTCGATGAATGTTCACAATATTTTTCAGGGACCTCGAATGACCCTTTGATTGGTTCCCGAGGTTATTAGGCTACTAGGGCTGTGATGGTATTTTCCACCAAGGATCATTCAAAAGGATGATTACTTTAATATTTTACGAGATGATCAAAATGTCAACATGGTTAATGACCAAGATGAGGTGGAATGAGAGCAATCTCCATAGGATCATAGACATAAGCGATGTTCAATTCCGAAACGATGAGGATATCTTTGAATTAGATCAAGAAAACTTTGTAAAGGACGCAGAGAGAAAGATAGTGATCGTAAAAGGGGTGGCTTTTCCGCGATTTTGGATCCTTCAATGCCCATGCCGAAGAACTGGGGATGTTCTTCCAACCAGTGAAAGTTATACGAGATAGGGTTGACGAAGAACTACGGAAATGAAAAAGGATATCCACATATTGATCGGTGTTCATATGAGGCTGGGAGATCACAGGTCGTATTGCAATGGAAAATATTTCTTAGATCAAAATGTATATGCCAGCATAATGGAAGAAACTAAGGACCTTTTCAAGGGTAAAAATGTGAGATCTTAGTCTGCTCCGATGAGCATGTAGACCTTGGAAAATGCCCTTTCGACCAGGTGGCAGGCACGGGGAAAATGGTGGGTACCTTTATGCATTATCTAAATGTGATTATATTGTGGGTACTTACAGCACTTATTTCATATGGGCAGCATTCCTTGGGAACAAAAGAAAGTATGAGACCTTCGACCCGAAGAAACCTATACTATTAAATGATTTCAAATCGTTCAATGAACCAGAGCCCATGCTAATATGGTAGATCATCGACCAGGATCAAGATCGAGGACCTCAAGATCGAATACCCGATCAATATGCCAGCATTTACGGGCTTAGATATGGAATATATAAGATCATTGATATGCATGAAGGAGTTGAGCTGATAACGACCTCTGATCTGATGGATATTGCCAAGACGCCCCTTGTCTCCATAATCATACCGACCTACAACCGTCCTGAAAAACTAAGGATGACCTTAAAGAATGTTCTTGAGCAAGATTATCCAAAATACGAAATAATAGTCGTCGATTCCTCTGAGGATGCTTCATCTAAGGATATTATAGCAAATATCGATGATCAACGGATCAGGTATATTTTTTCACCTAAAAAACCAAATTTTAGAGATGTGAGTCATGCCAGGAATGAAGGCATTAAGGCTTCTAACGGTGAACTGATAGCATTCATAGATGATGACGATAGGTGGGACCGTACCAAACTCGATAAACAAGTGGGATTGATGATAAGTTCGCCAGATGATATTGGCCTTATATATTGTGGCTGTAAAAGAGTGAGTTGCGTAGATGGACATCTTATCAGTGTTGACATACCTAAGTTCCGCGGTGACGCGTCTCAAAATATCATGCAACGTGGATTCATCATGACAGTCTCTGTCCTTGTTAAGAAAAAATATCTAAGTATAGCCGGGCCTTTCGACGAGTCCCTCGAAATGGCTGAGGATTGGGACATGTGGGTCAGAATGGGCAAAGTGAGCAAATTCGATTATATCGAGGAACCATTAGCCACATACAACATAAGGTCCTACACCCCGGACGATTATTATACTGACCTCAAAGCCTTAAAGGCGTGGGAAGTGGTTTTCTATAAACATATCTCAGAAATGAACAACGAGACCCTTGGATATAACTATCATCGCAGAGCTGCCAGCTATTTAAAATTGGGAATGAAGAAGGAAGCCAAAGAAAGTTCAAAAAAAGCATTGGCCCTTGAGTTCAAGTGGAATTACTTGGTTGTAAGACTTATAATACCATTTGGCCCTAGGTTTTTTAAAATGGCTGCTAAGGTCACAGGACGTTGATCTCGCCTAAATAGATCATTTATTCACCACTCGCCTGTAAATATTATAGAACCCATCATTCATTTTCGCCCTAGAGCATTTCATGAACGTGTGCAGCATCTTATCATCTGCTTCTTTGTCTGCCATCACCAATGGCGGATGATATATTAGGAAATGAGCTGGCTCCGTTGGCATATTCTTTATCATTGCCTTTCGTTTATTGAGCTTATGCGTCCCGATCGACCCGATGTTCGATACTAAGTTCTTACTGCTGGTCGCAGACATGCCATTATACAACATGCATGAGAACGACCACTGCCCATCCCAAGTTCTAGTATCTTTCACATATCCCTTTTCGAGATTGGTCCTTACGAACTTTGATGTATTCTTATCCTTGAATTTATCATCGAGGATATCCTTCTTGGTCGGCCATTCGTTCATTGATATATCGAAAAGCTTCCATGCTCTTCTCCAGCTAGCCCATCCCCATACTGAGCAGTAGTACGAAGAAGAAGTAATCATATTGGAAATTTTCTCCAATGAGATATCTACTACCGGAGGCCAACATGACACGGCCGTCATTTTTATACTTGATGAGAAGCTCCTTGCAAAAATCGAATAACTAGGGGTTCGGATAGCAGTTGTCCTCCAGTAATACGCCCATCTCTTCCTTGTCGAGAACCATGGGATAGCAGAAGAAACTGCCTCAATGCAGCCTAGATTATTGTTTTTGAATAAAGTATTGACATCACATGGCCAATCAATACTCTCCGTTATCTGACGGGTCTTACCTCAAAGTTCCATATCCTCGAGGAGATCCATTCTTGGACCATCAGCGGCTACATATGATCTCTTTGGCCTTACCCTTTTTATTTGACTTAGGACTTTTGACGCTAGGTTAGGCCAGTTGAATATTATGAAGAGTATTGGGATGTCGAACTGACGCTCATCTCCTTTTAGTATATCGGTCTAGGTCATCCATGATCCTATCAGCGTGGTGTCTAGCAAAGCACATTTAGCATACGTTCGCAAGTCAGTACGGAAGTTATCCCCAGAATATGGTATCTGAGAGTCCCATGGATCCTATTCAATCATTATTGTTTGAAAGATACTGGGATATATCCAGCAATTGCTGACCGAACACCTTTTCAGATAGCAAGCCATCATATGACACGGATCTAATATCGATCATGGCCATCAATTGCAAGAAATTAACGGCCTGTTCCCAATTTTATGGCGGAACTTATTATATAGCTGATTTAACAAAGTACTCATGGTTAATAATAATATGAAAAGCGATTTTGCGATAATCGTCCCAAGCTATGATGGTGCGGAAAAGATGTGGCATCCATTCTTCACCCTACTTTTTAAGTACTGGCCGGACTGCAAATATCCCGTATATCTAATAACAAATAACGAAGAATATCCCGATGACCGGGTAAAATGCATCATGACCGGAGAAGATATTAATTGGTCCCGTAATCTTGAAAATGCATTGATCCAGATACCTGAGCAAAATATTATTTTGTTATTGGATGATTTTTTTATTACAGGACCAATAAGGACACAAGTTTTTGAGGATATTGTAGAACAGTATGTATCTAAAAAGGCAGCGTATGTTGAGTTAATGCCTTTGAGTAAGCTGGGTAATCAAATAAGAAAAAAGAATAAGTCTAGCCTACTATCAAGCATTCCAAAGGGGATGCCATATCGAGTTAATTTACAAGCATCAATTTGGAATGGATCTACATTATCAAGGTTACTTAAGAACTCAACTTCGATCTGGAATTTTGAAATGGTAAATTCCAAGCTCTCATGTTACTCCGATGAAGATTACTGCTGCCTTACGAAGAATGATGACACACCGATAAAATACATAAATGCCAGTGTCAGAGGTAAGCTAACAAAAGAGGCTATTGATCTCTTAAAAAATGAAAATATTGATATGAATATAAAAGATTATAAGATCAGAAGATGGTACGAAGGGGATACCTACCATATGATAAAAGTAACAAACGATTATTTCTTAGATTATTTTTTAAGGGCATTTGGTCGTGTTAGATACTGATATATTGATAGCTCACTCGAACATCGAGCTTCATATTTTTTAAATTAAACTTCTCTTTTAACGTATGCGAGCTAGAAATGCCATTCCAAAGTTAAGGGACAAGGGCGAGCATAGCGATGATCGAGATATCTGGCAATCAACGCATCAACAAACATTCAAGTCGATGAATTATCTAAGAAGATTACCATGAATAAAGATCATCTTGACATAAATTGTTAATATTCCTTTAGGCACTTCAATACTGTGCCTATTGGCAATCCTATGTCGAGAGATGTTCCTAGGGATGAACATTGGAACATCTCAACTAAAGAAGATATTCTTATTCCAGTGTCAGATATTAAAAGGGCCTTAGATTTCTATGTTACAATACTGCGATCGAAGATAATAGATAACGATCCTCAGAACAACACGGCTTTGTTGGAGTTATCTGGCTCAGGCCGCATCAAAATATTCGTACCCTCGGATGATCATCCATTAAAAAAGGGTCGCAGAACAGTATCATTCCTAAAGACGGATTCGGTATATGACCTTCATAAAACCTTGATCGATGAGGGTGTTGAGTTCACTAAAAAACCAGAAAGAACTAAAAATGGAAAACTTACTGCGAAGTTCTTAGATACGGACGGGAATGAATTTGAGGTAGAAGACGTCCCTCGTCGATAAGCCAGCTTGGAGCCTGATTTACAGCTTATTTCCGCTTACCAAAGGATATAACCGCTGAACAAGATATACATATCAATGCCCACCAGCACGATATTATATGATCATCAGATCTTTTCACTTCAGCGTTATGGTGGCATATCCAGATATTATACAGAACTTCTAAATAGGCTACATGGAGACCCTGAGCTAGAACTTATGCTGGCAATAGGGGATTGCAGGAACGCTAATATTAAAAAAACCGAGATATATCGAAGGGATGCACTGCGAGCTGGTGCGTTCAAAAAGGCTGCTGAGAACGCCATATCTCGATTGACCGGGATAGATATTACCTACCGTTCGAACATGAAGATCGGAAGAAAAGCGTTGCAAAAAAAGGGGTTCGATGTTTTCCATCCGACCTATTATGATCCATATTTTCTGAACGATCTTGGCAATAAGCCATTCTATTTATTGATCCATGATCTTACATATGAATTATATCCAGAATTTTTTGACCCTGATTCTAAGATACACGCTTGGAAACGATCATTGATCGAAAAGGCGACCCGCATAACGACAGTCTCTGAGAATACCAAAAAAGATCTGGTCAAGTTCTACGACCTGGATCCTAGCAATATCAGAGTTATTTGGCTGGGTGGCTCCTTAGATTCATGTACTGCCATTGATCTCAATATGCCTGGGAATGTTCCAAATAAATATGTGTTATTTGTTGGTGGTCGTTCAGCATATAAGAATTTCATTTTGTTCGCAGAATCAATGGCAAATATCATGCGCCGCGATAAAGAGCTTTACCTGGTTTGTGTTGGCGGTGGTGAACTAACTAAAAAAGAAAAAATCCTACTGTCGCGTCTTGGAATTCTAAACCATACTGTTCAGATGTTCACCGATGATGCTGAGCTGAGCAGATTATATTCTAACGCTCAAGCATTCATTTTCCCTTCATTGTACGAGGGCTTTGGTATTCCGGTCATAGAAGCGTTCTCTTGCGGATGCCCATGCATATTGAGCAGAGCATCTTCCCTGCCCGAACTTGGTGGTGATGCAGCCGTCTATTTTGATCCAAAGGATGGGGTATCGATCGAAGAAGCTATTGATAGCGTGATATATGATGAGGGTTCAAAGAAGAAGCTCATAATGCGAGGTTATGAGAGGTCAAAAGAGTTCTCTTGGGATAGGACAGCCAGGGAAACAAAAGATGAGTACCTGGCTCTGACGTCCATCACTAGGACGAGAACCTGACGCCAAGGCTTCGATTATCATATTTGCCGCAGATCTATGGACAGAAAAGGACGTAGCGGTCAACGTCACATCAGACGGCATAGCACATCTGAATATGATATAAAAAGGGAAGATAAAGGGATTTTGTGAAGTCTACTTTGCAGCGACTGCGTTCGGGTCCGTAATAGCAGGCATATCGTTATGTACAACAACGGTGCAAACGTCCCTGTTGACTTCCATCGTTTGACCGTTCTTCCATACAACGTTGAGGTCTATATTCCCATTACCGAGATCTACTGCGAATGACTTTAATGACGACGTGTACATGGATGCTTTTCCTCTCGTGGATGTCCTTACTTTTCCGGTCTCTGCGAGTAAGCCAATGGACGCCATCTTTTCTACCAATTTATAGCATGTAGCGAGCGGTATCGAGGTTATGGACGATATTTCCCTTACTGTTAGCTCTCTTCTCGCTGTTGCTGCCATTATTGTCAATACAGAATTATCTACTAAGGATTCGGCAAGATCTACTCTATGTTCATTTGCAATGCGAATCGCTTCGAGGATACAAACTTCATCTTGATCACCTGTTGTACGCATGAGAGTGCCTCCATCTGTGAGCCTTCCCGAAGTATAGACCACTTATTAATCTTTTCAGTCGTATCAATGCAAGGTCGATCGAAAAAGGATGTACCAGCTCAAATAATATGTAGACCACCGATATATCAGATGACGAGATGAAATGATCTCGGTCCCCTATCCACATGCCCATGAAGATGTTTCTTCCTTCACATCTCTCTCGCCGACGCTGATACGCGGACAGATGCCTAAAGCTCATGCAAACCTGCGCTACAGATCGTGGATATCATTCTGAGCTCATCCATAGAAAAATGGAAGATGTTGAATTCTTGCGAACAAGAAGACTTCCTGTGCAAGCTGGGGAATAAGAGCGAGCATACGGATGCTCAGCGGAGTGCATGGTAACTCGAGATCTTCGAAAGCTACGGAAGGCATGTCTAGAACAATTAATTGGAACTAGGATCGGGACGGCCGACATTTACAGCTATCCGTGATCGGTCCGCCTCTCACACGGATGGAACGATAGGCCCCGCCCCAGAAGGGCGGGGTAGTCTCACCCATCTATCCTTTCGCGAGCTCCGCTTGGGCGATCGTTTTATCTATCTCATCCTTGAGATCTTTAGGTATCCCCTTTATACCAACCTCTAAGAACCCTCTAACGATCATACCCACGGCCTCATCTTCGGACAGACCACGCGACATAATGTACTCTATCTGATCTCGCGCAGATCTTTCCAAGGGATGCTTCATGCGTCATCTCTACATCTGGAACACGGGCCTCAAGTTCAGGTATAGCGATGTTAACGCCTTTGTTCCCTAGGATGAGCCCCCTGCATTCCAGATGCGCCTTGATACCTGGTGCCTCCCCCACTAGCGTACCCCTGTTGATCACCATACCGCCAGTGGTTATGGACCTGGATATTATCTCTGCTTTTGAGCCTGGGGCGGAAAGTATTGCTCTCGATCCCAGATCGAGCTCAGATCCAGGCTGTGCGACTGCCACAGTATTGAACTGAGCTATCGCATCTTTACCAACAAGCCTTGCTGTCGGGTACGTCTGCACAGACCTTACCTTTTTGAGGATCACATAATTATTGATGAACACACCGTTTTCCTCTACGATTATCCCTGTCCTTGGTCTTACCCCGACCTGGTCTGCCCAATTGTGTATCATCGTGAAGGTAAGTTTACCGCCTTTTTTAACATAGAACTCTGATATGCCCATATGTATGGCGGACTCGACTCCCGCCTTGGTAGTACATCCTGTTACTACTTCCATTGAGGCGCCCTCTTCTACGATGATAATGTTGTGGATAGTTTGTGCGGTATTGTTGTGAGCGACCATCAGGCATGTCTGGATGGGAAGCTTTACTTTCTCACCGGGCAAGGCTCTGATGAAATATCCGTTCGCATTCTCTAGAAAAGTGGTCGCAGTGTACTTATCTGCATCGATCTGTACTGCATTCCAGGAGTATTCTTTCAACCAATCGTATTTATTTAGAGCATCCTGTGTGCCCATCAGCTCAAAGCCTTTACCTATCTTAGACTTTGTAACTATGGTATTATCCAACACCACTAATGAACCATCTCTACCTTCCTCTGAAGGGACCACGCCTGCCTGAAGCAATGTTTGCTGTATATCGTCATCAAGCTGGTCAAGCCTTTTAGATGTCGGCATGTCCACGGCCCCTTCCTTATATTTAGAAAGGTCGATGTCCTCGCCGAACTTGGCCTTTTTCTGGAGTGCTTCTTCTGCTCTCTTTCTTAAGACATCTTGACCAACCTGCATTTCACACACTCCTCGTACCCCTTACTGCGTATCTCCTTCAATAATTCTCTTGGATTGCCAGCACATGATATCGTGCCATTGCATAGGACGTATCCTCTGTCTGCTTCGATATAGTCCAATATCTGCCCTGTATGCGTTATGACCAATGCGCTCTTTCCTTCCATGGCCCTTTTCCCTGCGCATGATGCCCCGCTAGTGAGAAAGTCATGTATCATTCCGCCGACCTTCTCTATACTTTCTATATCCACACCGGACTCCGGCTCATCCAAAAGATAAACACATGGGTTCTGGGCTGCCAGCTGAAGAAGTTCTGATCTTTGATCTCGCCGCCAGAGAACCCAACGTTGACATCTCTGTCAAGGAAACGATCCATCCCTAGAGTGCCTGCAAAGGACTCAGGGTCAGAACCTCCTTTAGAGACCACTTTTAGCATCGTCCTTAATGGGACGCCTACGATGTTCGGAGGACGCTGTGACATCATGCCTATCCCTTTTTTTGCCCTCTCGTTCACAGGGATGTCCGTAATGTTCTCCCCATTTAACAAGATCTTACCAGTTACTACCTTATAGCCACCAAGGCCCATGATCGTCGCCAATAATGTCGATTTTCCTGAACCATTAGGACCGAACAGAACACTTGTCGATCCTGTTGGAACTGTGAGATTAATATCCTTCAACACCCGTCTTTCCCCAACTTCGACGGATAGATCTATAATTTCAAGCATCATATCTCCCTATTATAAAAACGCGGTATTGAATAAAAGCATTTCGTTTGACATTCATACGAAGATCATCTTAAGTGGCGATCTTGATAAGTAATAGTTCTTCTTCATTCTTTAGGCAATGTTGTCTCATCTTTCTTATTTCACATAATACTCTTGTATAGAACATATGCAAAGAGAGACCGTTCGTGTTGGTTCCCAAGAGCGGTCAAAGACTTAGTCATATGGTAATCTAGCTCAGTTCGTATTCTAGGAACTACATCTAATAATAGGATTTATCTATAAGGTAACTATTGTTAAGTAGCCTAGGATATCGGATGATAAGACCTCTCCTAAAATCTCATTCGGTCTAAGAGATGTCCGCATAGCCTATCGCATGGTCCTCTTACTGTCATTTCAGGGCCTTGCGAGCGGCGGTCCGTCCTTGTCAAGGACCATGGCCCCGCCGCGGCTTCCTTGGTCTTAGAGCACTATTGTGCATCTTGATCTATAGATCTTCTTGCACAGCCCTCGAGAATGGATGAATTGATGTCGCGGTCAATGGACCTAAGCTCCGATCATTTAAATTGTACACTCCAGATGCTTCATTTAATTACTCCGCTATTTCGGCGAGAGTCTCTTTTACCCATTCAAGATGCTTGAAGTTCCGCCCGACAAGCATGCAGGTCGCCTGTCGACGATAACTAAATCATTTTTGCCTGGATAATTACATCGCTTATCCATAGATCTCTAAAAGTGGATCTTGACCAGTTTATGTTCGAACGAACTTGCTTACAATCAGTAATTCATGTATATCAGTTAATATGGCATATTTTCTTAAAAATAAGTCGCATCTGACTATCGTTACAATAATCTTTATATTCGTGTTATCCCTTACTTCATTGGATAATACATCCAACTACATACAATTGTTGGATTCACGTTCGCTGGCGAGGTCGTTGTTGGCCGGCCAATTAGTAAGGGAGAGAAAAGGAGGTATCACTATACCTGATGCACCAACCGAGCAAGAGAAGAAAGTAAGAGGGATCGGAGCAAAGGAAAAGATAATCAGCCTGAACCAGGGGGAGAAGGTGAAGGTAGGTCTCATGTACGGTATCCTGGCGGTCATCACCGTGATATCGTTCATTTTGGCGGTCGAAGTAGGTGTCATGTACCTTGCGCTAGGCGGGCTGGCCATCGTATGTTTCATACTCGGTCTCCGTCATGGCGTTGACGCGGACCATATCGCTGCCATCGATAATACTACGCGTAAGCTGTTACAAGAGGAGAAGCGGCCGTTGACCGTAGGCATGTGGTTCTCGATCGGGCATGCGATCACTGTCGGCCTGATGGTCATTTCTATAATATTCGCGGCCCAGTTCTTCCTGAGGGGCGATGTACAGTTCATGACCGATACCATCAGCACATTGGTCTCCGGTATATTCCTGTTCCTCATCGCGACCATCAATCTTATCATCGTCAGGGACATATACAGAGTGTTCAAGGGCCTGAAAGCCGGTACCATAAACCAGTCCCAGCTCAGCGAGGAGCTGGACAAGAAAGGGTTCATGAACACGCACTTCAAGTGGCTCTTCAAGCTAGTGGACAAGCCGTACAAGATGATCATTGTGGGCCTATTGTTCGGTCTTGGCTTCGATACTGCCACTGAAACAATGACCATTGGACTGGCTGTCGGCGTGGGCGTCACAGGCATCGTCCCGGTATGGGCGATAATGACACTTCCGCTATGCTTCGCATGCGGGATGATATTCACCGATATGTCGGACGGCATATCGATGCGGCTCGCTTACGGCTGGGCGTTCCAGCATCCGATACGCAAAGTGTACTATAACCTGACGATAACCATAATGTCGGTCATGGTAGCGTTCGCCATCGGAGGCGTAGAGCTGACGCAATGCTTTGCAGCAGAGCTCGGCTGGAACTCAGGGTTCTGGGGATGGCTGCAGGCCCTGGACTTCGAGGTGCTAGGGTTCTTCATAGTAGCAATGTTCGTATCATCATGGCTGATAGCGATGTGGTACTACCGTCATAAAAAGTACGAGGAGATGTTCGATAACGATAAATTCCTAGGGGGATCGAACAATCCACCTCCGATCGGAGGTATCGGAGGTGCATAGGGTAGTTGAAGGGGATAACGCCAAAAAGGAATTTGATCCCCCACCTAAGCTCTCCCTCAAACTCTTTATTATTATCTCTTTTTTACTTTTGACAGCTAAGCATGCTCATATATCTGCCTGTATGACCGATCATCTGATCTCGTAGATATGGAATAGCGGCTATCGAGCAGGAACTAAAACCCCAGTATCCGTTCATTATCTGCCCTTGTGCTCAGATCATTCCTTTGCTATTGCATGTGCTGCGTTCCTATCGACAAATTACACAAACTATCAGATAATAAGATTTAGGTATCCCTAAAATTGATATACTGGGGAGCCCTAAACGGAATTCGTGATCTGATGTCGTACGCATGGTCTGAGGTGTGTTCCGATTCAGTTCATAACAATACTGCCCAGGATAAAAAAGTCGAACATGCCACGATCCTTCACGAACTAAAGATGGTGAACAGCCCTTTTTACCCAGACAAGATTCAAAGGCCATCTGAACGGTCCGTTGGTATGGTATCATCATCCGTAGCCATTGATGTGATCAACTTGATCGTTATGGACTATCATGGCCGGGGGAATGACCGATGAGCTTCTCGATAAGGAAGATAATGAAGAACATCGGGCCGGCCTGGTTGGTCATGATAGCCGACGTGGACATTGCCTCGATCGTGACCGGCCTGCAGGCGGGGTCGGTCTGGGGCTATAGAATGATCTTCGTAATGCTCTTGCTCACGGTCCCATTATTCTTCATCCAGGATGCAGCGGGTCGGCTGGGGATCGCGTCCGGTTACGGTCTAGGCGAAGCTACGCACAAGTTCTTCGGCAAGAAGGTAGCGGCTATCGCAGCGGTCCCGATGGCGATAGGGGATTTCCTCGAGTATGTAGCAGAGTACGCAGGCATAGGCCTTGGCCTTTACCTCCTTGGCCTGCCCGTACTGCCTGGGCTGGTCATCGTATATGCTGTCCACACAGCCATAGTCGTCGGAAGACAGTACAGAAAAGCGGAAGCGATACTTCTCCCGATAAGCTTCATCCTTGTTGCCGGACTGGTGCTAACAGTTGTTCGTGTTCCCGTTCAACGTCCATGACCTGGTCTTCACAGGCCTTTCGCCAGTCCAGCCTTATGGCATTCCGTCATTCGATTATCTTTTGGCCGCGAGCATAGGGGCCGTAATAATGCCATGGATGCTATATTTCCAATCTGGCGCCAACGCCAGAAGGAGCAAGAGACCAGAAACGATGAGGGCTGAGCGCTTAGAGACCCTTGCTGGAGCCATCGTATCGGAACTGCTCATGGTCATCACTGTGCTCATAGGTCTGAACCTTGTAAGCCAGAACGGTCTTGGCTTGTCCAACCTACCTGATGCGCTGGCACTGTTCGGAGGTAATGCATACCTATTGATGGGCATCGGTTTCATCTCTGCAGGGTTCCTAGCTCTGGTGGTAATATCGTTGGGGTCGGTGTGGGGCGTGCTGGAAGCGCTTAACATCAGGTCAAGAAGGGCGTTCCTATGGATCTATATGTTCGAGAGCCTTCCTGCCGTACTGCTCGTCATGATCTCGACCAACTACATATCCATAATGCTAAGCCTGATGGTCGTGTACACGATCATCGTACTACCTTCATTGTTCCTGCTAGGACGACTTGTCTCCAGGAAGGACGTGATGAACGGGTACGAATATGGCCGTCGATGGAGAGCGATGTACTGGACCATGTCAGCGTGCATCGCTATCGGTGGGCTGCTTGGGATCATATCACTGTTCTAGATCTTTTCCTAAGAACAGCTGACAATAGAGAATGAGGAAATAGCACTGTAAAGAGCTGTCCATCTTTCTTTAGAGGCGGGAACAAGTCAGATATCGAACTACAAAATTACGGTCCAAGTAGATCAAGACTACTTTGTTCCATTGAGAACTTGGGCAATAAGCTATTGGTCATTGCCGCCCCATAGCGGGAAAAGGTTTAGCTATTTTGGGGTTTTCTGACCACAAGCACAGGACAGTAGGCGAACCTGACGACCTTCTCTGCAACGCTTCCCATGAGAAGATGAGACACGCCTGTACGGCCCAGTGAACCCATGACGATCAGGTCATAGTCCTTGGATATCTTGATGATCTCATCAGCAGGATGCCCATAAACGACCTTCCCAGTGATGCGGACCCCTTTCTTCTTCCCTTCGGTGACCGCATATTCGACCCACCTTTTGGTCATTTCATCCAGCTCGGGGGAGAATTCCGGCAGGGGGATGCTCTCGGCCAGATCAGTCAAGAAAGGCTTGTCCAAGACTGCAAGAGCGGTGACGTCAGCATCGATCCCTTTCGCAAGGTCGATCGCATGTTCGATAGCTACCTTATTATTCTCGCTACCATCGGTCGGCAGCAGTATTTTCTTATAGACCATAGTTCAACACCTTCTTTTTCGGACCTGTGATCATCATTCTTTCTTTCATTCCGGTCCCGTTCGATCCATTTCCTTCCAAAGCAGATGTATCTGATATAGCGATACATCCTTCTTATCTTCCTATCATATGGCCGGCCAACAACGACCTGGCTAGGATAAACTGACAGTAGACTATCCATTGAGTTCTTACTGTTGGATGTATAATCCAATAAGAGGATATCTATTTCCTTATATAAGTAAAGTATCGTATGCATGGTCCATTACGATCTCTTGATAATGTCCTGCTAAAAAAGTGCGGCAGGAGTGAACGAACCAGATCCCTCCTGAGACGATCATCGCATAAACAATGCGGCCTGCGATGTACTCGCTGTGCACATAGCGGTCGCCTGTCCACATAGACAGAAGTTCAGGCTGCTCCGGCCATACCTTCCGTAACTCTATCGAAGATTCCGACAAGTATGCGCTAGATTGCATTGGTATGCTCACTTTACCATGCAGCTTTCGCGGGCTTCTAGTGAACAAATTATTAAAAAGAATGAGCTCAAAGCATTATCGATATGAATAAGGCTTACTTAGCAGAATTCCTGGGCACATTCATTCTAGTCCTCGTGGGCGTTGGAAGCGTCGTGATATCCTTTGGTAGCATCGGCGTTGTTGGAGTATCTGTAGCATTTGGTCTGGCGCTCATAGGCCTTTACTATACAATAGGGCCGATATCTGGCTGTCATGTCAATCCAGCTGTCACATTGGGCATCGCTGCGTCGAGAGGAATGAGATCTAAGGATATTGTTGGCTATATCGTCGCCCAACTGCTAGGGGCCACTGTTGCTGCGTTGATCATATATTCTATCGCGATCGGGGCTCCCGGAGGCTATAATCTCTCACAGGGTCTAGGCTCAACTGGATATGGGTCCCACTCTCTCGACGGATATAATGTAGAAGCAGCTGCCGTAGTAGAGGCGATCTTCGACGTTCATCCTTGTCCTGGTCGTGCTGTCTACCACAGACAAGAAGAGGGACAAGGATCTAGCTGGTCTAGCGATCGGATTGACCCTTACATTCGTTATGCTTGTAGGAATGCCGGTAAGTGGAGGCTCGGTTAATCCAGCAAGAAGTTTTGGGCCTGCTGTTGTAGCTGGTGGAGCAGCGCTTGAACAGCTATGGTTATTCATCGTCATGCCGCTCATCGGCGGCATTATTGCTGCAGCGGTCTACAGAACAATGATAATGAGCCGAAGAACTGAGGATTGACAAGGTGGTACATCTATCATATAAGTATCCAGGGGCCTCACCATAAAAGATCGGTCCACTGATGGCTGAAAGATCATGTATGCTCTATTCTAGATGGATGTAGCTTGATCCAAGATATCCTGAAAAGCTCGGATATGGCTCCTGCGGCCGTCCTTTATGGGTCGCTGAATGCCCAGAATACTGGACCATGCATGGACTGGACCAACATAGCGGCCTTTAGACTTTTACTAAGGACCTTATTTTTGGTCTGCCGTTCGCGCTTCCTTACCTCTAAGGATCGATCACTGATGAAATCCCGGCGATCATCAAGGTGCTCCATCGATCAATTTTCATGGCCTACGATGTAGGAACAGCCTTTCCACGACCAAGCGACCTTTTGCTATAGCCCTAATTACAGTTAACTGCACTGCATTTGGGACAGAAATTGCATATTCCGATCACATATATATGGTCCACTAGCGAGAAAATGGGGCAGCTTACCTACAAAATATGGTCTATAAAGCAGTGTTTCGTTCCTGGCCTAATGGGAAGTATATTTCAGAACGACCTGATGCAGGACAAGGCTCTGCATTCATTATCACATATACCTCATTAGGTAAAATATGGGGCTGGCGTTCAGGTGGTCCAATGAAACAGGAAGACCTTACTGTTTGTGAGCTGTTCGCAGGTGTGGGAGGCTTTCACCTTGGGCTTGGCAAGAGCGGATGGAAGGTCGTCTGGGCAGAATCAATGGGAGCCTGGAAAGAAGCAACAGTATGCCTTCGAATGTTATAGGGCACATTTCGAAGGTGATGGCACGAAATGTGTCAATGAGGACATATCAAAGGTAGAAACAAAGGATATCCCTCCAGCAACACTGCTAGTTGGCGGTCTCCCTTGTCAGGACTACAGTGTTGCTACTTCAAATGCTCATGGTATAGAGGGTAAGAAAGGCGTCCTGTGGTGGCATATAGAAAGGATCCTAAAAGACAATATTGACCGAGGAACGCCCATCCCTTATGTTATCCTTGAGAATGTTGATAGACTGCTTAAATCCCCATCGAAACAAAGGGGCAGGGATTTTGGCATCATCCTTGCATCTCTGAACAATCTTGGTTATGCTGTGGAGTGGAGAGTAATAAATGCCGCAGAATATGGTTATTCCCAGAAGCGTAGAAGGACGTTCATATTTGCCACCAACGCTAATGATGCCATAGATTGTCTGCACTCAGAAGTATCAGACAAGAAGATCCTGACAAACAGCGGTTTCTTTGCGAAGGAATTTCCATGTAAAGCTGCACGAGGTGAAAGGGGCGAATCCAAAGATCTGTGGCCTGACCTGGTCAAGATGACCGACGATTTCGAGTTCCCCTTCCAGAACTCAGGATTTATGAGGGGTGGGCGAATCTTTACCCTAAAGGTCACCCCATCCTTTACATGGGATAAGAGCAACGGAAGAGGTACTTTAAGAAGTATACTTCAGACGGACTTCGATGAGAAGTACCTGATACCTTCAGAATGGATAGGGGATGAGAAGGACCGAGGTACTGAGGAATTCAGAAAGACATGGAGATATTGCAAAGGTGCCAAAAATGAGGCGCGCCAGCACAAGAATGGACATTTGTATCATTATGATGAAGGGAGCATTCCATTCCCAGATCATCTCGATGGACCATCGAGGACGATGCTCACATGCGAGGGGAACAGACGTCCGAACCGCATGTGCCATATCATCCCGGTCAATGAAAGTGAAAATTCTTACCGCGTACTGACGCCAAAAGAGGCAGAGAGGCTTAACGGGTTCGATGATGATTGGACCGAAGGTATGCCAGAACATTGGAGATATTTCTGTATGGGTAATGCGCTGGTCGTAGGTCTGATCGAGCAGATGGGAAGAAGATTAAAGGGATTGGTCAAACAACTGGATGTAAGTAGCGAGGTGAGCAAGACCGTTGGACCATTGAAGGAACAGGTCATGGTTCCTATACATAGGACGTCCTGCAAAGCTGGTTCATGCTCGGACCTGTCGCAGAATGTCCTTGCCGCTGCATTATCCCATAAGCAAAGACCGGACCATCAGCACATAATAAAGAAAAAAGACCACTTGTCAAGGTCTTAGGGATTCTGGACAAACAATATCAAGAGCAGAAGTAAGGATGATGCTATCACATACATGATGCCCGGAATAAAATGGGACCAGAACTCTTGCCTTTCCTTGTTGAGGAACTCCTCTCGCTCATTGTCGGGGAAGAAAGCCGCTGGTCTAAGATTGATCATCGCCTCAAAGATACGATAGTATCCGAACTGAAAGAATGAAAGGAAACCGATCACGACAAGCACCAGCACGTCCGTGAATGTCAGGTCGAAGGACAGGTTCACCCCGTTCAGTAGGCTTATGGTCACAGCGAATTGCAGCAATGGCAGAAAAGTTAGGATGATCCAGGCTGCTAGCAAACGTCGTATTGCATGGAAACTGCCTTTCCAAGCGGCGTATGTGTCATATGGCCGATATTCCTCGTTCGCCCTGTCGATACTGAGGGCGAAGTATATGGTGAAGAACGCGCCAAAAAGCTCTTGAGCAGGGTTGATAACGGACATATTGCCCTGATATTATAGGGGGGACGTCCGACCTTCCAGCATTTCGGTATCTGTCTCTAGCGGTACCCGCGTGGAGAGGATAAAACGACTAAGCATATTGAACCAGGACATCTCCACGATATATTTCAAAGCTATCTTGGAGCCGAAATGGCTCTTGAGCTCGGCAAGAGTATCGTCGCTTATGACCGCCTCTTTGGTAATTTCATCGGTCGCTCGACATATGAGATCGCCTATAGGATCCAGGCCAATGACGGCCCCATCAGCGCCTACTAATGCCATCTGCTCGTCAGATAAGCCGACAGTTCTTGGCAAATATGATATTTGCTTGCCATTCATAACTGCAATGGAGCAAGTGAGCAGTGCGTAAGATGATCATCTCGCGCAATCTGGGATCTATATCTCTTGCGGTGAACATGGCTCTGACCAATGCTACAATGCCTGGGAACATATCTTCAGAAGCGGCGAACATACGCGTCACATTCATCGGGGGAGCATTGGCAAGCAGCTCAATGTTCTCCTTAGAAAGCTCTTCGTCACGCGGCAATGGGATCACCACATTCCACTGATCCTTCGGGGCTTCGTTCAGCGTTCTCATGGTCCAATGTTCTGCACTGTAATGCTATATATGTTTGGCACAGGATCGGTCCGAAGAAATAACGCTGGAACAAGATTTTTTTCTTGACATTTCCAGAATGGCATGCTTACTGAAAACTTGCCGAGAGCAGACCTCCACGATAACAAATGGCAGAAGGCAACTTAGGCGCGACATGGGCGCAAGCATACGAGTTCATTCGTAGGTAGCAGACATTCTAGTTGTTCAGATCATCCATTTAATTTCTTTTATAGGGGGTGTCCTCCCTAATATATGAGGTTAGTTACGTGAAAGATACAAAGGATCAGATAATATTGGTAACAGGCGCCACAGATGGTTTAGGGAGAGGGACGGCAGAGGCACTAGCTATGAAGGGAGCAAGAGTTCTATTGCATGGTAGGAACCCGGCCAAGCTGGAAAAAACGGCAAAAGAGATACGAAAAATTGCTGGCAATGATAATATCGGAACCTATCTAGCGGATCTTTCTTCTTTGGCTGAGGTCCGAAGGCTTGCTGCGGATGTCCAGAAGAACAATGATCGTCTGGATATACTTATCAACAATGCAGGAATAGGTTTCGGCGACCCAACCTCATCTCAGCGTGAGCTTAGCCAGGATGGGTATGAATTGCGGTTCTCCGTCAATTATCTAGCACCCTTCCTTTTGACCAACCTGCTGCTACCTTGCATTCATAAAGCTGCGCCATCGAGGATCGATGAACGTCGCCTCCATAGGTCAGGAACCTATAGACTTCAACGATGTCATGCTTGTCAAGAAATATAGCGGTATACATGCGTATCGACAGAGCAAGGCCGCCCTAGTGATGTTCACAGTTCGATCTGGCCGAGCGACTAAAAAATGAGAACATTACGGTGAACTGTCTTCACCCGGCGACATTCATGGATACTAAAATGGTCAGAGATTCTAAGATAGAAGCTCAGAGCAGCGTGCGATCCGGCGTAGATTCGGTCATACATATCGCCTTATCTCCTGGCTTAGATGGCATCACAGGCCGGTTTTTTGATCAGAAAGAAGAGACGCAAGCGATACAACAAGCATATGATAAGAACGCAAGGAATGAGCTTCGTGAGCTTAGCGAAAAGCTCACTGAAATGAAAGGGACACTATGATATTGGGAAAAAGGGCCTCTGTCCTATGTCGGAACATTTAGATAAGTTCTATATCTATATTTATGCCCTTCACAGTCTACCATGCTGGCTCAATAATAGACCTATGCTATGAATACTAAAATTGATGATGACGCCAGCTTCGCGGCCGGTGCATACATACTGATCAATGTACGATAGATTCCCTCTCTTACTCCCACTCGATGTTCACCTTGATATCTTGCGGGGTCTTACCTTGGAATGCCGACTTCTGCACATATAGGGTGCCTATGATGGGTGTACCCGATGGGTCCTTGGTCACCTCATTGAATCTGAATGTGTTCTTTGTCGCCTTCTCGAACTTCATGCTGACCTCGGTCTTCATATTATTCTTCATGTGAACCAATGCATCTTTAACTTATGCGCAGAAGATCCCATCGCATGATGAGGAGAAGAGCAGATCTTTCCATTGCTCAGACCGAAGGATAGTACTTTCGGTCACCTTCGCCCGCTTGTTTTACCTATTTTTATTGACCTATTGATATGAGCGACAAATGCCATGCATTACGTGTGGACCACTATCCCATCCATACTGGACATCCGTTCTATTTCACGACCTTTCTGAACTGGTAAAGTGTAGCTCCTAGGGTCAGGACCGCGATGATAGCAATGTATAGGTATGCTGAACCTATCGTGCCCCAATCGAAACCAGTGTTCGTTAATGACCTTACCGCATTTGCTGCATAGCTGATCGGGTTGACATTAGAAACGTCCTGCATCCAGTCGGGAAGGAAGGACTGTGGGACCAAGGCGGTGCTCATGAACAACAGAGGGAAGGTCAAGAAGACCCCGAACGCTGTGACCGTCTCAGCGCTTCTGGTAGTAAGCCCCAGCGCCAGTGAAATGCCGGCCCAAGCAATGCCAAAGAACGCAACAGTGGCGAGGATGAGCAATATACCGGCCAACCCAGTGATTATTGTTGCCCCCAGCAGGTATGCCAGTATGATGAGTATTATCGTTTGTACGATGATCCTTGAGGCATCGCTCAATAAACGACCAAGCAGGATAGCGCTTCTGCTGACAGGGGTAACAAGCATCTTCGAAAGAAACCCGGAGTTAAGATCATCGACGATAGATGTACCTGATTGCAATGCACTGCTGAAGGCGTTCTGTAGAATGATCCCTCCCACGGCGAATTGAAGATAGCTGCTGGCAGGGAAACCCGGAAGCTCCCCGAACTTTGAAAAAAGTTGAGTGAAAAGTATCAAGAATATGATAGGCTGGAATAGTGAAAAGAATATCAATATGGGATTGCGCAGGTACCTCTTTGTTGCCCTGATAAAAAGATACCATACATCATAAAGACTGTCGTATGTCATCTCAACCTCGCCGCCTGATAAGGCCTCGGCCCATCGCAGAGCGGGACGGCCTTTTGTTCAATTCCTGAGGTCTGATCCTTCTGCCCGTATGAAGCAAGAACACATCATCCAGTGTAGGGGAGGATAAGCTGATCGAGGAAACAGGGATCTTATCATTATCAAAAACCCGCACTATGGCCGGAATAAGTGGACCAGCGTCCTTCGCATAAGCAGCCACTCCGCCCTCTGTCACAATGACCTTGGATACACCGGGAATGCTTCTAGTGATCTGTGCTGCTCTTTCTTTCACCTCACCGTTCGAACCTTCGTCCGTCAGCGATATGGTTATTGTTTCTCCCCCGACCTGCTGCTTTAGCTCTGCAGGAGAGCCGCTGACGATTATCTCCCCATGATCTATGATCGAGAGACGGTGGCAGAGCTTGTCCGCCTCCTCTAGATACTGGGTTGTCAAGAAGATCGTGATGCCTTCTTCCTTGTTCAGCTTCTCCAGATAACTCCAGATGCCTATTCTGGACTGAGGGTCCAGACCTGTGGTCGGTTCGTCAAGGAATAGCAATTTAGGCTTGTGGACCAGTGCTGAGGCCAGGTCAAGTCGCTTCCTCATACCCCCTGAATAGAATGAAGATCTCTTGTCGGCAACGTCGGAGAGCCCTACGAGCTTCAGCAATTCATCCACACGTTCCTCGAGCATTGAGCCGTGCATTCTTTGAAAATGCCCCTGGAGTATCAGGTTCTCTCTGCCTGTCAGATCATCATCGACTATGACCTCTTGACTTTGGACGCCGATGATCTTTCGGATCTTCACCTACGGTCCTTCTCGATGTTAAATCCAGCGATATTCACAGAACCAGAAGTTTTTCTTAGCAATGTCGTTAGCACCTTGATCGTGGTGCTCTTCCCCGCACCGTTAGGACCTAAAAAACCGAAGAACTCGCCCTCCTTGATGGTGAATGATATATTATCGATAGCTTTTGTGCCGTCAGAGTATACTAGCACTAGGCCCTCAACGGTTATGATATCCGTCATTTAGATCACTTGCCAAGTTAACAAGGCATCATTCATGCTGATTAGCTTTCTAGCGCATATGTGCGCCTTTGGTCAAGAATTATAATCCCCAAGCTACTGATAATATGGTCATGCGCAAAATGGTCTTGGAGCTTTCAAGGGACAGCATATGCGAGATCATAGGTGAGCGGCCGTTCCAGAACATAAGGTCGATGGAACTGATATATTTTCTAAGACATGACAAGGAGGAGATGGCAGGGATATTTCGGGTGGAGTTCGAAAAATACGCCCCAACCGCCGATGATCTGCTGCTCAATAGGGATATCCTAGAAGCTCAGATCCTCGAAAGAGAAAAAGACGGTAAATGCATTGTCTTTGTCAAGGGTAGACCTGGAACAGGCTCTTCTGCGTTAAGCATCGTCGAAGCGGGAGGCGGGTACCTTCTATCGCATTTCGAGATCCGGGAAGAGAAGATCAGGCTTACCTTTTTTGGGAGCCAGAAACAGGTAGCTCAGTTCCTAGAGCAGATCCAACAAAAAGGATTGCACGCTAAGATGGTACTTTTGACCGAAGCTAAATTTTCGCTAGATTCACCGCTAAGCGTGTTGACCGAGAAACAGAAGAACGTACTGATTCACTGCGTATAAACTGGGATACTACGATGTACCAAGAAAGATAAGCTCCGAACAATTATCAAAGAAACTCAACCTACATAGCTCGGCTTTTGTCGCCCACCGAAGGAAAGCGGAAAAACGCTTGCTTGCTCAAATAATAAAAGAATGACAGACAAAGAATTAAAGGAGCTTTTATCCTCCCTACTTCCCCCAAGCCATAATATGTAGCTTGGAGGGATCAAAGAAAATAGATAAGGAAATAAAGATCGGCTCTGATGAACAAAGGGACCTGGTCGTTCTAGTAAATAGGAC
This sequence comes from Methanomassiliicoccaceae archaeon, assembly GCA_963726655.1. Lineage (GTDB taxonomy): Archaea > Thermoplasmatota > Thermoplasmata > Methanomassiliicoccales > Methanomassiliicoccaceae > CAVSDP01. The sequence continues at coordinate 77,545 of CAVSDP010000051.1, forward strand.
AGTTCCAGGTGCCGTTAACATTCTGGGTCATATCTTGCATGCCTTGCTCATTCAGGCACTGCTGCCCATTTCCGTTCATGATGTACATATGGCCTTGACCATCCATCATGCCTTGCATGTCCTGACCCATCCCACATCGTTCATTCATTCCTCCGTTCATATTGCCACCGGTCATCATTCCTTCCCCGGTGTTGCTGCTGGAGCTTACGCCATGAGCACCGGACATATATCCTGTGGCCGCGGCCGCACTAGCTACCCCTACCAGAGCGATGATGCCTATGACTCCAGCAATAACTGCGAACTTAGTTGCTGTTCTCATCTTTTCATTTTCCTGCAAATTCTGACCTAACTGCCCCCTAACAATTGTTAATTGGGTTAATAAATTGAGTGGGTCAAAGTCGCGAAGATACAGAATCATTGAGGACTTTACCAGATATCTTGATCAATATCCTCTGAGCAGTTGGATCAATAATGCCACTGCAAGAAATTAGTGTATATAATAAAAAGAGGAATGCAGCCGACCATATCTACTGAATCAGAAATATTGTCTGATCATATGACTTAGCATTCGGAATAAATCTTCGATATTCACTAGCCGATTTCTTCATCAGAACTTTCAGTAGCATGATCATTGAACGAAACTTTTCCTTCCATACGCAGACTCTAAGAAAAATAACGCGTCTAACATTGGAAAGCATCATTTGCCGTTCAGGCAGCCCCGCAACCGGGACACAATGCTTCCTAATGCAATTTCCTTATCATCATTAGTTGTCTAAAAAGGTTCCATCCATATTGTATGGAGAGCATGGTATTCCTGTATAATGGATGGTCGTTCCATATCGTCGCGTTCACGCTTGGTCCACACTCACATTAAAGAACAATGAACGTGAACGTAATCGTTGCATCATGGTCGGAAAGCGAGCGGGATCGGACGATATTAAAACTACGAGCCCCTTGGACAAAATGGGGCATACTATAGAGGCCGGTACTGATACCATGAACGGAGCACCGGATGACACATTTGGTCAGCATGACGATGGGGCATCCATAAGGTCGACAGAAGATATCGAACTTGAGTGCCAGGACCTAGCTTTCACATATCCGGATTCCAAGGTGGTCTTCCAAGGCATCAACCTAAAGGTGTTCAAGAAAGAACTGGTCGCCATCATCGGACCTACCGGTACGGGTAAATCGACCCTATTGCGGGTCATTGCTCATCTGATATCTTCTGGTCAAGGACAAGTGTACCTCGAGGGTCGACCAGTGAATAGGCCATCGCCAAAGATCGCCCTTATCCATCAATCGATCGCGACCTTCCCATGGATGACCACCCTTGATAATGTGAAGTTAGGATTGCGAAGTGCTAAGATACCTGACAATGAGGCGACATCGATATCGGAGAACATGCTAGATATGGTCGGTCTCAAAGGGGCCAGGGACATGTACCCCAAAGAGATGAGCGGAGGGATGCGACAGCGTATCGCTATCGCGCGAGCCCTCGCAGCCTCGCCCATGGTCCTTCTGATGGACGAGCCGTTCGTACATTTGGACGAGCTGACCGCGATCGGCCTTAGAAAAGAGATATACGAGCTGCTCTTCAATTCCGAGACGGATCTAAGATCTGTCATCCTTGTGTCGCACAATCTGCATGAGGTGGTCCAGTTGGCCGACCGGGTCTACATTATGAACGGCGCCCCAGCGACCATAACCAATGAGAGACGGATAGACATGCCAAGACCAAGGTCAGAAAGGGACCCGTCATACTTGGAATATCTTGACCAATTGTTCCATGATCTAAGACCTAGTGAGCATAAGGTGTGATGCATGGACCTGGGGCTCATCGCTCTTGCCACCCTGGTCACCTTCGGCCGGGTGCTGCTCCTTATGTTCCTTTCGATAGTGAGCGGATGGGGACTTGCCTACCTGGCTATAAGTAGCCGACGTTTTTGAGAACTTTTATGTTCCTTTGGTAAATATATTCGAGTCGATCCCCGTCATAAGTTTTCTTCCCATAGTGCTAATAATTTTCATTCAAAATCTGGGTGGACCCATAGGTGTCGAGATGGCGGCGGATTTTTTGGTGTTCGATGCTGTGGTCTGGAACATCTGGATCGGAGCATATCAGGCATTCAAGACCGTTCCTGGACATCTCTTGGAGGTCTCGGAGAACTACAATTTCAGCTTATCCAGAAAACTCAAGGACCTTTACATCCCTCATTCGATCCCTCGCCTGACCTCCAATCTGTTCGCGAGCTTCGCTGATGCTCTATTCTACATCACCGTGAGCGAGGTTTTCGTCATCGGTGTTACCACCTACCGAACTTTTGGCATAGGGACCTTGCTGGCGGGGTTCATCGAGCAACAGGACCTCATCGGGGTTTTTTATTCACTTTTATTCATTGCCATCGGTGTCGTCGGAATGACCTTGGTCTTCATTCGCTTGAGCAGATGGGGGGTCGCAAGATTCGGTGTAGACACGGAGGCCCCCATCAAACATCATCCTAGCGTATGGCGAACGTTCAGGAACAAAAAATGGCGAACATTGCGACCAGAGCCTAGCGCTATGCCAAAACAGTTCGTGATGTCCGAATTAAAGAGAGATTGGACCATGGATACAAGTGAAGAAAAAAAGCGGCATAAGTATAGGAAGTTCGTGAAGTATCTTGTTCTGGCCCTATTCTTTTCGGTGCTGTCCTACCTGATCTTTTCTATATTCCTTATCGCGTCCGGCGTCTCCGGGAACCAGTGGAACGCTCTTCTGGGGATTACCCCTTACCTATTGCTTGCGATGGGTGCTGACTATCTTCGGGTCGCATTGATAACATTAGCTGCTCTAGCTCTCGCAATATCCCTGGGATATTACATTGCGGTCCATCATAGGGTGGGCAGGATTAGTCTAGCACCAATGGTCCAGGTCATGGCTGCTTTCCCGGCTCCTGCATACTTTCCCTTACTCTATATTATCTCCTTGCCGTTTTTATCGAGCGTTCTACCGTCCGCATATACAGAGGTCTATATCTTCCTCCTGGGCTTCCTAAGTTGCTTCTACTATGTGCTCTTCGATTTCTGGGTAGGGGTCCAGGCGATCCCCTCGCAGTTCTGGGATATAACACATAACTACGAGATCGGTTTTTTTACACGAATGAAACGTGTTATCCTTCCAGCGACATTTCCGTACCTTATAACCGGGCTCTCGAGCACAATAAATAGTGCATGGGCCGGATTGATGATCGGTGAATATTGGCAGAACATCTATGGGAACCACACGCTGCAGACCAACATTGGGATGATGAATTATATTTCGTTCAATCTGTCGAACGGTAACCTGACAGGTGCGGTCTGGGGATCACTCATATTTGCTATAGTCGTGGCATTCTATAGCATATTATTCACCAGACTTGTCTAATGGACCTGGCTCGCAAGAAATATGTTGTTGAAGAGGGAGTATATCAAGCTTGATGCTGACATCTGTAATTGTCCATGTACGAAGACGGACCTGAGATAATATCGCTATTTTTATATTCAAAAGAAAGTACTGATCATATGCCTCGATCTAGACCTGTCAATTTTTTCTATTCTTTGCATGACCTACATATCTAGATGCGGGATATATAATTCTGAAAAATGATATCATATTCTTGCTGTCGTTATGATAGAATTAGTAAAGTGAATGGGAATCGTGATGAACCATGAGATCCCACCCTATCATGCAGAATGACAGAGAATATCTCTTCTTACTTTAGAAAGGATAGGGTGGAAACTCTTGCTGACGGCATATTTGCCACAGTAATGACCATCTTAGTCCTAACGTTGGTTGTGCCTACCATAACAGGGGCGAACTCATCAACGACATTGGAAGCCGACCTGTATGGACTTCTTCCAGAACTGTTCGCATACATTATTACTTTTATTTTCCTAGGTATCCTATGGATAAGTCATCAAAATGCGTTAAGCCACATAGCTAGGATAGATCTCAAGATCTTGTGGATAAACATTCTGTTATTAATGGGCGTGGGACTCATACCTTTTAGCACTGCACTGCTCGGGCGATATCCCCAGGAACCCATATCGATCATCGCGTACGGGATCAACGGGCTAGTAGTTTCCTTACTGTACAATTCCCTTTGGTTCTACCCCAGACATCGACGTTTGGCCCATGAAGAACCTCATCCGGAGATAATAACCCATAGAAGCATGATAGTTATCGTCGGTCCTACGTCTTATGCGTTAGCGATCATTTTTGCTTACATATCGGTCTACATAAGCTTGGCGTTGTACGTTTTCATCACTATTTTCTATATAGCATTTGGAGGAAGATATGCTCACTAGTTGCTCAGCGGAGATAATCCAATCTTTTCCCTCCGTCCGGTGGTAATGTGATAACCCACATCTACGGTCCGAGCAAAAAATAGAAGAAAGTGTTTAGGGTCGCCCTGTCGATTTGCTCACCAGTTCGGGCAGCACATAGATCTAGCTCGACTCTCCCCTGTGATGCTCGTCAGCGCTCCTTCAACGGGATCTTCGACCCCGAAATATCTAGAAGGGTCCGACCATCCACCAATTGGTCATTTTTTACGACCATTACCGGGCATTTGGACCCTCTGGCGACCTTTTCTGCTACACTCCCGAGGATCAGATGGGGCAAACCGTGAAGGCCCTTGGTACCCATGATTATCAGGTCGTAGTTACCGGACAGTTCGTTGATCACGGATGCCGGGTCCCCCGTCCTGACCTCGGTCCTCATCGGTACTCCCTTCATCTTTGCTAGATCGGTCGCTTCGTCGATCACAGCCTCTGACGATTTGACCGTCGATGAGGTTTGTGATGCCGGGGCTAGATCACGTAGGGTCGAGGTGACCTTCCCGGTGTCCATCACGGTCAACGCCGTGACCTCTGCGTTCGACCGTTTGGCAATGTCCAGTGCATGCTCGATCGCTGACCGGCTGTATTTGCTTCCATCAGTAGGGATCAATATCTTTTTGTCCGAGCCCATCGACATGACCGCCTCAGGATCCTTCTCATAGTACTCATCCGCGCTCTTCAGCGGTAAGCTTCTGATGAACACACTGGCCACGGTCCCGCAAAGGACGATGATCGCCGCTAACAGGAACATGTAGGTCATGCTATTGCTTAATGATAGACGGATCGCGTCGATTATGGCGGTCGGTATCTGTGCCGCAGCAGTGGGATTTAGCAGCAGACCGCTTAGCGTATTGACATCGGTCGCTGGCAGTACGGCGGAAGCGCCGGCAGGCAGGTTCTTTCCTAGCTCCACGACCATCTGCCTGTTGACGACCGAGCCAAGGAAAGCAACACCTATGGCCGCTCCTAGGCTTCGGAACAGCGTCAGTGATGATGTCACAACGCCCATGTCATTCTTGCTAGTGACGTTCTGAGCGGCGACCAGGTAATTGGAGATGACCATACCTAGTCCAAGGCCGACAACGAACGTGAAGATCGTTGCATCAAGCTGGGTGCTGCCAGTATTAAGGGTCGATAGTAGATATAGTCCCAGAGCCGAAATGGGCGGTCCTGCCACCAGCCAGACCTTGTATCCGGTCCGTTTGAGCAGGAATCCGCTGACTATCACGGAGAGCATCAGACCTATCATAAGCGGGATGAGCGTCTCGCCGCTGTTGGTCGGGCTCATGCCTATGACGGCCTGCAAGAACATTGGCAGGAAAGATATCACCCCGAACAGGCCCACTCCCACTATCATGAGGCCCACGCTGCTCAGTGTGAAGATGGGTTCCTTGAAGAGATGCAGGGGAAGGATGGGGTCCTCGGCCCTACCCTCGAACATGATGAACGCCACAAGCGTCATCACCGATAGGAAGCTAAGGCCTATGATCATCGCGCTTCCCCATGCATAGGTCGTCCCTCCCCATGTGAGGACCAGAAGGAAGGTCGTCAGCGAAGTGGTCAGGGTTGCCATACCTGGAATGTCAATGCGCTTTGAAACGATCTTCTGAAGCTTAGGGAACTTCATGGCGGTGAACGCTAACGCTAGTATGCCGATCGGCAGGTTCACATAGAACACCCAGCGCCAGCTCATGTTCTGGACGATGAAACCACCTAGGAGCGGGCCAATGACACTTGCCACTGCAAATGTGGCACCTAGCATTCCCTGGATCTTGCCGCGCTCACTTGGAGCATACAGGTCCGCCACGGTCGCCATGGCGACCGGCATTATCGCTCCGCTGCCAAGACCTTGCACGAACCTACATGCTATCAACATTTCCATGGAATTAGACATGCCAGCGACTATCGAACCGCCGAGGAACAAGCCAATACCGATCAAGAAGACCGGTCTCCGGCCGAACCTGTCCGACATCTTTCCGGCAATAGGTATGGTCGTGGCCTCAGCAAGAATGTAAGCGGTGAACAGCCACGAGAACAAGCTCATTCCGCCCAGTTCGCCAACGATCATGGGTAAGCTTGTGCCCACCACTGTCTGGTCTAGGCTGGCGATGAGCAGTCCCAGCGCCAGACCGATCATTATGAAGGTCCTGGTCCGGCTCTTCTGATATTGGCCTCCGTCAGGCTCGCGGACCTCCTCCGTATTTTCCTTAGCGTCTTTCTTTCCGAACATCTTAGCACTGTCCAGCTTCTTTTTCGATAATATGACGATCTTTGCGCCTGGTCCCCAAGAGTGGGTTCACTAGGATGCCATCCAGTGTTCCTGGCTCCGCTCCCAACATCCGTTCAGAGAGCTCTTGCGACGCCGCGGCCATACGAGAGATCTCCTCAGGACTCGACTCGGGAGGCATACCTTTCCTAAGGCCACGTACCATCGCCACCCACGCGATGGCCGTCTCGGTCGGATAATCTGTATGAAAGGTCCCTTCCTTGATGCCCTGTTCTACGATGCTCTCGACAGCAGGGACAAAATACTCGCATGCTCTTTCTTCCATCAGATGGTAGAACGCCTGATTCCTTTCCTTATGGAACAAAGCGATCACCATTTTGGAGCGGTCGCTGATCTCAGCGTTCGATGGTATCAGCTCTCTGAGCCGCTCCAGGGCCGTGATGCCCTTCTTCTCCATGGCCAGAACGATCGAGATCTTATTTCGTCAAGAAGGCGTTCCGCGATGGCCGTCAGGAGTTCGTCCTTCGAATCGAAATAGTGATAGAACAGGCCCTTGGCCACATTCATCCTGATGACTATGTCATCGATCGAGGTGTTCTCGAAACCATTCTCGAGAAAAAGCTCCTCGGCGACCGCTATGAACTCATTCCTTCTTTCCACTGGATTCTTGATATTTCTCGGCATCTTGTCACAGACTGTCGGTCAGTCAGTTAAAATCAACTATATCAATTATCGTATGATCTTCCCAAAAAGCGATATCAGCGCTCAGTCGGTGAGGGAGCAATACCAAGACTCCAGGCAGAGGTCTCGGTCTTTACCTCGTAAAGCGACTGGTCGAGGACTTCTCTGGTGAAGTGTCGGTGGATGACCGTCTTCCTAGTGGCAGAAGCAAGGGAGCTGAGTTCGTCGTACTGCTGCCAGTAGCATCGGCTAGCGGATGACCTGCTGTTACGACTTAGCGATAATGTTCAGCTATGTTGTCCATGACAAGAACAACCACCCTAGCAATCCTCCTATCGCATCGTTCCTAGGCGGCCTCAATACTTCGTGCGACCAAAACCTGATCTAGAAGGCCGGTACAAAGGAGAGAATGGACAAGCATGGCATGAGTGTGCAAGGTGTCTGGACGTTATCGCCGCTGGAGGTCTGGAATGAGGGGTTCGGGCCAGATGCCGGGACGAAGATGATATAGACCGTGGGACGCGACACTACCGTCAGCCCCGGTCCCGTCGCTCATTACGAGATCGGATATGTCCGCTCCTGTATGGACTACCGATGAGCTTCGAACATTTGGCTCATTGACCTGACATTCACCATTTCGATATCTGTACCGATAGGTATACTTGAGGTTGATAACAAAAACTATTTTGATCATATTATATATGTAGCTCCTGGTTCATCATACTCACGAGACCTATCAAGATCAATAAGGACAGACACGCAGAGCTCGGCGTAGCTACCATGATATTATTCATTGCCATGGTGCTCGTGGCCGCTGTTGCGTCAGCGGTGCTGATCAGCACCTCGAACTCCGTTAGGGAGCAGGCCACGCAGACCGGTTCCGCGGCGATCTATGGTACTGCTGCCGGGTTCAATGTGGAGAATGTGTGGGGGGACGTCAAGAACAATGCGATCGACGAGCTCGATGTATATCTCAGCCTTGTTCCTGGTAGCCCGGCGGAATGTATCAGCGGTACCGTGGTAACTCTAACAGTCTCGTCCGTTTCAAAAGGCACGTCGTTCAGCGATAATATGGAACTGAACAACAGCAACACCTTCTTCAGCACCCAGACCGGCGAGCTAGAGATCTACATACAGAACATCGACATTTCCCCCAATGACAATGTAGTGATAAGGGTCATCCCTGCCTCCGGCTCGATGAGCGTGATAGACTTTACCGTACCTGATGCCTTCATGACGAGCATCGTATTGCTAAGATGACCATTCTTGGGCTTTAGGACCCTCTTGATCTTAGGGGATAATGGTCTGCTTCATTGACGCATTTTTGATATCGAGCGACCCATATGCCGTCGGCCTCAACGATAATGCTATCAAGCGGGGCGCATAGGATCAGCTACGTAATGGACGGATCCTAGTATCTCGGACACCTTGCGGATAGCACATAGGATAGGGTAGAGCTGGAGAAGTGGTGGGTTCGTCATGATGGTGATCATGACCGCTCTACCTCATCCTATCATCATATGCTGTTATAAGTCGCTTGATATCTAATGATCAGGATCGATCCTGATATGTCAGAACAGGCGGACGCCCGTTCAGGCCCAGAGATCAAATAGCCAGCCCAGTCATTAAATTGCTGTCAGAAAAGCCAAGAGCGTCTCATATGACTAATTCTATTTTCCACTCCATATGACATGGCCGTTCTGGCAGGATCCATCGGCTCAAGTAAGGCCTGAGATGAGCCAATGCACCGGTCACAATCTCCGATAACAGAACCACCAGTCATAACTGTTCTCTCGCCCCTTGCGCTCCCGAGCGGTCCTCTCGTCCCCGGCCGCCTTTATGATCACTTGGTCCCGTATAAGCTCATTGTTGGGCCAGTTCTCAGGAACGGCCACATTATATTCATCGGATACCTGCAATGCTTCAAGGGCCCGGAGGATCTCATCCACGCTCCGGCCGACCTCCTGAGGGTAGTAGATCATGAGCCGTATGATGCCTTTATCGTCCACAATGAATACCGAGCGCACAGTGTTCGTACCTTTGCCCGGGTGTATCATCCCTAGCTTAGTGGCGACCTCACCGGTCCCATCCGCTATTATCGGGAACGGGACCTCGATATGCAGGTTCTCATTTATCCACTCCACCCACTTCAGATGGGACTGAACTTGGTCTACGGAAAGGCCGATCAGCTCTGCATTGAGTTCCTTGAACTCGTCCGCTCGCGTTGCGAACGCATAGAACTCGGTCGTACATACTGGGGTGAAGTCCCCTGGGTGGCTGAACAGCACGAACCATTTTCCAGCCATGTCATCTGGTAGTTTTAGTTTGCCATGCGTGGTGACGACCTCAGTCCCGGGGAAAGGGTCCCCAAGAAGAGGTATGCCTTGTTTACAGATAGTGACCTCTCTCATATTAATGCTCCTTATCTTATTGATCATTAAGTGATCTTAACTTCTTCGACCAGCTCGACCTATGATCGGACGGTCGAGATATGTTCAGAGAAAAAGTGTTTGCATAGTGCACGCCCGACCTGCTGTTGCCGGGACAATCACCTGATCATGGTAGGAGTGAGAATTCACTTGCACTCGGTCGCCTTGAACTCGCTCTCTCCTTCCCATTTTACGCAGCATCCTTTGTCCACTACCTTTGTCTGGACCTCCGGATGCCTACAGTCCCCTTCCTCGAAGTAGTTACATGACGAGCATGAGAAGCCTCCGGGGCGTTCCTCGTACCTAGCGTTCGCCAATCTTTCCGATTCCTCCATTGAATAGTCGCTGCATTTCATGAACAAACACCGAAAGTTGTTGCCAGCGGACGATATTTAATGATAGTGAGGTCCATGTTACCGCCTGATCGACCTAGGCATTAATGGATTCCAGTTCGTGTTCCAACAATGAGAGCTCATTCTCAGCGATTCCCTCCGGGTTCACCGAGATTATGAGCTTAGAGCCAGTCACTATCGTGGTATCCCTGAGCTCGTAAAGGAGCCTCATGACATTCTTCTGGCTATTGAAAGATCGTAGATATTCCAGGCCGTCCAGCATAACGACCGAGTCGCTGCCCTTCTTCAAGAACTGCAAAGCGGTATGCGTCAGGATATTGATGCTCGATGGGTCGATGCTATCCGGACCAGGCTTCAACGTCAACCATATCACGGGTGTACTCTTCAGACCGTATCGTTCCATTATCTGGTCCGGGCATATGGGGGTGATCATTAGACCTTGACTGGTGGAAGCGAGCTCGTTGACGAACATATCACGGGCGCGGTCCTTGGTAACTGCTTCTACGAGCACATATTGCCCTGGCCGCATGATCGGCATTGACCTGCTTAGGGTACCGCGCTCATTGGTAGGTCTGAGCACGAACAGCTTCTGTTCGAAGATGCTATATGCGAACAAGATAGCAGACGCTAGGATGGCCATTGAGAGGTCCGGAGGAATCGTTCCGCCATCCATCACGATCCCGGTCAGGACAAGGTCGAATGTGATCGGGGTCGTCATGGCAAGCGATCGGCGGAATTATCCTGTGCTTCACATCCTTCCTTTTCTCCTTGCGGTATAACCTGATCATTGATATGATCCCTAAAGTGTAGATCACATAGATGGAGGAATACCACCAGATGACAGGTGAGCTCATGGGGACCCACCATCCATACTGATTCTCGGCCACCGTACTTATGAACAAGGCCGGTACAAAGGCTATAAGGAGCGCCAGGACCGCGAACCCCCTCTTGTGACGTATGAGCCAAGATCCCTCCCGTTCGTATGGTAGGTAGGCGGTCAGGTAGAGCATTGTAAAGGCCAGGAGTATCGAGAGGAGGACGAGCGGATGGGCGAATATCAGTGCCGTGCCCTCGTTCGGAGCGATGATCACAAGTAAGTCCGTTATGGTGGTCATCGTTGCTATTGTGGCAAGAAGGAAGAATATCCTTGAGCTTTTCAGCTGAGGGTTCTCGAGCATCACGTAAATGCCTAATGAGATGCACACCGCCGAAGCGATGATTGATATTGATGATATGGCCTGAACGCCCTCAGACAAGCAACTACCCTTACAAAGCGTATGCCGATCTCCTTTATATTATCATAGTCAAATGATTAATAAAATGAGAATATTTAGAAAGAACGGATCGTTAACTGTTCGAAAGTCGTTCTAGCTAGCGCTCTACTGCAAAATAAAGTCCCCAGTACCTACCGACCGCATCAGATCTTGGATGATAACAAGGATATGTACTACCATGTGCTCCAATGGGCGATCCGCAAGGTGTTGACGAGGCCCATTGGAGCTGTTGACTTCCCCACTGCTTATGCTTATCAGGTAGCGGCCTTCAGACCATACGGGGGCATGGACCTGAAGGCCGCTCTACCTTGTGAGATCGAACGGCTTATCGAGATATATGCTCGTTCGCACCTGGGGGATCAAAAGATCTTAGTGTCTTGCTTTCATCCAATGCCTCCTACGATCCGGCCGACGGAGCAGAGTGGTGAGCATGGGCGACGACAGAACTGTCGGCCGATCATCCTGGCCAGATACCATTTTATGCCCGACATTGATGGTTTCTTTGTACTCCCCGCTCCGAGAAGGCCTTTAGGAACCGCTTTACCTAACCCAGTATGTCATTCCTCATAGTACTAAGTGGGTAAACTAAAGTCATTTGATAGTCTATTATCTAACTATCCAGATGGTCCACGTTCATGCTCTTTGGTACCGTGAGCTCTTGCCCTAAGAACTGAAGTAAAGAGCTAAGAGGAATGAATAAATGGCCTTGTAGTTAAAGAGTTAAAAAAAAGGAGATATGATGACCTTGTACCATTCGCTTGCCGGCGCGGCCAGCAAGGAGGTTGGAGCTCCTGACACACAGCTTGCGATCGGCATCTAGGTCTGTGCAGCCGTACCGTCCGGCGTGAACTCGAAGCTCTTGAACACTAACTCGACCGGCTGTCCGTTAGAAGGCGGTCCATTGGATTGCCACAGGTTCATTATCGCATGGACCCCTGAGGCGTTGCGGGCCTGGTTGCAGGTCCACGATTGTATAAGTGTGCTGCCTTCTACGATACTGAACTGGACATAAGTGGGTTGCCAGTTTATAGAGAAGGTCGTATCAAGCGTTGTGTATGGGACTGTGAAGACCTCATAACTGCTGTTCCCCGGCTGGACACAGAATTCGAAATTGGGTGTGGCGCTATCACCCCATTGGGCCTGCTCGATGTCCACCTCCTTAGAGTCATTCGCGGTTAGCAAAAACGGGAACATCCCAAGGACGATGTTCTTGTCTATTGCTTGGACCCCCGGGGTGACCCAGGTATAATTGCCATACCCGCAAGCATTCTGTGAGACGACCTCGGCATTCTTCCATGTTCCGCTAACATCCGAGAGCTCCAAATGCAGATAGCCGTTAGGATCTACCCAGACCTGCTGAGCGGTGTTCGCAAAGTTAGCATATCCGCTTACATTCCAGGTCATCCCTGAAAATGATATGGTCGAGATCGTCATGGTGGCCGTCGACGATCTCACGGCCACGCCATACTGGATAAATGCGAGCGACAATAATATGCCGGGTAGAATCAGCGCAACTATCAGGAGCGCATAAGAACGTTTGCGAACCTTTTTTCTATGCCGATCCATAAGATGAATCATTACTAAATCCTATAAATGAAATTATCTGAGAAATTGGCTAGGCTAGTCTTTCTTTTATCAAACAGATCATGGGGAATGACCACTGTCGTGATCATGCACGCAGGGACCCAACATGCGCCAATGCAGGTTGACATCAATTCCGAAGAGCGTGTTTGACCGGACGATGATCCATGCAGCATCGGCATGAGGTCGTGGTCCGCATCATGGAGAATCATATAAGCAACCGTTGTCTCTAAAAAATAAAAGGTTCGAATGACCAACATCATCCACTATTTATGGTGAAGATGTTTTCGTTAAAGCCAGTAAACTAATTTCCGATCATCTTCACAACTTCACAATAGAACAAGAGAGGGTGGTCCTTTTCTTCTCACGGCGACCGTACCGATATCTTAGTGCCGAGGATAGGCTGCCTCATGAAATCCAAGAGCTGAATGGACATAATATATCGCATCGTACCACAAGAGCGATACTTATAAGAGACCGTTTCGAGGAGGCGTGGCCACGGCCTGGTATTCCGTCGAGGACCGGTATCGCGGAGCGGTACTGCGCTGCAGGTCCGGTCAAGGTAAAGGGATATTCGCCATGCATGACCTTCTGGTGTACGGTCCGGTCACTGTGTTGGTCGGGTGGCATATCGTAGCTCGTATAACGGCCAGGCGATGAGGTTGCATTCTGACGTAATAATAAGGCCGTTAGCAGGGGTCGGCTCTCAAAAAGTGCCTAGACCGTCCTAGCCCCCGAGACCCCGCTTAATGACCGTCCTTTGAAGCTGTCGTCCGCCGACCGCATCTATGACCGCATGAGCTGAAAATTCTACACTATCAATACCCTGTTGTATGCCATCAGGGCGAGATATCCTGCTGCCAAGCCTCCAGCCACATTCATCATCAGCGGGATGTTGACATTGAGAATGAAAAATGCGGAGGTCCGCCAGCGTCCAGATGAAGAACATCGCGGCCGACAACTGCAGATTGTTGAGACGATATCTCTTATAATCTATCAAATTTCCTTGGTCCACCATATGCTGACCTGATGATAACCGAAAATGAGCAGCGGCCCGAATATCGTCCATGCGAGGAGCTGGTCAGATGATAGCGATGCTAATAGGTCGACGCCTGTGATGAGCATGATAAGAGCGCTCATCGCCGCTCAATCCAGACCGCCCACAGGAGGATGCCGACCAGAGTTCCTTTCTTGATGTTCCTCTGCCTCGTCCATTCCGACAGCCGCGCATGGTTGAACATTTAAAGTCACACTTTCGGTTCTATACTTATAGATCTGGTCCATTGTTCCAATAAATACGCATATATATTTATTGAACGAAGTATGTGAACATCATGAGATCTATTGATATCCCTTTCCTTCTGAGTTTCATTACAGATAATAATGACATTATCTAAGCTAATTCTCAATTTTATACCATTTTGATCTCTTATTATCTCCTTTTCCAAGTCCCGCCGATCTCATTTTGTCCAGTGTTCTTTTCCAAGATTGAGTTATATCAGCTTGTGAGGGGGCGGTTTTCGGGGACCTCCCACGATTCCGCATATATCGATCTGATCAACTTTAGCTGGGCCAAGGCATCATATTGTTTTCAATAATACCAATTCTCATGTCTGACCGGCAGAGGTTGAGCTCGTCACGATAGAACCGCCAGTTGGGCATGAGGTGGTCCATGATATCCACGAACCTTTGGCCGTGCGTAGGCTCCAGAAAGATGGGCCATCTCGTGGACCAGGATAGTACTCGAGGCATTCGCGCGGTTTCTTCGCGAGCTCCGTGTTGAGACGGACTGCCCCTGTGCCGGGATTGCAGCTGCCCCACTTGGTCCTCATCCCCTGGACGAACAGCTTCTCGACCTTGACGCCCATCACCGGCTCCCATTTGGCCACCAGTGGTGCCGCTTCCTGTCTTATCCCCTCCCGTGTACCATGCGGCAAGGACCTCACGCTTCCTGTTCATGTCCGTTCCGGGACGCACTCCAAGGAGCAGCACATTGTGCTGCAGTTCCACCATTGGCGCGGCATCGAGTTCCACTACCTTCAGGAGATAGCGCTTACCCAGCGTAATGGCTCTCGCGGTCCAGGTATTCGCGCGGGGTCTCGCGTTCCTGCTCCAGCATCCTGCGCTGCCTCTGCCTGATCCAGCCTAGCTCTGGAGATCGCGAACGCTCTTATTGTGTCGATGTTCGTCCACTTGGGGGCCGATATCCTGACCCTGCCATCAGGCGGGTATACACTAAGATGCACATTCTTAATGTCCTTCTTGATGACCTCAGCCGAGAAATCCCCTAGGTCGACGGTCTCCGCCATCAATACTCCTCTTTATGCTGCTCGTTATCACCTTGAAGATGCGTTCTACTTCGGGATTCATTGCCGTCCAGCAAAGGGAGGAGCGCTCTTTTTATCTCGTTCTCCTTTGCGCGGTTCCCGCGCCAGTTATCAGGCCGGACCCTCTTCACTGTCCCGTCTATGCTCAAGGCGAGCTCTTTCTTGTTCCCTAGATTGTTGTACAAAGCCCGCAGACCGGGGGTATCGATATCCTTTGGCATCCCGTCGACCTCGCCGTTCTGCACCTTCTTTGCCAGCTCGGCGATCTGCTCGAGGAACTCCTGATATTCGATGCGCTTTGCCCTGAGGTCGGCCAGTATCCCGTCCAGTAAGGTGGACATCCTGCTGTAGTAACGCAGGGTCCTTCATGCTCTCCCTGACGATCTTGCTGCGTACATTGTTCACGATGGTCTCGGCGATTGCTTTCTTGTCGCTCTTGATACCTTTCGGAAGGCTGTTTATAGCATCCGCGTAATCCCGGACCTCACGAGAAGCTCCAGGAGCGGCATCCCATCGAAAGGCGATATCTTCCGCGGCTCATCGGCCTCGATGTAGGTATCGATAAGATGGCGCATGTCGGCCTCGTAGGGCTTCATGTCGATGGTCTCCCCGCTCGCGTTCATGATGACCTCCCGAAGATCGAGATACTGCCCTGATCTCCCGTTTTATCCTCTTGATGTCATCCTCGCCGTAGCCTGCCTTATCCAGCTCGTCGGATATGCCAGCGTATGCGCGGACAAGGTCCACGGTCGCCTTATAGAGCGCGGTCCTTAGAGGCTCGCGCTCACTGAGGTCCTCAGGTACCTCCGTGTTCCCGCAGAAGTAATGGATGTTCTCCAGGTCCCCTTTAGGCCGCTCCACCGGTTCGCAGAGCATCAGAATCGATTCCAGGGCATTGTCCAGACAGTTCACGGCCCTTGGACAATCTGCTGTACATCAATACCTCGGGGTCGGCTCCGCCCGCGCTCCGGTCCAGCTCGGAGGTGTAGACCGCGATGGCGTTCTCGACCTTCTTGAAGAGGTCCTTGTAATCGACGATGTAACCGAACTCCTTATCCTCGCCGTCCAGCCGGTTCGTGCGGCAGATAGCCTGGAACAGGCCATGGTCCTGCATGCTCTTGTCGATATAGAGATAAGTGCAGGGCGGCGCATCGAAGCCGGTGAGGAGCATGTCCACGACGATCAACAGCTTCATGTCCGCGGGCCGGCCCTTGAACAGTTGGTATGAGCGGAGGGGAGGCGTGAGCATGGCGGAGATAGCATTAGTGTTCAACGACGAGAATGCCGAGAAGATCCTGACAGGCATGAAGCGCGTCACTACCCGACATGAGATCCATGGGGAGCTGGGCGACGAGTTCACTGTGAAGGGCCGGACCTTCGGCATAGTATACCTGATGCGCGTGACGCTGGGATGGCAGGCGAGCAATCTATACCGCAGGGAAGGGTACCAGAGCCGCCAGGAGTTCATCGACGGATGGAACAGATGCTATCCGGACCGCCCGTTCGAATGAGAGCGAGAGGGTCTGGGCGCATTTCTTCGAGGAAGCGGACGGGAAGGGCAGTGGCATGGCAGAGGCCAGGGATGCGGCCTGTGCCCGGAAGGAGGCCTGAGTATGCCCGGCGCAGCGGCCGATCGACAGGAAGAGGTTCTTCGGGTCCCCGGAAGCGCTGCCGCAGCAGAGGCGGCCGTACCCGAAGGTGGAGGACGAGCGCGAAACCTGCGTCATGTGGCCGGCGAGCATCCCGGGGAGCAGCTGTGCAGCCAATGCTCGATATGGATGCGATAGAGAGCAAGAGATCGAGGGCCTGCTGGAGAATGGCAAGCAGGATGCGGATGTCGAGAAGGCCCTGGAGCGAGTGCTGGTCAGGCGCGTGGTGCACGGCAACGCTCCGCGCGCATCGGTCAGTGATCACTCGCTTCTTGACGAGAGTAAGCGGCGATATCCGAGTAATTAATAAGGGATGGAAATGAGCCGTTTATACGGAGCGACGATAACCACGGCGGAGGTAACCTATGCATTGAAGGGAACCTCCGGCCGTGGAGGTGGCCTCCTTGAAACTGAGGAAAACGCTATCCGTTCGCTGCCCGGAGAAGCAAAGATGCTATCTGGAAAGCAGCGAGGCACGTGGAAGAGGATACAAATGGTCCCGACGAGAGCTCGGGACCTGCACCGCAATCTCTCGAGGACTCCTCGAGGACCTCAAGACCAAAGGGGCTTGCCGAGTACGACGGACCTGAGGCACATGGAGGGGCCGGACACTCAGGGATTTTGCGGCCGACAGACAACAGACATGGACCCTGAGACGCAGGGGAAGGCTGCTTCGCCTTGCTGATTGACGGCTATCTGAGCTCTTCGAAGAACGAGGGTGCTGCGACGATATGCTGCGCGTCGCGTGAGGACTTCGAACTATCCCCAAGGCCGGCCGAAGCCGAGTATAAAGTTCATCGGGTCAGACGACCTCTCGCTATAATTCGATACCATCAACAAAATGGAGGGCTGGACCGGGAGCATATGCCGCGGAATGGTGGCGCTCTATTTCGGCACAGGCCTCTGTCCGTCAGAGCTCCGCCTCGCAGAGCTCAGGGACCTGGACATTAAGAAGGCGAGGATATTCCTCAGGCATCCGAAGGGAGAGGGCAACTGGGCCTCGGCCGTGTGGGCCGATATAATCCGCATGGACATGATGCCCATGATCGAGCAGTATACCAAGGAGCGCAAGGAATATCTCGCATACAATAAGAAAGAGATGCAGCGCTCTTCCCCTGCCTCAGCAACGAGAGCGGCTTCTATTCGAGCAACCGCTTCCGCGTGTTCAAGGCTAGGATCTCCAAGGAGTCGGGCATTGACTTTTCCCTCAAGATGTTCCGCCCTACGCTGTGCACGATGACGGTCAACGGCGACCTGAGCCTGCTGCCGGCGATGAGCGTGCAGCTGAGGCACAAGGGCCCCGATACGACAAGCGAGTATTATGCAGCAATAGACCGCTCCGTCGCAGTAAAACAGCTGCGCGAGGCGTGCAGCAAGACCCCGCTGAGCCATAATTATCCGGACAGAACAGACAATGGTCTGGATGTAATAGCCCCTAAACCCTCCTTATTGATTTTAAAAATGGGGTGTCTGGCTATGCATAATGGCGCACACGGGGGGATTTGAACCCCCGATTTGTAGCTTAGGAGGCTACCGCCATATCCAAGCTAGGCCACGTGTGCAAATAAGCTTGGATCATCGATCCAATAAATATATGAAAGAAAGGGTTTAGTGCTTCTTTACAGAAGACCTTGAAGAAACTGGCTCGGATTCTTCCTCTGTTTCAGGCAATTCCTCAGGAGCTATCTCCTCGGGTGTTGCTTCTGACTTTGCTTCAGTTTCTTCTTTCTTTAGGTATTCCTCGATGAAGCGCACATTGTTGGCCTTGAGAGCCTCACGAAGATCAGCCACAATGCGATACTTTGCTAGAAGCCACTTCTGATCGTACTTGCAGACATCAGGAAGTACCATGCTAACGGTCTTGTCTTCTACTGTAACATTGAAGCCTTCCGAGGTACCGTAGTCCATCTCAACGATGGCCTTCGCTTTCTCTTCATCGTTCTCATATTTTGAGATGACCTTGAAATGATAGAGAAGGCTCTTTCCAGCAAGCGGGCGGTTAAAGTCCACTCGGACACGACCAGCCGTTACTGCGCTGACGATGCCCAGCCGGTTCTTGATATTGACCTCAAGACCGATCCTCGGCTCGATGTCCTGCCTTAAGAACTCACGGAGCGGCAACAGCTCGACCAGCTTAGGGTCCCTTGCACCAGCAGCCTTATCCGAAGGTATGACAACGTCGATCTCTTTTCCTATCTCGACACCGTCCAAGGCCTCATCGAGCCCCTGGAATATCCTGCCTCCGCCGATCAGCACTGGCACGGACGTATAAGTGGCTTTCTCGTTGAACACTCCATTATCCTTTGCGACTTGCGCGCTGGTAGTGTCGAACAGTTCCTTGCTGTCCTCGGTATAGCCATCAAATTCGATTCGGACAATGTCCCCTTTTACGGCCTTGCTTGAGCCATCCGATGCATCATTAGCTTTCTCGTTTGACATGAAGTCACCTGAATACATTATGGAAAGTATGGGTTGTCGTCATTAATTCGTTATTTTTATAGTTTTGGGTATCTCAGCACGGTATTATAAACAAATATGCCGGACAGCGCCATGTCTTTTATTCGCTGACACTAAGAAATGAAAAAAATAAATTAAGAAAAATGTTTGAAAGGTTTGCTCATGTCGCTAATCTTAGGTCGTGGATGTAGCTGATGAGACAACGCTGCCAGAGTTGACTGCATACCACTCTATATCGTATGTCCCTGCGACCGAGAACTCTAAGGCGAACGTCCAGGTCATAGAGAATCCACTAGGTACTGCTGTCCCCGCGGAGTTTGTTCCTGATACGCCTGGTAGCAATCCAGCTATCTGAGATGTTGAGAGCGGGATATCTGCAAGCATATAATCCCCAAAGCTTTCGAATGACACTGGGTACCAGCATGCGTTAGCAGGGGTTTGACCCTGGAAGTATAACTGAACCGAAACATCAGATGGTGTCATTAGGTCACTGCCTGTGTTCAAAATGTACAGGTATAAGTGTAGGTCGTTCAGATCTGCAGTCGTGGCCATTGTGATATCGGTACCATATACTGTTCCGATCTCTGGGGTCTCTACGGCTGTTCCTGTGGTATCTGGTGTTATGGTATCAAATGTTACATCAGAACCGCCCTCGCTCCCCGTGGGTGCAGCTGCGGTAATTGACACTGGGTATGTGCCTACAGTTGCTGTTACGGATGTTGATGATTGTGTGAGCATTACTGTAGTTGCCGCTCCGATCATTGAACACCCAACAACAACTGCCACCACTGCCAGTAATATTGGGCTCAATTTCTTAGTTACTTTCATTAGATCCCTCCTCCATTAATTAAGTTCTCATTCTTTTTCTCATTCAAATTTTCATTTTGGCTTTTTAGCTTCCTGAGCTTCAGGATGGAGCGTACCCCTAAGATTATCATGGCCGCCCCGACGGCAAGGAAAGCATACCAAACAGTCATATCAGCCATTCATTCACCTCTTGGGGCGATGCCCCGTATTTAATCGAAAAAATGTGCTATTAGGTTATAAAATACATATTTCAAAAAATCACTACTGATAATAAATATAAACATCATAATTATCAAATTTTGTATATTTGTCGAAAGATTCTATAAAGAAAGGGAACAATAAGAACTGATAAAATAACTGACCATACGAATATCAAAAGTTAAAAAGGGTAAGACGATGAGTGAGAAAAATGGTAAAAAATACCTAGAGACGGGCATCAACAACCTGATGATCATCCCTGATCCAAATGACACCATAATTTTTATTGAAGGTAGAAAATGGTATAGCTGGACCTGTGAGGTCAAGCTCAGCGATCTTGAGAGGGACCAGCTCATATCCGTATTGCAAGGAATGAAACAACAAAAAGAAAAGGCGATGGCTTCCCTTGTAAAAAAGACTGAAGAATATGTAAGCAAGATGGAAGTAGAGAAGATAGAAGATGTCATCCCAGTGATAGTACAGGCCAGTGAGGATAAGGGTAGTGAGATAGTACAGGCCAGTGAGGATACCCACATCAACATCCTACAAAAGGCACAGGAACTGGCTGGACCTGCCTAGGGGAATAAAGATCGGAAGACCTTATCCCCTTCATGGTCAGGTGGCGAATATTAAGAAAAAAGGGTCATGCATATGGAATACATATGCATGAGATTCATTCTATTCTTTATCCAGTAGATCACAGGGTCCGTGTGCATTCAATTCCATCTATGGAAGTGAACCCATCGACCGTCTTGCGGTCCAGCACTTTGGATAGCTCAAGCAAAAGTTTCATCGAACAATCGATGTCATCTAGGTCCATAACGCCAACATGCGAGTGAATGTGGCGGACCGGAACGCCTAGCACAATGGATGGCACACCTATACCAGAAAGATGCACCACCCCTCCGTCCGTCCCGCCCTTCGAATGGGACAGCTGGAAAGGTATTCCTTTCTTTTCACAGACATCCATGCACAGCTCCTTCAGCCCTTGATTGGGCACCATTGATGCATCCCATGTTGTAATGCTCACTCCTTCACCCATCCTGGACGGGGCCTGAGCAGCTGTTATGCCGGGTACATCGCCGGCAATATCAACATCCAATACGAGGGCCATGTCTGGCTTGACCAGGTTCGCTGCGGTCCGCGCACCCCGCTCGCCAACCTCCTCCTGTGTCGTGGCCGCTCCTACGATCCTGTTGGGATGTGAAATATTATCCTTTACCAAGGTCCTGACAAGTTCTGTTGCTAGGAAGGCACCTACTCTATTATCGAATGCCTTTCCAAAAGCTATCTTGCGCTTTCCAACTTCCTTGCCATCCTTGAAACGGGCCTTGTCAACAATGGCGAACGAAGAGTCGGGAACAGCTGCATCGCCTATCCGTACACCCATGTAGGCTACCTCATCGCGGTTCGATGCGCCTATATCTATGAACATGGCATCCTTGGTAACGACTTTCTCACATTTCCTTAGGGTCCATGATATGAGGTGGCTTCGAAGCTATTACGCCCCTGACCGACCCTTTTTTGGTCATTATATTTACCCTCTGCCCAAGGAGTACCTGGTCGAACCAACCCCCGAGAGGGTAGAAACGTAAGGTACCCCTCTGGACTGATCGATGATATCAACATCCCGACCTCATCCACATGACCTGGGACCAGTATTGTTGGACCATCTGATGGTCCGCCCGCTGAAAAGACCATTGTACCCATTCTGTCAGTGATCATATTCTTAGCATATCCTTCCAAACGATCCTTGATCAAAAGGGTAACATTCCTCTCAAAGCCTGATGGACCGTATGCATTGCACAGTCCCTCCAAGAATACTAATGAATCTTTGTCCATTGGATCACCTATTGGTCTCTTTAACATACTGAATTTTATCTCGGTCAGTGTCAGCATCTAGGGCCGACGGTTACTAGGGGATCACTTCATTTATACGAGATACTTTGCATTTTTGGTCCCGTCCTGTCGTATAGCTTACTTTGATGGCCCAGGGAATGCAGGCATGCCGTATATTACATCATGATCGTCAGTACCCCGATGAATGATGCGCTCCGAGAGTACATGATATCGCGCGGAGCGTTCCAGATCCATAATTATTATTTTGCTATTTAGTCCTCTCTTCATTTATGATATATGATCATACCGCCAACGGATCTTTAACGAAGATCGTCAGGACGGTCATATGAACGATCATCTCCCAGCCAACTATGATATTACTGGTTCCTGGGATCTTCGAGCTCTGGAGGTCCGCCCGATCCCGCCGTTCATTATATAAAATAATTAATGGCCATCCATATGTTCGATCCCTTTGATCTTGCGTTGAGTCTAATGCTCACGAAAAGATAAAATGCTTGATCCCGCTTATCAGCGCTTAACGCCACCATGGCATAGCCCGGTAGAGCGGCTGACTTGTAATCAGCAGGTCGCGAGTTCGAATCTCGCTGGTGGCTCTTATTATCTATTAATATATTAGCAAAGATGGATCAGCAAAAAGATCCGCATCATGATATCTACGCATGGACTAAAGACCATCATCTAATCGTAATGTTCCGGAACGGATCCATTTATACAGAATTGACATCGATCTGCCTGCTAGGGTACATGCAGATCCGATGTATTTTTACATCTGGCTATTTTACAGCCTGGATTTATGACGCAAAACTACCTAATATATCCTCATCAGATGATAGAGCGTGATACCATGGACCTGATATCTCTAATACTAGCCATCATCGTTCTGCTGATCTTTTGGGTGATCATTTCGATCCCATTGTATTTGGCTGCAAAAGCTATCGCTGGGAGCAGGGCAACACTCGGAAGAGCCATGATAGGAACGCTCCTTGGTGTATTCGTTTATTATATCGTGTATATTATTGTAAAATATATCGCCAGTAGCTTTGTTCAATCATCGACCGCAATGATCATCGGCTTCATAGTTGGCTTCATAGCTTTCCTGGGGCTGTACAAAGCATTGTTCAGGGTCGGATGGTTGGCTGCCTTAGGGATAGCTATACTTGCGATCATCCTTACGATAGTGATCTCGATATTGGTAGGCCTCCTCTTTGGAGCGCTGGGCATTACGGTGACCACGCTCTGATCACCGACCTTCGCATATTGAGCGGGTTCAAGGGCAACTGGTCAAACTAAATGATTTGCCCCTTATCTTTTTATTTGAGCGAATGAACAGCTTCTGCGAAAGTAGGATATCCAATCAATTGACCGATGAAGAGAATATCAATTTTTAAGCCATTTTTCATTCTGATATCAATTTACTAGATCACACGGCGCGTGTCGAGTGACGCTTCCGAAGATCGAACAATGTATACGATCCAAGAGCAGCTGGGAAGGGTTTAATAAAAAGGAGCCTGGCCCGACGAGAGGCAGCTCAGTCCTCATCCATCTCTTCGGCGGATTCTATGCACTTGTTAAGGATCGAGTATGCCTGCATCATATCCGTTTCATTGACTATAAAGATGGTATCGGTAAAAACAGAAACGGATTCCATTACATTGATCCCTCCATCAGCGAGGTTGTTCGCAAGATATGCATATACCCCACTGGTCTCAGCGATGCGCTCTGGTGACCTTACCGAGATCTCGACCAAACTGAGACGTATCTTTAGAATGTTCTCCTGTCCAACGGCTGAGGTCACTTCATTCCTAAGCTTCTCATCTGCGATTATGGTAATAGCATGCGTACCCTGTATTATCTGCATTATCGATTTCTCATTAAGCAATTTCTTGAACACCGTCTCTAATCTGTGCATGACGGTCCAATCGTTCTTCGCTGTAATGATCGCGATCTTGGTCTTCAGCTCAAGCCTTGAGTTGCTGAGGACCTTCAATATATCCTTTTCATGATCATGTCTGCCTAGTTTAACTGCGTACCTTCGGCAAGCGATCATGACCGCTTCTTCATTGGTGATAGAAAGGTCCTTCATTATCAGACGTGCTAAAGATGAGTAGTTAATGAGGTCCTTAGAAATGCAATCTTTGATGCTTGGGTGGGCATCTATATAAATACGAGTACAGTTCAGCGATGCTCTCCTTTTGAACATCATCCTTTTTCATGAGGATGGATGGATATCTGGGCCGAATATTTAACTTTAGCTAGCAAGAAGTGCCGTGCTTGCAAATGAGATATATTATAGATCATTCAAATAAAATAATGATATCTGGACCGGCTTAGCTCACGGTCCTACCTAGATATCCATTCGAACCTAGACGGCTCATTAGCATATCCTCATCGGCTCCACTTACCTCTGCCGTCTTATGCCCGCGATAAACCAGCCTGTGGCCATCTCCAATATCCACATCTAGCTTGAAGCCCATCTTGATCCTTGATGGTTCTCCACGGAATATCTCAAAGTCCTTGATGACACTTCGTTTAGCTGTTCTTCGATATTTTACTTCAAGCATCCCAGAGATCTCGAAGAACTGATCTACGGAATAATTCTCGTTCAGTACATCTATCGTCAAAATACCCTCTCTCATATCCAGATTAGTTAACAAAATGTCACCTCCATGGACTTCCAATGAATGATATGATGTTGCAAGCGCTATTTAATCTAGGCGAACGAGAAGCCCTTGCTAAGGTAAGGGGAACGAGAAAAGATCATCTGTCGTTCAGAGAATGACATAGCTGCTTTCAGGCACTCCTTTCCGCAAGATCTGCACCCGATCCGTGAGGGTCCGGTCCTGATATCATGATGATATAGGTGGCCATGAGAGCGCATCGAGATCACTTACGACGATAGTGTAATGTAACATCCCAACTTCGAAGCTAAAGCTCGTGCATATCTAGTCTCAACATATACCGAACATAATATATATGTCCGGGTCGAGGCGAAAAGCTCGCCTGAGAGGACCGGGCATTTCATAAAACGTTCAGGGTGCATTCGAAAGGAAAGCTTTCAGAATGTCATTGAATCTTGAGATCGATTCCTTGCTTAAGATAAGGGGCGGGACCAATCTCATCACCTTTCCAGCGCATACATTGACCAAGATCCTTCTTCTAGTGCATATTGCTGGAACCTCTTTGCATTATCCCCGCTCATCTCAGCTCCGATCATCAGGCCCATACCACGGACGTCATTAATGATCGTGGGATATCTCTCTGCCAGTTCCCTGATCTCATTCTTCCATTCACTGCCAATGTCATGAGACCTTTGAACAAGATGCTCTTCGATGATCGTATCCACAACGGTCCTGGCCACAGCACATGCCAGCGGGCTTCCTCCAAAAGTAGTCCCATGCATTCCTGGCTTGAATGTACTGGCTATCTCTGATGTGGATATGCAAGCACCTATCGGGTAACCGCTGCCTAATGCCTTTGCGATAGTGATGATGTCAGGGACAACACCGTAGTTCTCGAACCCGAACATCATACCTGTGCGGCCCAGACCTGTTTGGACCTCATCGACTATCAGGAGCGCACCACTGTCTGTGCATATATCACGGGCTGCACGGAAATAGCTCTCTCCAGCTAGGAGTACACCGCCTTCACCTTGGATCGGTTCCATGATGACCGCAGCAGAATCCTTAGTTACTGACGCTTTCAATGCCTCGATATTGCCATATTGGACATACTCGAATGCCTTTGGCAATAAGGGTTCAAAACCATGCTGGTATTTCTCTTGCCCTGTCGCTGATAACGATGCTGCTGTCCGTCCATGAAAAGAGTTCAACGCAGAGATTATTTTTGTACGATGAGTATTTGCGATCGCAAGCTTAAAAGCAGCTTCATTTGCTTCAGCGCCACTATTGACGAAGATTGTACGCTCAAGAGGTCTCGGAAGTATGGAAGCTATAGTCTCTGCTGCCTCTGCTTGCTCCTTGACAAGATATAAGTTGGATACATGAATGAGCTTCTTCGACTGCTCACATATGGTCCTTACAATAGCTGGATGGCAATATCCTAGATCATTTACAGCTATCCCGGCAACTAGGTCGATGTATCTCTTACCTTCAAGATCATATAGGAACTCGTGATCGCCATGGTCAAAACAAAGCTCCTGCCGTCCATAGTTCTGGAAGAGGTACTTATTGTCCAGAGATCTTACTTGTTCAGTGTTCATTTACTTATTGCCTCGATGTGATTTTAGTGCCACATTCTTGCCCATTGATAAGTTTAGCTAATAATGAATGTGGCTCTTTCCCGTTCAACATATATACTGTACTGACGCCACTATCAAGAGCAGTACGACATGCCTCTACCTTTGGAAGCATGCCACCAATAATGATGCCGGTTGAAATAAGCTCATCTATCTTATCCATTGTCGCTTCGTGCAATACCTGTTTCCCTTTCTCACCATTGATCAATATGCCAGGTACATCCGTTACTAGGACCATTTCCTTGGCATGCACTGCCTTCGCGATATGAGCCGCCACCGTATCAGCATTCACGTTATATTTCTTGCCTGTAGCATCCGCGCATATCGGATATATGACCGGGACCGCTCCGTCGCTCAACATTCTCATGAGCCTTTCTGAGCATACTGTCCTGACCTCACCTACATTCCCAAGATCAACATCCCCTTCCTCGGTATGTACAGGAGGCTTCTTTTCACATACTACCATCCCTTCCTCAGAAGCAGATAAGCCAATAGCGTTCACTCCAGCATTAGATAGGGATGCTACGATATGTGAGTTGATCGAGGATAACACATCACATACGACATCAAGGGATGCATCATCAGTAATGCGAAGACCAGAGACCTTATGCACCTTCAATCCCTTGCGTTCCATGGCCTCATTTATTTCCGGCCCTCCCCCGTGTACTATCACTATGCTCATACCAGCATTTCTGAGCTGAGCAACATCCGAGCTGAACCGATCTAGGTCCCCTTCACCCGAAAGTGAGGACCCACCGAACTTGATGAGCAAGGTACGATCTGACATTTTCCCTCTATGTCGTATACTCAGCGTTGATCTTAACATATTCATATGTAAGGTCGCAACCCCAGGCTTCGGCCATTCCATCGCCGATGCCAAGGTCCAAGGTCATGGCTATGCGATGCTCGCTAAGCAGGTGTCTGGCCTTAGACTCGATATCAGAGCCTGGTTTGACCTGCGGAACTCCACCCTCGAAAAGAATGACCGAATCGCCATTGTTCCCTATGGTCAAGCGTACCTTCTGTATATCGAAATCCACGCCTGAGTTCCCAAGTGCGGCCAGTACCCTTCCAAAGTTCGGATCAGCACCGAAAATAGCTGTCTTAACAAGACTGGATGATATGATCCAACGCCCTGCCCTGCGAGCATCAGCATCCGTTCTTGCTCCCAATACGAGAAGCTCTATCAGCTTGGTAGCACCTTCGCCGTCAATAACGACCTGTTTAGCCAGGGTCTGAACTACATACAGAACGCCTTTCCAGAATTCTGGATCGTCGTCCACGGACTGACCCCCGGCCATGCCGTTGGCCATGAAAACGGATATGTCGTTAGTGCTCTGGTCCCCATCGACATTGATCATGTTGAAGCTCTTCTCGATGATCTCTTGCCATTGCTTCTCAGGAGGGCCCTTAAGCACCGCATCCGTTGTAATGAAGGATAAAGTAGTAGCATGAAGGGTCTTCATCGAGGGCGATATCATACCAGAACCTTTGGCCATGCCCCCGATAGTGACCATGGTCCCATCCTTCAATTTTACCTGGCATGCGGCCTCTTTTGTGATCTTATCCGTTGTAAGTATCGCGGTAGCTGCATATTTGTCGAACTCGCGACCATGCCCAAGTTGCTTTGATAAGCGATCTATGCCACCAACCACAAGATCCTAGGCAAGAAACGACCTATTACGCCCGTAGATGCTACCCCGACAAGCTCTGGTGCTAGACCAAGACGCTCAGCTGCGGTGGAAGACATCCTCTTGGCATCCTCCATTCCCTGAGACCCGGTTATAGCGTTCGCATTACCGCTATTGACCACAAATGCCTGAAGCTGAGGCGATGCCCTTTTTATCATCAGCTCGATGGGTGCAGCGCGCATCTTGTTCTGAGTATATGCACATGCGACATATGCTGGGCGCTCAGAAAATAACATTGCCATATCCAAGCGTTCTTTCTTGATACCGCTGTGCACACCTGAGGCCTTAAAGCCTTTAGGTGAAGTAATACCTCCTTCGATCGTTTCCATTTCAAACCCCCATTCCAGGGAAATCAAGGCCAGCTGCCTCATCCAGGCCTAACATTATATTGGCATTCTGTACCGCCTGTCCAGCACCGCCTTTTGTGAGATTATCCAGAGCGCTCATGACGACCAGGTTCCTCTGTCCAACGGGCTGCATACCGATCTCACAAAAGTTCGAACCCACTACTGAGGGTATGGATGGAATGTCCACCATCCGTATGAAGCGTTTGTTCCCATAATAAGATGAATATATATTGATCAGATCAGCAATGGTCATCTCTTTTTTCAATTTTAAGTAGTTAGTGCAAAGCATACCGCGAACTATCGGTAAAAGGTGCGGGGTGAATACTACTTCTATGTCGCGATGCGAGAGGCGGTCAAGCGCCATCTTTATCTCAGGCGTATGACGATGCGACCCGACCTTGTAGGGGATCACAGTGGCACCACAGTTCGGATGGTGTGTCATCTTTGTAAGCTCTTGTCCTGCTCCAGATGTACCGCTCTTTGCATCTATGATGACATGACCTTCTACAAGGTCCTCCGCGAACAAAGGGGCCAATGAAAGAGTGGAACAGGTAGGATAACATCCAGGATTGGACACAAGTTCGGCTTTCTCAATATCAGGGCGGAAGACTTCTGACATGCCGTACACAGCCTTGCTCAACCCTAGGAGATCATGGTGGTCCTCACCATACCATTTCTTGTACACCTGAGGTATCTCCTAGACGATAGTCACCACTTAGGTCGATGACCTTCTTGCTCTTTGTTTGCAGGCCTGGTACTACATCCATCGATGCACCGTGCGGAGTAGCGGAGAATATCACATCATAATGCGACCCGTCCTCCAATCTGTCAGTAAAATTAAGATCTGTAAAGCCATTCAGGAACGGCATCGCCTTGCTGACCTTACAGCCAGCATTCTGGCGCGAGGTCATAGCATCTAATGATATCTGAGGATGACGTACAAGGATGCGAGCAAGTTCACTGCCCGTATAACCAGAACCACCGATTATCGCCGCACTGTACATTATGGACTTCCCTTTCCTTTCATCGATCGATTTCCGTTGATCTACCCTCTGATATTAAGGATGATGACGGATTTCGGACATATGCCCTCGTAGCTGTTCAAAGAGGGACTATCTGGAGCTGCATCAGTTTTTGTCTCTATTAGGACTAGCTTCGAACCGTTTGTCGGAGGTCGCTCACTAACGCTTTATAATAAAGTAATTGTCGACACACGGATCCAAATGCAACCCAGTGTTACTAGATCAAAGAAGACGGGCAAGGCCCACCAGAAGGTCGTGCTTGCATACTCAGGCGGCTTGGACACTTCGGTCGCCATCAGATGGCTGGAAGAAAAGTATAACCTTGATGTCATTGCCGTTTCTATAAACCTTGGACAGCCTGGGGATATACTGAAGAATATCGAGAGGGCTAAGACGATAGGTGCCGTCAATGCATATGCGATAGATGCCAGGAAGGATTTTGCTGAAGAATATATATGGCCATCCCTAAAGGCGAACGCCCTATACCAGGGAGTCTACCCTCTATCTACTTCCATTGCACGCCCGCTTATTGCTAAGCTTCTTGTGGACGTAGCAGAGAAAGAGGGAGCGGACTATATCGCTCATGGCTGTACGGCAAAAGGTAACGATCAGGTCCGCTTCGACGTTTCCATCGGTGCGCTAGCACCTCAGTAAAGATCATTGCTCCTATGAGAGAATGGGTAATGACAAGGGAAGAGGAGATAGATTATGCTAAAAAGAACAATATTCCGATCCTGTCAAGAAATCCTGCCCATATTCGACCGATGAGAACCTATGGGGAAGGAGCTGCGAATGTGGGGTCATAGAAGATGCTTCTAAGGAGCCTCCAGAAGATTCACATGACTGGACTGTTTCCCCGATTCAAGGCACCTGATCAACCGAGGTATGTGACTATAGGGCTGGAAAGTGGCGTTCCTGTCTCATTGGACGGAAAAAAGCTTTCGTCCGTAGATCTCATTACAAAGCTCAATAAGATCGCTGGCGAAAATGGTGTCGGCAGGATAGATCATGTTGAGGATAGGCTTGTTGGGATAAAATCAAGAGAAACTTATGAATGCCCGGCCGCTGTCGTCCTGATCAAAGCACATCAGGCATTGGAAGGTATGACATTGACCAGGGACGTTCTGTCCTATAAGAAAGGCATCGAGCAGCGCTACTCTGAACTATGCTATGATGGACTGTGGTTCTCTCCCTTGAGGGAAGCGCTCAGTGCATTCGTTGAGAGCACTCAACAATATGTCACTGGCACAATAACTGTGAAGCTTTTCAAAGGAAGCGCCGAAGTGGTCGGAAGAACATCACCATACTCGCTCTATAATGAAGGTCTTGCGACCTATGCAAAGGGGGATGAGTTCGATCATACCTCAGCAAAAGGCTTCATCTATGTTTGGGGCCTTCCTCTAAGAACAGTAGCAGCAGCCCACAAGAAGAAGGGAAAGAAGTGACAGAGAAGGTCCTGTGGTCGGGAAGGTTCAAAGAGGTCGCAGCTGAGGACACTTTAGCCTTCACATCATCCCTGGCGGTCGATAAAAGACTTGCCAGATACGATGTGCTAGGCTCTTTAGCACATGCAAAGATGCTTGCTAAGCAAGGGATAATCACGCCCTCGGACGGCGATTCCATTGCAAAAGGCCTGAAAGATATCCTTGCTATGATCGATGATGGGACCTTCTTGCCCTCGGGGTCGATAGAGGATGTCCATTCCTATGTAGAATTTTTGCTTATCTCTAAGGTAAAGGATGCTGGCGCAAGATTGCATACCGCTCGCAGCCGCAATGATCAAGTGGCAACAGATGTCCGCATGTTCATGCGTGACGCGACCCTTGACACTATCGAAGCGATACTTTGCGCGGAACGATCACTAGTAGAAAGGGCGAAGAACGAGATCGATACGATAATGCCTGGGTTCACACATGTCCAACATGCACAACCAGTGACCCTAGCGCATCATCTTATGGCTCATGCTTTCCGGCTTGAGAGGGATGCTGGTCGTTTGATCGATTCGTTCAAGCGCTTGGACATATGTCCGCTAGGTTCAGCTGCTTTGGCTGGTACGACATATGCTATCGATCGCACGTACACCGCCCAGTTGCTTGCGTTCAATGCTCCAACGTCTAACTCCATGGATAGCGTCAGCGACAGGGACTTTGCTGCAGAGTACATTTTCTCTGCAGCTTTATGCGGCGTTCATCTCTCCTCATTGTGCGAGGAGCTGGTCTATTGGACCTCACCCGAGTTCGGTTTCGCAGAGATGGATGACAGATATGCTACTGGGAGCAGCATCATGCCTCAGAAAAAGAACTCCGATGTAGCAGAACTCATCAGAGGCCGTTCGGCAGGCGGCATAGCAGGAGTGACCGAGATCAGCTCACGTTAATGAAAGGCTTGCCGCTCACATATAATCGGGATCTCCAGGAAGATAAAGGCGTGCTGTTCGCGGCTTATGACAGGCTGGTACCTTGCTTGACCATGACCGCAAGAATGATAGATACGCTAAAGGTCCACAGAGAACGCATGCTCTCGGCCACTAATGAAGGGTTCATAAACGCTACGGACCTTGCCGATCATCTCGTGACCATGGGACTACCGTTCCGCCAGGCCCATGAGGCCGTTGGTGGCATGGTGCGCTATGCAATAGATAAAGGAAAGCGCTTGGACGACCTAACGCTTGAAGAGATGCGCAAATACAGTGGCCTTGTTGATAAGGATGTGCTGTCAGTAATAGCTGTTGATAAGTGCGTGGACAGACGCCAGTCGTTCGGCGGGACATCTACAAAGCAAGCCGCGGCTCAATTCATGACGTTAGGCCTGAGCATCAATGAACAAGAACGCTTTGTAGCTAGTGAGCGCGAAAGGATAGAAATTGCTTTCAGGGCCCTTAAGGTGTGACCGCATTTCCGATACGGGCGGGACTTATCACTTGATGAATATTTCTTGCACACCCTACACTGGCACGTGAGGAGGTGGCAATGAGGGATCGCATTCCCTTGCCACGTTACTTTCGTTCGCATCCATGTTCAGATGAGCATCGTCTTGCTCACTCGTAAAAGTGCGCATGATCTAGAAATGATCAGTATTCCACGGAGAAATAGCTACGATAGATGAATGCGTAATGACAATATTCTATCGCTCATTTGGACTTTTCAATTGACAGCTGGTCCCATTCTAACGAATGCTTTATACCGCCTTTTGTCAGTTGTTTGCTGATCTTCTCTGCCAGCTGGACCACCTCAGCATTCGGTGAGTTCGCCTTTATATAAAATTGATTACTCCCTATCGGGAACACTAGCCGCATTCGACCTTTCCGATTATAGCCCTCTGGCTTTTCATTCTTCACTAGTGCCTGCTTATTAAGGAAGATGAACATCTGCATGACCTCGTCATCTTCTGGCATCTGATCAGTATCTTTGAGGAATGTCGTGAGTATCTCTGGAAATATATCTGCTAGATCCTTGAACTCTACTTTCTCATCGAACAGAAAATGCCCACTAGTGGCTTTCATCAGTGTTCGAAGGACGGGTAAGTATATAAATATTATAGGTCGGGCGGTCGATGCACAAGAATAACTATCAGGCCTTGCCCAGGCACCGTGTAAGTTCAACTAAGCGAGATAGAGGTCACATTTGCAAGAGAATAGATGAAAAACGAGCATACAACGAGGTCTTCGCAAGGTACCAGCGAAGATCAAATCGGACCTCTTGATCATGACATTCGAATCCTTAGCCGTCGGTGAATTAAGTATTGTTATCATCTGCGGCTGGAAATATTAAGAAAAAAAGAGAACCTGTCCCGCAGGACAGGAAACTATCAACATAGCTTAGGCTTGGTCAACAAAGTCGACCCTGCGGGAAAGCTCCCTTGGCATATACAGCGGTCGGAACGGCTTATCGGCGGTCTGTTCTTTGATCGTCCTGACGAGCTCATCCATTGACATTTTTACATTCATATTCTTTTGACGATCATAGACCTCGAATACATCGGATGTCTCTTCGTTCTCACCGATAACGATAACGTAAGAGCACCAGTCCTGTTTAGCCTGGCGCACCTTCTTGCCAACGGTCTCGGATCTGTCATCAATGCCTACTCTTATGCAGTTCTGCTGGATCTTATCTGCAAGTTCCTTTGCACGGGCGTTCTGCCCCTCAGAAACAGTCGCAAGACGGACCTGCTCAGGTATTATCCATACTGGCATGTGACCTATCTCGGACCCTTTTTCCATCTGCACTGCCTTATCCATCAACATGTAGAGGTACCGTTCTATGGTCCCAATGACCGCACAGTGCAATATTATCGGATACTTCTTTTGCGCATCTACATCCATGTACTGTATCCCAAAGCGCTTTGCATTACCGATATCTATCTGGACAGTACCTATCTCCCTGGCGCGCTTCATATCGTCCAAGATATGGTACTCGATGTTGACCGTCCAATAATAATTGATACCTTCTGGATAGAAATGTAGGAGTGCAGGCTTGTTATGCGCCTTCATTAGTTTCATCAGCATTTCCTTATGCTGTTGATATGCTTCATATGAAGAGAAATTGACCAGCATCTCGTAGTCCTGTCCGACATTCTCAGCTTCCTCATATATCCTTGAATCAAGGTTCTCGAACCATTGCTCGGCGGTCCGCATATCATTGCACATGACATGTAGGTCCGGCATGTTCATCCGCCTTGTCCTGAAGCATAGCATGGTCTCCCCTGACTGCTCCAGCCGGTATGCATCAGCTATTTCCAGAGCACCGAATGGCAGGTTCTTGTAGCTGAGGTTCCAATTACGTATCATTGCGAACTGCTGGTGGCATGCTGCATATCTAAGGACGAAAGATCTCTTCTCGGTCTCCACTTTATATAGCCTATCCCCGAAAAGCATTGCATGCTCCTTTACAGCCGGTTCATCCAGATTGAACATGTTGGTCCCTTTGACAGTGTATAAGTTCAATCCTAGATCGTTAACTGTCCTCCAGGCATAATCAGCTGCTAGGTCGAACATAAGTGCGCCCTTCGGGCTGAATGACATATGGCCTGCATCTGACATGGACTCCCATTGTATGCCGAACTTCTTGCATAACCTTAGGTATCTAGGCTCGCCAGAAAGCTTTGATTCCTTGTGCAATGCTTCTTTCTGCAGCATTATCTGGAAGCATTCAGAACCTTCCTTGTAATCCTTCGGATCGATCTCACGTCCATCTAGAGTAAGAACTATGTGCTTCTCCTCACCCTTTTTCTCAGGAGCGGCTTCCTTGCCAAGGAATTCCCTTGAAAGCTCTGAAAGTGGATGTCCTTTACAAGATACCGTGAACGCCTTATACCATCCGAAAGGCGCCCGGTGAACCTCTATACCTTGATCAGCGAGCATCTGCTCCATTGTGTGAAGCATCTTCTTACCGACATCAGGCGAGGAAAGGGACGATGAAAGATGAGCATATGGATATAGAACGATGCGTCGAGCCTCAACTTTACCTGCTACCTGTTTCAGATCATCGGTTGCCTCTCTAGCTACCGATTCGATCTTGTCCTCATCCTGTTTCTCTACGCTGATGAACGCTACGAGCGCTTCTTCGAACCTGCCCTGCTTCTGTTCGTCGCTGATCTGTTCGGCGATCGGCGTGGGCTTCTTGACGCTGAACTCAATGTAGTCAGCATGAATGTAAAGTGCCTTCATTGATTTGGTCGTAATACCAGACGGGTATTAACTTCTTGCTAGCGGACGATCGCTTAGCTCCGTGGTCGAAGTTAGACCATTTACGATCTGGGTTGAAAATTAGCTCGCTGATATTTATATTGGTATGGAAATTAGACTATCTTTCCTGAGCTTAGATCTCGTGATCAGCTCCAACCTCAGGAGATCTTTCGCTCGCTTAGCAAAATTCGCTTATGTTGTGTTCCTAATGGCACGTTCATATGCGCTTTCGATCTTTGGGATAATATGCTCCCATGAATATTTATCAACTTGCTGCAGCGCTGCATTACTATATCCAGCTCTAAGCACGTCATCATGCAGAAGCTTGTTCAATGCTGTCGAAATGGCATCAGGGTCCTTAGGTGGCACCAAGATCCCTCCCTCACCAACTATCTCTGGAAGCCCACCGATGGAGGATGCTATGATCGGCTTTCCATAGGTCATTGCCTCTGCGGTCGCAAGACCTAGGGACTCAAAGAGCGAGGGCATCACGAATATTTTGCATGCGGCCATCGTACTTTCTTTCGTCACTTCATCGACATGACCCATAAGTTCTATCTTGTTCTGCAGACCTAGCTTGCTTATCAGAACTTTAAGTCTTCTTTCTTCTGGACCAGAACCCATGATCTTCAGTTTACGATCCACTTTATCCATCGCTCTGATCAGATACTTTATGCCTTTTGTACTTACTAGACGGCCTGTAAAGAGGATGTAGTCCTCTTCTGTTGATCCTCGTTCCGCAGGGCTTACGCCTGTTGGGACCACATCAAGGGCATTCCGATCGAAGCCTCTGGAAATAAGATCATTCTTTACGAACTCCGTGACGCATATGACCCTTCTTT
Source organism: Methanomassiliicoccaceae archaeon (assembly GCA_963726655.1). Taxonomy (GTDB): domain Archaea; phylum Thermoplasmatota; class Thermoplasmata; order Methanomassiliicoccales; family Methanomassiliicoccaceae; genus CAVSDP01. Next base: position 113,590 of record CAVSDP010000051.1, read on the forward strand.
CTTTCAAAACATTACGGCAGAATATTGCGTCATTAAGAATGCTTAGAGGTCTCATGACCCCCTCCCCCTCTCCGAACGTGTTATGAAACGTGAACACCCAATTGCCATCATATCGTTTCATCGCGTCAGAATAGGACCGGGCCCATCTATAATGAAAATCGACCAGGTCGGGCTTGAGCTCATTTATTGCATCGAGCACATTTGCGGTCTTTACGAACGGCGGATTATATATGTTCACGAATTCTGACTTGAGCCTAAGGATCGTATAACCGTCCATCTTTTCTTCCTCGGATGTTCCGGGAAGCCTGCTCGTCAGGACTATCATTTCATGTTTTGATGAGAGCCTTTTTGAGATCTCATGAACACGATGCTCGATCCCGCCTCGATATGGATAATGGAATGGATTGAGCTCAATGATCCGCATTCTTTGCCTCCAATCTTTTTCTTCTCATGATAGATATGATGGCACTTATTGCAATTACGACCAATACCATGATGATCACAATTAGTTCAGCCTCACCCCTATCGCTGAAGAATGCTAGGAACACACCGCTCAACAATAATATTACACCGAACTTCGCGACACCGCCGATGACCACATTGAACAATGATTTCTTGATGTCCCAACCACAGATAGCAATGAATGCTCCAAGAAATGGCAATATGGGAGCCACCCTGTTCATTAGTATCATACGTTCATCTGAGAAAAAGAGAAAGTCCCGATATTTCGTTACAGCTTTCTCTAGGATTTTTGGCACACCGGCTCTTTTTACGATAAGGTATAATGTAAGGACACCTGCTATCTCCGCTAATGAAAGAACGAGAAGTATCGCTAATCCGTATTCTACCTCGTTCACCCCATAATCTGTTGTAAAGATGAGGACCGTGAAGAGTTCTGGTAAAGTGGGGATCATCACTGCATCTAAGAAAAAAAGCAGGAATATACAAAGCAGCCCGCCATATGGACCGAGCGGACCAAAAATCCCCTGTATGATTGAGCCGATATCGGTCATTCAAGAGGGTAGATGCCGGACCTTTTAAAATAGTTCTTGTACTAATGATCAATGGCCGTTGACGCGACCGTTCTTTTCCGACATTGCAAAATCATATAGTTCCACCAACTTCTCAACACTTTCTGAGACAGAATAAGTTTCGGCTTTGGACCTAGCTGCGTTCCGTATCTCGATAGGGCTGGCCAAAGCGCAGCTGATCGCATCCGCGCAATCGGTAGCGCTCTCGTCGAAAAGGAAGCCGTTCTTATCATTATCTATTATCTCAGATATCGCCCTATAGTCTATGCCTGCGACTGGCTTCCCAGACGCCATTGCCTCAAGCGCCACAAGCCCTTGGGTCTCGAACTTGGACGCGATCACGAATGTGTCACAAGCTGCATAATATGATGGAAGATCCTCATCGGGGACGAACCCTGTGAATATCGTCCTGTCTGCTATGCCTATATCCTTTGCCAAGCCCATGTAATGTTCCTTTGCCGGCCCATCGCCAACGATCATAAGACGAACATCTTTTTCCTCAGCCGAGAGCTTGGCGAACCCGTTCATCACCAGTTCAAGGTTCTTTTCTCTTGCGATCCTGCCAACGTGCAGGACTATCCGTTCTCCGTTCAAGCCATACTTTGCACGTACTTTTGCACCGCTATTCGTTGGACAGAATCTTGAACAGTCCACCCCTGTCGGGATCACATCTATACGCCGAATATCGGGAGCCTTTTCTAGCAGTTCATCGCGTATCGAAGTGGAAGGCGCTACCACTGCATCCGCCCTCTCAAGAAGTTGACGCAGATATACCCAAAGAAGATGGGTGATGACCCAGTCCGGGACTGGCAATCGAGCGTAATATTTTACAGCGTCTGTTACCATGGTGTGGAACGAGACGACGACTGGCATGTGAAGGGTCCTTGCGGCGAACATGCTCCTTACGCCCATGAAAAAGACACCATGAGTATGGATAAGATCTATGTCCAGATCCCTAAGGATCTCACACTTATTCGAAGGGAACATCGGTATGCTATACCCCGGATAGTCCCGGTAAGAAACGGCCCTAAAATACTGGACACCTTCCTCCCTTCCTTGGCCATTATATGGTTCGGGAGCGAAGATCGTGATCTCATGTCCCATCTTTTCTAGCTGACCCTTGGTAAGAAGGATAGATGTTACAACACCGTCCTTCGTGGGCAGATAGCTATCAGTGAACATCGCGATCCTCAAATTTCCCATCCCTCTAACCTAGTGATCCATTAATTAAGCTAAGGATATCATCTGGATACTTTGCAAGGAGCCATATAGTGCATCCCTTTCCTATTGGTCCCTCTTTGCCAGATATGATCGTAATAGTCGTACCGATCAATCCTTGTTCACTGATGTCGGTCGGCTCTTTTTCAGATATTGGCATTGTCGTACCTGCGATCAGATTATTAAATCGTTCCCTTACATCGATAGCGCTGTTCAAGCCTAAAAGGAGCCTACGGTCCCGGTTCGACCTCATTTCTTCAATGAGCATCTCAGTGGCATGCTGTGCTGTCATATCTGACCTTGGCGACCCGATATTATCCATCGGCTGTTCGGTCACCCATACATCCTCTGATAAGGTCGTGCGATCTGGCGCATAAGCCAGAACTATACTGAGGTCATTTAGGCCTATCGATAACAGCTTGGTATATATCCTTCTGGCCAAGAAAGCTAGTTCGTCACGTTCAGTGATCTTAGAGATCTTTCTTTGCAGCGGTGCTAATGGACTTATGATAGGTATCGAACCGCCGATCGAGTAATTGTCAGATATCGCTTGATCGATGCATGCTTTTGCCGATATCGTTGATCTCCATATGCTCATTCCCTTCGCAAGGTTCGCAGCAATGTATGAAGAGAGAACACAGCCTCCACCATGCCCTCTGATATCATATCTGGGGGATGTTATCTCAAGGAACTTTCCATCATAATATAATACATCCGATATGGGGTCCTCTCCGCTATGGCCACCTTTTATCAGAACGGCCTTCGCACCGAGCTCTGCCAGCTCGATACATCCAGACCTCACAGACTGCAGTCCTTTCAGCTCATGTCCTAGCAATGCTTCGGCCTCTGGTATGTTGGGGGTCAGTAACGTTGCTATAGGGGCCATATCTTTCCTTATGGAGCCGATAAGATCTTCCTTAGCAAGCTTATCACCTACTCCGGCCACCATTACCGGGTCTACCACCAGCGGTATGCCAGTATCTGAAAGCCTATGCGAGACGGACCTCGCGATGTCAGCGGAATACAACATCCCTGTCTTAATGGCGGAGACATGAACATCGCTTAATACAGCGTCTATCTGGGAGATCACCGTGACTGTCGGGAGAGGGAGAACACTGGTCACTTGACGAGTATTCTGTGATGTAATGGCTGTTATCGCCACAGCAGCATGGACGCCCTGAGAGGCGAAAGCCTTTATATCCGCCGCTATGCCAGCACCCCCTATTGAATCAGATCCTGCCACTGTCATAGCGACGAGCATAGTTCTAGATCGGTTCTTCATAGATAAACCTGTCATGATAGGTAACGTTCGGAGTGCTGAGCTACATTCCAATGATCGCTCTTTTCCTGAGCACGCCACATTCATGGAGCTTGTGCAGGCAACGTCCGATGAGGGCAGTGGATGGCTAACCATATATGTTCTCCAACATCGTCCCATCGACCATGAGCATATCCATTCATGGACATTGCAGATGGAACAGGCTCGGTCGACCGGTGCTCATGGACCGACCTGCCGTTTGTATTTGCCCATTAGCTGTTCGTCCCTTAGCTTATGATAGTGCCTTGCATTCTCCATTGCTCTCTCAGCTATAAATGGATCATCGCTCTTGATCACTTTACCAGGGGATCCGACGACCACCGATCTTGACGGTATTCTCATCTTACCTGTGATCACTGCTCCAGCGCCGATGATGCATTCATCTCCGATAAAAGCCCCTTCGATGATCGAGGAGTTCATACCTATTATGCATCTATCGCCGATCACAGCCCCATTGACGATTGCACCATGACCTATGGTCACATCCTTTCCGATCAAGGTAGGCCATTTCGGCTCAACATGAAGAACTGCATGCTCCTGGATATTGCTCCCATCTCCGACCTCGATCCTGTCCATGTCGCCCCTCAGAACAGCATAGGGCCAAATGCTTACCCCATCGCCTATCGTACAATCACCAATGATGATCGCGGTCTTGTCAATGTATACTTTTACCATCACAATTTACATATTGCAATGGATATATTATTCTATCTTACTGTTCTGCAATATCGATGCGAACATCAACTATCATTAACTTCCTCTTGATCAAAGGTATTGTCCAACAGGACCACGACAGGTATGTTCATCGAATAACATTTGGTCCCTGCCCAGGATATAACGTTCATTGCTTCTGGAGGGTTCGGTGAGAAACAAGCTATCTCAAGCGATCCAAGCAAAGCCTCATCCTCGTTAAGGTCCGTTACCTCGGAAGGCATGTCATCGATGTCGATGTCCTCATTATCACTGATCGTTGTGATATGCCTGCAGGACGGGCATGGAACTGCTTTTCTTGTTTCTGCCCCTGTTATGATCACCATCAACGGAACGTTGCATACTTGCTTTTCTGCGAGCTCTTTGAGATCCTTGCTCAACTGTGAGCGGTCCACTATCATGGCGACCCTCTTGCCCTCATCGATAGCCGCTCTGAGGTCCCTTACGGCACCTGCGAATGATCGAACAGGGACCGCCCTTATGCCTTGGTCATGTCCGAATGTGTCAATAAGTGACCTTGAACGTGGTCCATCAACAATAAAAATAATATCAATACTACATGATCTAAGCCCTTCGTGAATGATCTTGTATCGGGTGTTGCCGATCATCGACGAAGTAAAAGCATCTCTGATATATTGATATGGCGCAATTACCAGTGTGTTGTACATGAATATTACTGGTCATATAAAAAAAATTAAAAAAATGGGCATCTTGCCCATCATTGTCCTGAGCGAATGATCTCAGCTACTGCGTCCCCAGCCTGGGAAGTTGTTAACTTTCCACCCATATCAGCGGTCACAAGCTTCTGCTTCATCGCCTTTTTTACGGAAAGTTCAATGCGCTTCCCTAGATCTGGCTTGCCAAGCTGATCGATCATCAACTTTGCTGCGAGGATAGCAGCTATCGGATTGGCTTTGCCTTGCCCCGCTATATCTGGTGCAGACCCATGGACAGGCTCGAACATCGAGACACCATGCGGATTAATATTGCCAGATGCGGCGATCCCAAGCCCACCTTGTATCTCTGCTCCAAGATCAGTGAGTATGTCACCGAACATATTTGGTGTAGCTACCACGCCAAAACGATCAGGAGATCTCACGAGCGCCATTGCCATTGCGTCAACGAACATGTACTCTACTTTTATGCCATGTTCCTTTGACTTAGCGTTGAAAACTTCTCTCCACATGCCATAAAGCGATGTGCAGACATTCGCTTTGTCAACGGCTGTGACCTTATCCTTGCCCATTTTTTTCGCGAGCTCAAATGAATAATCAGCAAAGCGTTCGATCCCTTTACGCGACATCAAGCCTATCTCAAATGCATAGTCATCAGCGGCAGTGGACTGCAGGCCGAGCGAGAGAACCAGATCATACAACTCTCTTTTTACTTTGATATCGCAAGATGCCTTTTTACCTTTGAGCATACCACCAGCGCCAAGGTAGAAATCCTCCGTGTTCTCCCTGAGAATGATCATATCGAATTCCTTGTCATCCTTCAAAGGTGTATAAGGGTGCCATGCCTTCGATGGACGCAGGTTCACGTACTGCATCAAAACGTGTCCTCATCGCTATAAGGATGCCTTTCTCTAGAACGCCTGGAGGGACTTTTGGGTCACCGATAGCGCCAAAATATATCGCATCATGCTTTTTCATGAACGAGATATCCTCATCAGTTAGAAGTTCCCCTGTCCTCAGGTATCTATCAGACCCGATGTTCATAGGGTCTAACTGGAACTTTACATCCTCATTCTCTTCCAGAGCCTCAAGCACCTTAACGCCTTCGGCGATCACTTCTTTACCGATCCCATCACCGGGGACAACGGCTACTTTGAACATTTTTTCGCCTCACATTATACGGGCCATCAGCCCGCCTGATCTTATGAGCTCCCTGATGTACGGCGGGTATGGAGGGAAGCTCCAGCTCTTTCCGGACGTCGTGTTCTTTACCACTCCGGCGTCCGTGTCGACATATATCACAGTCACCCTCATCGGCATCTATCTTGCACTCGACCAGTATCAGGCCGATATTGATGGAATTACGATAGAATATCCTTGCAAAGCTTTCAGCGACCACACATGTAATGCCAGCTTGCATTATCGACCGCGGCGCATGCTCCCTTGAGGAGCCGCATCCAAAATTCTTTCCAGCAACGATAACATCGCCTTTGCTGACCTGTTTGGGGAACCCGGGCCTTGCCCTTTCAAAAAGGAAATCACCAAGGTGATCGTTGTTAACAGAGATGAGCCGATCCGCTGGTATGATCTGGTCAGTATCAACATGATCTCCGAACTTCCAAGCCTTTCCACATACCTCGCTCATTTTATCAGCTCCGGTGATACTATGCGACCCATTATCGCGCTCGCGGCAACCACGGCAGGTGAGGCCAGGTACACGAACGAGTCCTTGTGGCCCATACGACCTACAAAGTTCCGATTAGTACTTGATACGCACCTTTCTCCCTTTGCAAGCACACCCATATGTCCACCCAGACATGCCGCGCATGTCGGTCCAGAGACGAACGCGCCTGACTTTACGAACTGTTCTATAAGCCCTTCTTTCAGTGCTTGATCAAATATCTCGGTAGAAGCTGGCACTACGATCATCCTGACATTTTCCTTTACGCGGTGGCCTTTCATTATCGCAGCAGCTATCCGAAGGTCCTCGATCCTACCGTTAGTACAAGAACCAAGGAATGCCTGGTCTATCTCAATATCTACTTCGCTGACAGGTCGCCCATTACCAGGCGAGTGAGGCAGCGATACGAAGTAATCCAGCGCAGCAAGATCATAGGACAGCTCTTTCTGATACATTGCCCCTGGGTCGGGTGCAACGGGCGTATATGCTCCTCGTACTCTGCCTCGGAGATATGAATCGGTCCTTTGATCGCATGGGAATATTCCAGCTTTACCTCCGGCCTCGATCGCCATGTTGCTCACCGTTAGACGATCGGAGACCGTCATCTCCATTACGCCGGAACCTGAGAACTCGAACGCCTTGTAATTCGCACCATCGACGCCTATGTCGGTTATTATCTTCAGCATAAGGTCTTTCCCAGATACTAACTTCTTGAATTTTCCTGAAAGACTTACATTGAACGCTTCAGGAACCTTGAACCAAAGGCGCCCCTCGGCAAAGCAGGCTGCAGCCTCGGAAGAACCAATACCTGTGCTGAAAGCGTTTATCCCGCCATATGTGCAGGTATGGGAGTCGGCTCCGACAATAAGTCTTCCTGGGGCTGCGAAGCCTTCATCGACCATCACTTGATGGCATACACCACCACGACCGACCTCAAAATAGTTCGGTAAATGATACTTCTGAACGAACCTTCGCATCTCTGCTGCTTGCTCGGCGGATGCAACATCCTTGTTCGGCACGAAATGGTCAGGTATCAGTACGATCTTTTCACGCTGAGGCTCACAACCCACGGTCTCGAACTCCTGAAAGGCCAGGGGGGCGGTCACGTCGTTAGCCATGACATAGTCTATCTCTGCCTCTACGATCTGGCCGGCATGAGCATCGACACCAGATTTAGCAGAAAGGACCTTTTCAGACATTGTCTTGGATGATGTCATCCTTTCACTCCCTTTTACGACAGTACAGACGGTCAAGCGCTTCTATGGTAGCATCCACGCTGGTCTGCACGATGTCCGATCCAACACCCTTGCCTACGGACATCTGTTTTGCTCCTCCGTCCTTCTCCAGCTTGACCGATACTTCACAAAGAGCATCGCTCCCGCCTGTGATCGCGTTGAGGCGATACTCCACCAGGGCAATATCCTTTCCCATTACCGCCTTTATTGCATTAATGGTCGCATCAACAGGCCCTATGCCTATTGACGTCCCTGTTCTTTTATCGCCCTCGACATCTATCGTGACCACAGCTGTAGGTGTAACGTTAGTACCTGTGAAGACCGCGAACTCTTTCAGCTTGATACGCTGCTCTTCCCTCTGGCCGGCTACGTGCGATGCGAGCGCTATGAGCTCAGCATCATCTACGGATTTACCGCTGTCCGCCAGTTTCTTTACGCGTTCTACGACCTGGGCTACCTGCTCATCGGTGATCTCAACGCCATATTCATGGAGCTTCTCTTTTACTGAGTGCACACCACTGTGCTTTCCCAGCAGTATGCTCCTTTTCACTCCTACCAGCTCAGGCATGAATGGCTCATATGTCGATGGATCCCCGAGCACTCCATGGACATGGATACCGGATTCATGGGCGAAAGCGTTACACCCCACTATTGCTTTTGTAGCAGGCACCGGGACCCCTGTCATCTTTGAAACAAGCTTTGAGACCGGACCTATCCTCGTGGTGTCGATGCCGGTCTCGACATTATAGAACGCCATCATGCTAAGGACGACTTCCTCTAGGGAGGTGTTACCTGCCCTCTCTCCAAGCCCATTGACAGCCACATGGACCTGACCTGCACCAGCACGTACTGCGGACAGCGAGTTCGCAACTGCGAGACCAAAATCATCGTGACAGTGGATGGCCAGTGGTACATGCGTGAACTTCAGGAGCTCTTTTATCAGATATTCCATTGCAGGCGGTGACATGACACCTACTGTGTCCGGTACATTGATCTTGTCAACGCCAACACTCTGTACCGCCTCATGCATCTCTTTCAGGAAGGGAAGGTCGGTCCTTGTCGCATCCTCGCAAGAGAACTCGACTGTCATTCCATGAGCTTTGGAGTAGCTTATCGCATCGATAGCCTTCGCTTTTACCTCTTCCCTTGTCATCTTAAGTTTGTACTTGAGATGGCAGTCTGATGTCGCAATGAATAAGTGGACATAATCAAGGCCACAGTCAAGCGCTGCATCGATATCCTTTTGACTGCACCTTGCGAGCCCGCAGATCCTTGCGTTGGGCTTTGTTCTCATGATGCCTTTTATCGCGTCCCGCTCACCATCAGAGCTTACAGGAAAACCAGCCTCGATGACATCAACGCCCATATCATCTAGTGCTTTGGCTATCTTGATCTTGTCCTCGACCGACAGCGCTATTCCAGGGGTCTGTTCCCCGTCCCGAAGCGTTGTGTCAAAGATCAGTATCCTCCTTGCTGCATTATCGGATAGCGCTATCTCATTGTATCGACTTGTGTAGACCTTCTTCCGGTCAAGGTTGTGTGGCCGGGGGCAGGTTGTGGATCTATCTAGGACATTTTGGCTTGACATAATATCGCCTCAAATAGCCCAGGGATTAAAGCAATGGACCTGATCACTCACGCAAAATAGTTCTCTGCTCAGCTCTGCTGTGATCCATCGTAGGGCCTCTATTGAACGGTTGTCTTAATCCGTCGCGAATATATAATCCTTGCACATGGGCGGTCAGCGACCTATGATAAAAGGTCAACGGATCGCCATTCTGATCACTTGCAACGAACGCGTGCTGACAACGCTATATTCTGGGTGAACAAGCGAGCTCAGACACCTTTCTTATCGCCCCATATTTGTTTGTGGAGCTGTGGAAGGACCCTGACCCAAAGATGGTCCTGAAGGACCCATGTCGCGAGCGGCTTCAGATCAAGCCCGCCCACTGGCGTCATGATCACTGGACAATTCACATCTTTTTCTCTAAGTACTTTTTTGGCGAAAAGGTAGTCCACTCTATCAGCGATCACGAACTTTAACTGATCACGGGGAGATAGAAAGGGGAGATTGTCATAAACATTCTTATCTGACATGTTTGAAGATGGGCATTTTACTGTCCATCGAGATCATTATCTCATCAGAGCTTGGGAGATTGTTGAGCGGGACAGACCCATTTGTCTCGATCGTGATATGATATTCATCCTCTAGAAGAGCTTCTATCAGCTTGTATACTTCCGGCTGGAGCAACGGCTCTCCTCCAGTGATACACACGAAGGGGGCACCATACCCTGAGACCTCATCGAGTATCTCATCCAAACTCATCTCTACGCCGCCTTCCCTGGCATATTTAGTATCGCACCAGGAACAATCAAGGTTGCATCCTATGGTCCGTATGAACGTGGTCGGTTCTCCAATGAGGACCCCTTCACCCTGCAATGAGTAGAATATCTCAGATATCTTCATAGCTGGCCCTCATATTCGATCGGGTCTTTGTAGCCTGCTTCCTCGAATCCTTTTAGGCGTAATAAGCATGAATCGCAATGTCCACATGCTCTTTCACCGCCATTATAGCATGACCATGTGAGATGGAGAGGCGCTCCTAGCTTCTTTGCAAGGCCTACGATCTCAGCCTTGGACATTCTTAGAATGGGTGCTTCGATCCTTATCGGCTTTCCCTCGACCCCTGTCTTCGTTCCGACCCTCAATACCTCTTGGAACGCTTCAAAGAAAGCGGGCCTGCAATCTGGGTAACCGGAATAGTCTATTGCATTAGCTCCGATGAATATGGCCTCCCCGCCTTCGCTCTCACAAAGACCTGCGGCCATCGATAGTAGCATGATATTCCTAGCTGGTACATACGTGACCGGGATCCTCCTTGCCTATGCACTCAGCTGTATCATGCATAGGGACATCTATGTCCTTCGATGTCAATGCGCTGCTCCTAAGGAAGCTAAGATCCACATTTGTTATCACGTGCCTATGAACATGATAATGCTCGGCTACCGCTCTTGCTGAACGAAGTTCCTTTTCGTGCCTTTGACCGTAGCTGACGGTCAGGGGAACGACATCGTAGCCTTTATCTATGGCATATGCTAGGGTGGTCGTCGAGTCTAAGCCTCCAGATAATAGGACCACTGCTTTTTTCATTGGTTCACTTTCCTTTTTGACCATGCGGTCTGTCCTCTTTCCTCATCGATACCCACCTCTATCGTTGAAACGTTGGATGGGAAGGCTACCTCAGACATTAATCGTGAAACGATCATATCTGCCAGCTCTTCAGCGCTCGTTTGGGACACCTCAAGCAAGGCGACATCCTCTTCAGGGAAGACATATCGTTTGTTGCCATTCTTGACCTCTATCTCCTTACCTTTCGATATCTGAAGCACTGGGGACCGTTCGGGGATGAGCACCTTATGATCGAGAGATTCCACTATGGACCGTAAGGCTTTCTTGAGCTCAACAAAGTCCATGACCATCCCCTGTTCGTTATTATCTCCTTCCAGCACGAGATGCAGAACTTATGAATGGCCATGCAGCCTTCCACACTTATCATGTCCTGGTATGAAATGTGATGCCGAGAACCTGATCCCTGTATAATTGCCGTCTATCTCGATCCTCATCGATAAAGGGACGCCTTTTTTATATTATAGGTTTTCCGATGGTGATCGCTCAAGAGCTGCGGTGAGACCTTCTCCTTAACGCTGCCGAGCATGATGCTAGAGCGATCGAATCGATGTACGATGCCTTTGCTCTCGACGTATCGATATATGTATGACCGATGTTAAGCACAGGAGCTCCTAAGGCTTTCCCGTTCCCAAGAAAATGGAGCGTCCTGAACATCAAGTTCCCGGAGATCCCATCCGGACCTATGATGATGTCACATTCCTTCGCAGCGTTCTCGATCAATATCTCGGCATGATGAGCATTGATATGTTCAGATCTGACCACCTCGACCACCTTAAGGGCATCGTCCATGGATCGATCGCACAAGTTCCATCCTTCCCCTGTCGGATTCTCTTCCTCCGGACATGACACCGACTATCGGCTCCACGCCTAGTGCTCTTACCCATTGTACGTTAAGGCGAACAAGGTCTATTTTCTCTTCAACGGTCCAACCTTCATCGATACCAACTGGCGCAAGGAAGAACATCCGACCGCTCTCTGGCTGCATGAGCGCAGAACGAAGTACCTTTCTGATGCCAAAGACCTCACGCACCGCTCCCATGGCCTCGTTGGAATCAAGGTCCCCACGGACCGCGGCATTTATCGCACCAGACCTAAGGTCCTCCGCCATTATCGACGCATCATCATATATGCGTACTTTGCCGTAGCCATGATGATTCGCCTCCATAGCTGAGAGCTCGACCTTCTTTCGGTCTTTACCAGTACCGATACCTATGACGAGCTCTGGATGTTTGGCATTCGAGAGGATAAGATCGGATGTAAGCATGTACATCGGAACACACCCGCTACGAAATAACTTTGGATGAGTCTCCCAACATCTAGTGAATGGTCTCTTGCCTTATCCGATATTATCGCACAATGATCAAAAGTAGAAGGGAAAGGGACTAAAGTGGATCGTACACTCGATATCCTCCACATATCCGTTAGTGAACATGATGTGCACACTGTATCTTACATTTCGCTTAACTGGACCTCATCACTAGATCAGGTCCATCGTATAATCCGACCACTCTTTTATGCCTAGGACTATCTCAAGCTCTATCGGCGTCAATATCGGTTTGGTATATTTCAGATAATCATCAATAGCTATTCTGGGGCAGGCCGTGGACACATATGCATCCGCCTCGAATGGCAGTAATCGCTCAGAAGCGATCTCATCCATGGACACGATCTCAGCATGTTTTCCGCTCTTCAGTATCATATCCCGAAGCTTAACAGCTAGCTCAAGCCTCATCTGCCCTGGTTTCCTTGAAACGAGAATTAAGAAACGTTGCGCATTCGAAGCGCGTGTTATCGCGGCATGCCTTTGCCGCAAAATACGGTCAGGTAGGGCATCCATGTTCCGTATATCTCCCACATATGGGTCGATGATCGTCACTGGCTTAGAAGTCGTGATAGCTACGCTCAGTGGGTGGAAATCACCGCTTCCAATGTAGATATATTGGTCTACATTCTCTTTCACGGATGATGCTGCAGAGACATTGCAACCAAGCAACTGACCCGCATATTTTATCCGATCGTCCCCCTGACCGATCTCTACATGTATCCCATTCATCTCAAGCCATGATCTGATCCCTGGTAACATACGGATATGCTGCACAGTGGTTACTAGCCCTATGTTGGGGCTAAGCTCTGGCAATATCTTTTGGAGCATAGGGATCACATCGATGTCGAAGAAGACCTCAACGAACAATACACTGGAGGAGCAATTCATGGATGGTATCTCGGAATGCCCGAACTGCACCAGAACATCAGCTATATCCTCAATGTTCGTTGGAATATCACATGCGCCAAAGCACGGGTCCGCTAGAATAATGCATGATGCCCCAGTGAGCTTTTCTAATTCTTCAGCAACGATCACTGCATGGGTCTTTAGGCCCTCTGGCATTTGAACGGCGACCGTCCTAGCGCCCTTCTTTATCACCCATTCAGCAACTTCGCTTATATGAAAATCATACAATTCGATTGTCTCCAAAAATGCTGATGAGAACTAGATGAAAAAGGGTTTAAAAAATGTTTATGCTAGCAGCTCTTCGCCCTTTTCGATATCGACATAGCAAGGAGAAGGCAGCTTCATTGAGGCTTTCCATAGTGCTTCCTTAGCAGCGGTGAAAGCCTGAGGAGTTACACGAATGGTTATTATGGCCGTTCCGCTCTGAACGCGAGCAGCTGTTCCGACCGCTTTGCCGAACGCAGCTCTCATACCACCAGATACACGGTCCGCGCCTGCCCCGGTAGCCATCTTGTGTTCCCTTAGCACACAATGAGGGTAGATCCTGATCTTGATATGGAACGATGCTGGGCTCGAAAGCTTTGCAAGGGTCCTGTTAGCCGCGATACGCGCTGCTTCCAGGGAGGTATGCCTTATCTGACAAGGCTCCTTTACTTTCAATGACATAACAATAGGCAAATCCCCGCTTATGTTTCCTATATCAAAAGTAGTGATACGTGGAGCTGGGACCCCGCCCATGTATTCCCTGCGAGTATATGCCTGTCCTCTTATCTGTCGGTACATCCGTCCGGGCTTGCGTGCCATACTGTATCACCAATGGAAATGAACTAGAGGGTTGGTTACATTATTGTTTTTGTATTTAGCCTTTTTGAGTGCGACCTTCCAACATCACAAGGCTGGTATGTCATATGGGTATGTTCTCAGAGATACATTATATGAATAAGTCAGAGATGGAATGTTCGGTCTTTCTATAGGCCTACATGACAACATTATGTAGACATAATGTTAGAGGCTAAAAAATAAATGAAAGAAAGCTATGTTCAAAGCTAGCAATGTCACGGATATGCACTGATATCTCTTTGACCGACAAGTGAACTACCCGATTTTAGCGCGGGACTTCTAGCTTCATCCATACTGCTTGCTCTGCATTCATTGATGCACGTAGCGGTCGATATTCAACGAGCATAAGTTCCGGTCGTTCCGACCGTACCTTGTAGTGCTCTTCCTAGAACCCTGTCGTATATTGGCTGTCATTCCCCAGCTTGCGCATGGGGTATCCTCGCTCGCAGGATGTTAAAACTCGAGGCTGACTGCTTATATCGCCTCATCCAGGAGATCTATATCCTCACAGCCTCCGTTAGTAAGTTCGAACTTGAACTTTATCATTCCCCTATCCATGACCATCGTGACCCGACTAACTGTGGATCTATAGAGAAATATGCTTTCCAGCTTGTGACATGTGTACCTCAACGCATTTCAATAGCTGTGCCTTCTCGAGCTCATGGATACGATTATAGCACGCCGATATCGGGATACTAAGTATTTCGTGCATCTCCATCGCAGTATGCGGCTGATCAACGCACCATACTAGTATCCTTGCAGAGTACTCGTCATTCATTATTGCATTAGCTGCTGAGCGGTCCATTTTGATCTTAGATCTCAATAACGAAGATCCTCTTTATTACCCGTTCGACCAGATTCCGTTTTTTGATAGCACGAAAATCGTCAGAAACGTTATATCTATCGCCTATAGCTATGCAGAGAGAATTAACGTCAGAGATCTACATCCATGAATGCCCATGAACTTCCTAGGATCGCATTGACCGCCAATGAAAAGGTATTTCATTAGATTTACCTTCTTAGACCGAACGGAGCGGGCGACCTATGGTAAAAAGAAGGATCTCCAACCGCGAAGCTCGGGAAACAGCCAATATCCGTATGTCAAGGCTAATGGATATGGCAACGGAGGAAGCTTCTTCAGGTAATGTGGACCGCAGTCGTAGATATGTAAAACTGGCCCGATCAATAGGCATGAGGACTAATACACGTATGCTCAAAGACCGTCTTTATTGCCGAGATTGCTTCGTAGCCTTAGTACCAGGTAATAATTGCAGGGTAAGATTAAGAGAGCATCGGGTGGTAGTACATTGCCTTGTCTGTGACAGCATCCGAAGATTCCCTTACATCAATGAACAAAGAGGGCATGGCTATGCAAAAAATGACGAAAAAAAGAGATCATAAAGAAGGGAAGCGAAATAAGACCAACGGTCCATGTAGGGAAAGAGGGGATCACGGAAGGGATAGTGGAAGAGATCAAAGCCCAGATAAAGAACTCTAAATTGATCAAGGTCCGAGTTCTGCCGAACTCTTCGCTTGAAATCAAGAATATAACCGATGAACTTCAGGAGCGAACAGGAGCTAAGGTAGTAGAGACCAGAGGCTTCACCGTCCTGATATGCGACCCTCGGATATACTGACAAGGTATGAGATGTCATCGTCTTCGGTCAAAGGGCAATGTAGTATCAGATTGATCACAGGGTCCTGCCCATGGCATAAGAATGGACAGGAAGGCTTTTTGAGGGAAAAGACAATGCATGCGTCGAAAAGGTGACTGGGTTGCTAGACACCGAGTTGATAAGGAATGATCCTGACCTCATAAGGGCATCTCTTCGCAATAGAAGATACCCAGAGGATCGGCTTGATGAGTTCCTAAGCATTGATGCTGAGTGGCGTAAGCTCGTAGACGAGGGCAATCGTCTGAAGCATGAACGCAATATGGCCTCGCAGAGCGTTCCAAGGCTAAAGGGCGATGAGAAACAAAAGGTCATATCCGAAATGAGAGCGGTGGCTGAAAGGATCAAGCGGATAGATTCCGCTGTCCTTGAGCTAGAGACAAAAAGGGATGAGGTCGTTCTTAACATCCCAAATGTCCCTCATCCTTCCGTCCCGATCGGAAAAGACAGTAGCGAGAAACGTTACCGTTTATACTTGGGGCGAGAGAAGGAACTTTGACTTCGTCCCCAAAAAGCATTTCGAGATAGCTGAAGATCTAGATATCATAGATTTCGTTAGAGGGGCAAAGGTCGCTGGGAGCGGGTTCTATGTCATGAAAGGTGATGGCGCAAGATTGGAAAGAGCGCTCATCAACTATATGCTGGACCTTCATCACCAGCAAGGATACAGGGAGGTCTTCCCACCTGCGGTCGTTAACAAAGCGGCCGTGATAGGCACGGGTCAATATCCCAAACTTAAGGATGATATGTATTGTTGTGAAAAGGACGATCTTTGGCTGAACCCTACCGCAGAGGTCCCTGTCACTAATCTACATCAAGATGAGATATTCGAGAAGAGCGACCTGCCAATAGCCTATACTGCATATCTTCCTTCATTCCGTAGAGAAGCTGGTAGGAACGCAGATTCAAGAGGGATCATAAGAGTTCATGAGTTCAACAAAGTGGAGCTCGTTAAATTTGTTCTGCCCGATCACTCCTTCGAGGATCTCGAAGTGCTTAGGAATGATGCCGAGGCTGTTCTTCAGGGATTAATGCTTCCCTACCGCGTTCAGCTGCTTTGTACCGGTGATCTCAGCTTCTCCGCAGCCAAATGTTATGATCTTGAATCTTTTGCACCTGGTGCGGATCAATGGCTTGAAGTATCTTCTTGCTCTTGCTTCGTAGATTTCCAGGCTAGAAGGGCACGTATAAAATATCGTCCTGAACCTCATCTGAAGAGCGAGTTCGTTCACACATTGAACGGCTCAGGGATAGCTCTCCCAAGATGTGTCGTCTCTATCTTAGAGAACTATCAGAACAAGGACGGAACCATAACTATACCAAAAGCAGTAAGAGGATATCTGCAGGGCCAAGAGATCATAGAATAGATCAAACCCCTTTTTTCTATCCTATTTTTAGATCAGTCTCATTAGTTCTTCCTTTAGAAACTTTTGACCATTCAAGCGCTGGCCTGAGCACGCTTGGCGTGATCAATGCAGTAACAATGCCAACAAAGATGGCCATAGAGTATATGCTTTCAGTGATTATCCCATTCTCCAGACCATAGATCGCAATGACCATGGCAACCTCAAGTCGCGGTGCCATCCCTACCCCGACCGCCACTGCTTCTCTCTTTTTCATGCCCATCAGCATGGCTGGAATGCCACAGCCGATGATCTTTGTTACTATCGCTATCAATGTGATCAATATCGCGATCAAGAGAATGCTAGCAAGACCATTCACATCGAACATGATACCAGCAATGACGAAGAACACGGGTACGAAAACGGCTGCTAAATAGCCTGTTCCGATCTTGAACTCGTTCTTCAGTTCAATGGAAGCGAACACTGTGCCTGCTATGAACGCTCCAACTATCGCCGATATTCCTATGAGCTCAGCAATGAACGCGTACAAGAATGCTACAGCAATAGCGAGGACAAAACCAGTATGACCTATGCCGTATCCTCTAGCTTTCCCTTCACAATAACGTATCACTCGATCAAGATACCTTATCCCGAAGAAGATCCCCCCGATAACGAAGATCGCGGCCGCACAAACAAGGTAGACTATACTTATCGGGTCGAATGACCCATTCACTGCACCTTTGGAGATCGCCAGGACGATCATTCCCAGTATATCGTCTATGACGGCAGCACCAAGTATCGCAGAGCCAACGCTAGTTGAGACCGCCTTCATCTCTTGAAGGACCGACGCTGTAACAGCAACGCTTGTTGAGACAAGGATCGTGCCAACGAATATCGCTTCATTTACGCCTGCTGAGGGCTGCATGATACTGAATGCAAAGAACCCGGAGACCCATGGTACAACGACCCCGCCAAGCGCGATGAGCATGTTCCTTTTCGTATAGATCTGCTTGAGGTCACACTCAAGTCCTATTTGAAAAAGTAATATGACAGCCCCTAGCTCGGAGAATGGCTCCAGGATGTCCATACTGATGATATCTTGATGCAGTACGCTCATTCCTATGAAACCTATCGCGATGCCGACCAGTATTTCCCCGATGATCAATGGCTGCTTCATACGGGCTACTAAGAAATGGCTAATGACCGCAATGACCAGAAGCAAGGTCATGTCGAACCACATTATGCTACTATCACTGAGGATCATCGTTGGGACCATCGTCTTAGGATATTATAACTAAGCCGTGGGAATACAAAATTCTCTGGGAAGGATTTCAGAAGAACACAGGGTCTGATAAGAGGGTTCGCGATCTATTTTCCTGGATCACCTGTTCTTTGAGGTCGGTGATCGATCATTACCAATAATGGCGAGAGAACGTATCAACACGCGACCTCTCTAACGCTGTCGATCTTCCCTTCATTTGATGAACTATCCAGCCTAAAAGATTTGAATATCAACTGACAAGAGCCATCTATCCTGGATCACACCATATGCTAAATAAATAAGATGGAGGTCGTCCCATCTGGAATGCATGCGTTCTGCACCCGAGGATATGGACTTCAAAAATATTTCAAAATTTCATGGTTATCAGTTATCTGCCTAGGCATTCATGATCATTTTTCCTGTTCTAAAGGAACATCATGGGCCTGTTCCCCCGTTCGGCTGCTCATCTTTATGGACATCAGTTGCGCCAACATCCCTTTTTAGTCTCATCCACATCCCCAGGTTCCATTTTTGCCTTACCGTAGCCATTCGGTGCGTTGATTTCGCTAAAGCACCCAGGAATTTTCCATACCAGTCTTCATCAGGTCCGTTCTTGGGACTTCCCTCGTTCGGTCTTGAGAGCGCATATTGCTTTACATCGCAAAGCAGTATCTCCCAGTCCCCATCATCATTGGAGTTCTGCAATATACTGCGCATTTTGTTCACGGATTCTGAATAGCCAGCATATGCCTGGCGCTGATCCTCGAATATACGATGGTCGATTATATTACCATTAAGTGTGGTTATAACGACACGCCTATCTTCATCTATAATCATCCCCCCTACTTAGGACCCTCTTGTGAACACACCGTATATTATACTTAGGGGAATAAGCCCCGAGCGTCCCAGCACAGAACAGCGATGAGAAATAGTTTAATGGGGGGATGTACATCAATCGCGGATGATATCCGCATCGGCCCCTGGAAAGATCATACTGTTCGGGGAGCATGCAGTCGTATTTGGGAAGCCTGCGGTCGCGCTTGCTATAGATCTAAGATTACATTGCAGTCTAAGGCCAGCCAATAAATGGACAATGAATGACCAGATATTCAGTGAAGAACAGCAGCCGTATGTCACTGAAGCGATACGAAGTTCTTGGGATGAGGGGGCGCTATCGATGTACATAGGTTCCACGATCCCATCTGGATCCGGTCTCGGCTCTTCAGCTGCTGTAACTGTTGGGATGCTCGGGGCCCTTTCTGCATTAAAAGGCAGGGCACTTGATCCCAAAGAGATAGCAGAAAAGGCATTCATTGTAGAGTCCAAGGTCCAAGGGCGGGCAAGCCCGATAGACACATCCGTCTCGTCCCATGGGCATGGGATCATCATCTCACCCGAACAAGGGGGCAATCTCCTATGGGAGATAAAGAAAGATTCTAGACATTGGTATGTTCATCACTGCGATGCGCCTGATCTAAGTATGGTCATAGGATATACAGGCACCAAAGGCCCGACCGGCCAATTGGTGGCTAAGGTCAAAAGGTATGTTGACCGTAGCACCTTCGCTAAGGAGATAATAGATGATATAGGCGATCTGACGAACGAAGGTATCAACGCTTTGAGGAGACGGGATATCGTTCGAATCGGAGAGATCATGACCATAGATCATAAGCTCCTTGCGATCCTTGGTGTCTCTTCCCCAGGATTGCAGACACTGGTCGATGCTGTTGCACCATATTCTTACGGTTCCAAGCTTACAGGTGCTGGTGGCGGAGGTAGCATGATAGCCTTGACAGATAAGGTCAATAAGGTCTGCGAGATCATCCGTTTGAGAGGAGGCACTCCTTTCATCGTCCATACAGGTGTTGACGGGATCACGGTAAGGAACGATGATCACACTGATAAAATAATTGAAAAGGTTTGATCACAGTTCAGAGGAACTGCTGGAACTCCTTCACCAATTCTGGGTACCGGCTCCCGATAGCGATCAGTATATTCTCTATGGATAGCTTCCCGACCCCTACCTCAGATAGTGCATGAACGATCTTGTCGAGAGTGTCGTCGTTCAGGGTCACGAGTTTCTCCTTGGCCATCCAGTTCCTCCACAGCTTATTCTCCATACGTCCCCTCCAGGCATCCTCATATTCCTGAAGGACGTTCATTGTGAAATCCTTGGATCCTGCGGCCTTCGCAAGTGTTTCGCCGGCATATTTACCCGCAATGCATCCATTGATTATCCCTCCGCCAGTTATCGGATCGATCATTCTAGCAGAATCCCCTACAAGTAAAAGGCCGTCCATGGAGGTCTTTTCTAATGGAGCACATATCGACACGGCACCAGATACTGCCTCTAATGGCTGAGCATCCCTGAAGCGCTTGTCATTAGCGATGAATTTCTCAAGGTATTTCTTAACATCCCCTGGCTGCTTTGCTAGGGTACCTAAGACCCCAAGACCAACGTTAGCTGTGTCTTCATCCTTCGGGAAGACCCATGCATACCCACCTGGAGCTACTTTTCCCAGAAAGAACTCGCAGTAGTCTGGATCGAAATCCTTGATGTTGGTCAATCGATATTGATAGCATGTATCGATATCCTGCGGTTTGATCGATGTGTCTATCCCGGCCCATCTTCCGACCTGGGACTCGTACCCATCGGCGCCAACCACGGCACCGGCATGGACCTCGATATTTTCGCCGTGGGAGACCAGCTTAGCTCCTTTTATTGTCCCGCCTTCCTTTATCAGCGAGACCGCCGATGTTTTCAACATGATCTCGGCACCTGCTTTGGCGGCATCATGAGCTAGGGCTTTGTCAAAGAATACACGGTCGATCACCCAACCGACCTCATTTCCAGCCTGCTTCTCATCAACTACGAAGGTAAAGCCGTCGGGGGATATTATCTTCGCACCATGTACCTCCCTCGCGATCCATTTTGGATCTACCTTGATGCCAAGCTCTGGAAGCTTTGCCTTGCTTATGCCCTCTCCACATCTTACTGGTGAACCGATCTCTTGACGCTTCTCGATGAGCAGAACATCCGCACCACCCTTAGCCGCCCATTTTGCGGTCATCGAGCCTGCCGGGCCAGCACCAACCACTAGAACATCACATTTAATGGTCTTCATGCCTTTCCCTCCAACTTCAATGCCCCAACAGGACAGATCCTGATACAGGTTCCACATCTGTTGCATTTTTCGCTGAACTCAAGTACGAAATCGTTGAGATATATGGCATTCTGTGGGCATGTTCCAACACATGCTCCACAATGATGACATTTTTCTATAGATACTATCATGTTTTACCCCTCATGTAAACTGTGTCCCGTTCCTTTTTCTCCACTCTTCGATAGGAATAGAGAACTTTTTCTCTACCTCTGTGCGGTAGTTAGGCCCTCCATTATATGCACAGAATGGAATGATCCGTCCATCTGGCACAACATAATGGATGACACATCTTTTGACGCGTTCGATGTCATAGTTATAGTCGTCCTGGAAATGCATGCCACTTATCAGCATCATATTCCAGGAGAACTTTGAAAGGCCCTGTTTTGTATCGTTGCTGAACACATTACCCATCATTTTCAAGAACTGGATCTTGCCCATACCGTCTGGTATCTTATCTTCTATGATGTTGCGATTAAGTATCCTCAATGCCTTAGCCTTTGACGGGAACTTGAACATCGCGCCTTCTGCTTTCTCAGATAGTTCATATAGCTCCTTGAAAAGGTTCTCCACATCAATAAAGTCGGTAAGTGGGATTATCGTCTTCTCGTCCTTAACGAACCAATATGTGGCCAGGCCGCAGTGTGGATGGGCCGTGAAAGTGACCTTTCCTTTGTTGATCAAAGCGGACACTAATGTCGATATCGGAACCACGAGCGGAACCGGGTACCAATCCTTATTCGTTGTGATCCCGGTCTGTTTTTGAACGTCCTTGACGAGATCGGTTAAGGTATATCGGCCAGCAATACGCTCATTCTGGTCTATCCTACCTGTGAAAGCTACTGGCTGGAAGTTGACAGCACGTATCACATCGCTGTTCTTTATAGCGAAGCGTATAATATCGCCCACCTGGTGATCATTCAGTCCTTTTACTATCGTTGGTACAAGGACTATGGAGGGCCTATGCTCCTTTACGTTCCTGACATTCTCGATCGCTTTGATCTTGACATCTAGCATCGGACGATTTCTTGTCTTTTGATATATCGAATCGTCCATTCCGTCGAATTGCAGATATATTGTGTTAAGACCAGCTTCCGCGCACTTAACGGCGAACTCTGGGTCCTCTGCAAGCTTAATGCCGTTAGTAGCGATCTGCACTTGAGCGAACTTAAGCTCTTTGGCCTTTTTGACCACATCGAAGAACCTGGGATATATCGTCGGTTCGCCACCGGAGAACTGCACTGCTGTACATGGCACCGGCTTTTCGTCCCTAAGGGTCTCTAGCATCTTGACGACCGTGTCATAGTCTGGCTCATACACATAGCCGGCCTGGTTCGCGTTCGCAAAGCAGATAGGACATTTCATGTTGCATCTGTTCGTAAGATCGAGGTTCGCTAGGACCGTATGACTTAGATGAAGATTACACATGCCACAGTTGTCCGGGCATGTTTTGGCGTTCTGTATGATCGCATTGCTTACGCCTATCCCGTCGTATGCGAACTTCTCAGCTTTCAGATAGAGCTCTACATCTGACCAGTAAATATCAGTGACCTTACCGTGCTCAGGGCACTCCTTCTCCATCATCACTTTGCCATTCTCTTCATATATTCGAGCAGAAATGACCTTTTTGCATTCTGGGCAAAGGGATTGTGTTTGCTTTGGCAATCCCTTTTGCAGTACGCTCGGCTTTGCGATCATAAAACGTCATCCTTTTTATCAGGCAATTACAAATGAAATAGATAAATACTATTGTAGCTTACCGAGCTACAAAGTATGATCACTGATCTTATGGACATGTTACATCTAGATGATACAAATACAGATCTCGAGAAACAAGAGATACTATTGTTGCTTAAGCAGGCGGGCCTTTCAGACTACGAAGCAAAGGCGTATGTCGCCCTCGTCATGAGATCCCATGGCTCCGCAGAAAATATCTCGGACATCGCTGAGATACCTAGAACATCAACTTATAAGGTACTTAACGGACTAAAAGAAAAAGGGTTCGTTACAACAAAGACCGGTAGACCGACAATATACTATCCGGTAAAGCCGAGCGATATCCGTGACCGATTAATAACTGAGATAAATAAAGAATTCGAGATGCTGACCTCGCTTTCTGGAACATTATCTGAAGAAGGGACGCCTCAACTTGTCTATACCATCATAGGAAAGGAAAAGGTGCTTGCTAAGATCGGTGATATGATCAGCTCTGCCGATATAGAGCTGTATATTTCCTCACCTGTGCTTCGTGAGATAAATGACGGTCTGCCTGGAAAGTTCAAGGACGCGTTGAAGCGAGGTGTTAAGGTCACTGTTGTCGCTGAACCATCGACAAAGGTGCCCGAAGCTTCGATCGTCATCCGAAAGAGCGATCTTCTAGCTACAGATGTCATTGCGGATAGCTCATCCGTCATGATGGCCGCACCTGATCTTAGCATATGCGGGTTCTCAGACAACCCATTCCTGGCCATACATCTAGAAACGTTCTTAAAAATGTCAATAGTGAGCGAAGAGCAGAAAAGATCATGAGGATATCGAGCATAAGTATCGCTCCTAGCGAACTGGATGAGCATGATGCGATGCTCTGACCCCATCATATTACGAAGGGGTCTTACGATCGATCAAGATATTCTCTTCTGATCAGAGAACGTAGCCAAAAGCGGACCATCTGTTACTGGACCATGGATATATGGAACGGAATGATGGCATGTCCCGGTGAACCATCATAAATTGGGCCATGCGCTTGGAACTGGCCCTATTAATATGTTAGGCGCTAAGCATGGCATCTTATTACTGCAAGGACCGGTCTAAATAGTAGGTCAACAGATCGAACATTTAGGTCCCATGCTTATCCTGAGCGCACATGATGACTTATATGAAGAACGGCAGAAATGCCGCTGCCCATAGGGCAGGGCATTTCAGAGATCGTATTTCTTCGTCATTTCTTCCAAGGCTTCGTTCGGACTAAGGCCTTTCAGGTCCCGGCGTGGGTCGCTCCACCACTTTTCTTCGAATTTTCCGAGAGCTGCCATAAGCTTATCGTCGGTATCGAACTTATCACCCATGTCCTCAGTGAAATCCTTCTGGAAGGTTTTCAAAAGATCAACACCATATTCTTTGTTCACAAGGGTGACGGAAAGATAATCATCCAGGTTACGGGCAAAACATAAGGCATCCTCTTTCGGAACGATATCCATGAAGAGATCGAACATTGCATTGGTCAATGTCAAGAACATTATCTCGTCCTTGTTCTCTTGTGGTACGGATTTATCGTTCACTATCTCTTTGAGGTTCTCGAACCATACTTCCCTTAGAGCATAGGTCCTGTTCTGGTTCTTGCCAAAAATGAAATCTTCTGCTACTGTATCCATGTTCTCCACTACCTCTTCATCAGGTAATGGTCCCATGACCTGTTCATCATTTGTCACCTTTAGATTGTTAGCAGCCTTTTGTGCCTTTGGGGCTTTGGGCCTTGCACTCGGCTTTTTTGCAGCTGTGCTCTTCACCGCTGGTTTTACGGTCTTTTTTGTGGTGCTCAATATAATCTCTCCTGATCATCACATAGAACGGACCATGGCCAGATATGCTAGCCTCCAGCGATCGGCTCACGCTGCTGGTCGATGTTCTGAAGCGTTTAAGGTAAATCTCGGTCAAATAGTTTGCTCACATTTTCATAGCTTTTTTACGAAATCGGCTACTATTCTTATTCCCCTGATGATATCCGATTCAGAAGCCGCGTATGAGAACCTGAGATGGCTTTCGCAGCTATCCCCAAAAGCCGTCCCAGGGGCACATACGACCCCTGCTTTGACCAGTTCAATGGCGAGGTCCCGCGAGAGGATATTCTCTTCGAACGAAGGAAATACATAGAATGATCCATTTGGCAACGGACAACTAAAGCCAGGTATCTCATTCAATAATCCAGATATTGTCCGGCGCCTATGGTCGAATAGTGGTAGGATCTTTTTGATGAACTCTTTCTGGATACCAATGGACTTGAGCACAGCATATTGAGGCGGGGTAGGTGGACATGCGATCATTGAATATGAGTATTTGGCGATGTTATCGATCATGTCATTTGGAGCGACGATGTAGCCCAACCTCCAGCCAGTGACAGCGAATGACTTTGAGAATGAGTTCAGCACCACGGATGTCTCTATCGCCTCAGAGAATGAATAGTGCTTTGCATCGTCATACACGAAATCCTCGTAGACCTCATCTGAGATCACCCATAGTCCATGATCGGTGGCAAGATCGATAATACCCTTGAATGTCTCTTTATCAAGCACCATTCCTGTCGGGTTAGCTGGAGAGTTCACCACTATGCCCTTTGTCCTTGGCGTGATCGACGTATTGATAGCTTCGAGGTCAGGTCTGAACTGCTTGTCCTCATCAAGGAAATATGGTACAGGCTTTGCATCACAGAGACGACAATCGGGTTCATAGATGACAAAACCGGGCTCAGGTATCAACACCTCATCACCGGGATCGAATAATGTCTGGATGGTTGCCATCGTTGCTTGTGTTCCGGACGCTGTTATCAGAATATTCCCCGGTCCGATGTCACTCCGGTAACGAGACTGCTTCCTGGCTATCGCCTCCCTTAGCTCTGGAAGGCCTTTTGTTGGACCGTAGTGGTTGTACCCCTTTTCCACCGCTTCTTTTATGGCCTCTTTGGCTTCGACCGGCGGGTCCATATCCAGTTCCCCAAGGCCAAGGTTTATTGCGTTCTTGGTGGCCATATCAAATATCTCTCTTATTCCTGAGGCTTTAATATCAAGGACCCGTTTTGAGACCATTGTCTCCTTAAATGACGAAGGGCGACTTATCCTTTTGCCATTATAGGATCTGGATCAAGGACTGCATGCCCTTATCAGCGGGACTTCTTACATCATTATGAGACTTGCAATTTTTACAAAAATAAATGTAGTTACCTGGCATCCATGAATTTTAGTTATGAGGATGGTGCGACCTGCATGAGCTATTCTCATTGGATATCACAACTGGAGCGCTATGTTCACCAATGTCCAAGCTATGGACCGCACTATCATCGGGAACACTGTTGCAATGCTCACGGTAGATCGACATGAACAGCCGTGCAGCTATTCACCATTTGTGGAGGTCGCAACTTGGCTCCCGGCCTCCCGCCCATAAGGATAGATTCTCCTCTCGATCAGGTTAAAATGCTGAGGATTTGACATTTGAGCTATACTGTTGACCTTGATGATCTTAAGATCCCGTGATCTTTGTCTAGTCGTTTCCCTTTGGGGTCAGTCTCTCCATCATCCCATGCACATTGACCGGATCATCTCAGGACCGTACATGCCATAGCTCTCTGGAGCTTGTTCCATTATCGTCCTGATCTGATCCTGATTATATCTGAGGGCATCTTCCGTTCGAAGTTTATCCAGGGCTATCGATAGATAGCTAGCAATTCTCTCGATCTCGCAGATGCGTTCCTTCGAGAACAGACATTTTCGATGATCATCTAACTGTATGAGCCCTATGCATGACATCCCATTCTTTATTGGGATCAGGGCTACCGATTCATAGTTCTCATTAACGCATCTTGCGTCATCTTGCCCCTTTAATCCTCTACCTACACTTTTGAGGAAGCTTTTGACGTCATTCGTCCAAAAACTGCCATATTCTGTGGAGTTATCCCAGACTGATTTGGCAGTCCCTGAGATGACATTCTCGCATAGACAAACGATCTTGGGCGCATTATTGAGCGAATTATCTACCATAGCTACTGGCCAGCCTTGTTCATTCTGGCAGCATAGATGCTCCCTATTGATGGAGAAGGAATCAGGATAGCCTTTCAACAGGTAATATGGGAAACGATGATCATCCATTATCCTGATCGCTATAGCCTCACATCCCGTTCTTCTCATTATTACATCGGCAGCGCAGTTCATGAGATGATCTGTGTTTTTGCTCTCGTTCATAAGGCGAAGGAATTCTAACGCCGTCTCTTGTTGTACTTCTATCTCCTTTCGCTCAGTTATATCCCTAGAAGCGTTCACGACCCCGATAACAGAACCAGATGCATCAAGTAACGGCATCTTTGATGAGATGAACGTCCTCGGTCCACTACTGGTTTCCAGACGGATCTCAGCTACCTCTTGGAGACCGGACATTAGTACATCCTTGTCACCATCGGTGATAGAAAGGATGATGCTCTCTTTATCAGCTATTTCCCTGTCCATCCTTCCAGTTACCTCATCGGCTTTCTTGCCGATGACCTGCAGCATGGCGGGATTGGCAAGTATGAATCTCCCGTCCTTATCTTTCATATAGATCAGGTCGGTCACGGTCTCTGTTAATACTTCGAGCATGTTCCTACTTTTAAGGGTCTGATCTTGAGCTTCGATCTGAGCTGTGATATCTATGCTTATCCTGAGAACATGATCATCATCCAGGGGGGAGAATAATGAGATATAGTGCCTCTTTTCTAGTTCCGAGAACATCTGAGCGCATCTCGGTTGCATTGTTGCGATAGCGCTCCGGACGTTCTCCAATATCTCTTTCTCATTGTCCGATCCCCGCACCTCGCTTCTTTTCTTGCCTATGAACTCTTCCTTGGTTCCATCCAGCCGCATAGCCGCAAAACTATTCAGATCATCGAATATGAGATCAATGACGCGACCATCATCATCTCTTATCGCTTTGTAGATCACTATGGTGGCAAGTGTATTTTCGAAAGTAGTATGATATTTTGCATCTCTCAGTTTCAGCTTCTCGGAATCTCTATGATGAACGACGGCGACCTTTACCTGATGGATCAGCTCAGCGAACTGGGCACTGGTATCGATCCCTTTTTGGACATATCCATCAGCTCCGCGATTAAGCGCCTCTATAACGATCTCTTCTCTGCCTTTACCAGTAAAGAGAATGAATGGAATGTCATCTCTGTTGGACCGGATCTCTTCCAATAGTTGGATCCCATTCATGCTGGACATCTGATAGTCAGATATGATCGCATCATAGTTGCTCTTGGATAGACGTTCTAGGGCGTTATGTGGCTCCTTCTCCGTATCCACAATGAACTCGCCCCCCATCTCCATAAATGACCTGACGAGATCGAGCATTTCATCTTCGTCATCGATATAAAGAACTTTGACCTTCTCCACGATCCCTATAACTATTCAACTTAATTTAATATTATGCATTAGGTGATAATAGCTAGGAACTCTCATATCTGATCGCATGCATCTCATGTCAAGTTGGATCCACATTAGCTGCATTCACATCAGCCTGACCTTGCATCTTGATGTATGCGGAACCGCCCAGGAGGAACTATCACCTCGAGCAAAGCCCCATCCGAACAAGGTACTGCTTTGATCTTGATATCAGTAAGGTCCAGGATCTCTTTGATCATCTGGAGACGGTGACCTTCCGTCGACCTAGTTACAGGGTCAAAATAATTTTTATTAGGATCAATATATTTTCCATATTCCTTTAATGATAAAATAAGATCTTCCCCGAGCATCTTACTCGCGACCTCTATCCGCGACACACTGCTCCCATGCTTCAGGAGGTCGGCGAGGAGGTCTTGGAAAACGGTCATTAGCATTGGATCGGCAAGGACATCTATGGCAGATAGACCCGAGATAATATCAACAGAGCCGAGGTCCAGACCGACCGTCCCTCGTTCCAAAGCTTTTCTCAGATCGATCCATTCCGCTTCCTTTGAACCGATCTCTAGATAATCTTTGGAAGAATCCAATAATATAATGATCCTATCAACATCCTGCATGGCCTTTCCAAGCCTGATCTTAACGTCAGACTGATCGACCTTCATTTCTGCGAGCTGGATATTGCCGCTCAACGATGTAAGGACATTCCTGATATCATGTCTGGTAAAACTGCTGATAAGCCTGATCTTACTATTCGCTGAGCTCTGATATTTTCCCATTTCGTAAATATCTGTTACCTCGTATATAGAAATAAGAATATCACCATTGTCGTTATCCGTCATGCGTGCGATCGATATGCTATAATACTTATCAGTGGACCCATCGACTGAACGTCCAGCTATCTTCATCCTAACATGGTAATGCTCTTTCCCGGTGGAGACCGTATCAAAAAGATATCTCAATAGCGTATGATCCTTACATTCTGCTCCATCACCACATTGGGTCATCGAGATATCTTGTGAGCTACATCCGATAGCATCACCTATCAGCATTCCGACCATCCGCGATCAGGTTTCCCAAAAGCATCTGTAAATGACCTATTAGCTGATCGTATCCTGAGATCTGGACCGACCACGGCCATCATCGTCGGAGATCTCATGAATATCTCCTTCAGTTCATTCGAACCCTGAAAGTTGGGGGAGCTATCAGTCACGACCATGGATAGTTTTATTAGGTTTTATCTTTTCGTTGATATTATCTTACATATACCGCCATTTCTTGATTTTTTCAGTAACAATGCCCCGCATCTATCCTATTTCTTTGCTCAAGCGATCTAGATGTTCAAGTTCTGTTAGAAAAATAGAGAGCCGTCATCGGACTTATCATTAGTCCATGACAGGCCTGAGGCCTCGACTGTGAGAAAGCGTTCATCCTGCATCAAATATGAATGAGCGGATCTCACTCCCATTGGTTGGCAACGGTCTTGATCTCGTTCATATCACCGCTGATATCTGCTACCGCGATGATGTCATTCACCCCTGACAGTTTTTCAGACTTCGTCCAGAAAGATATTACCATGATACCTTTGATCTTCCCATTCTCCATTTTGGACTGGCTGGATCCCTTCCATACCACCATATCGTTGTCCTTAGTGACCAACATGCCATGCCATTTTCCACCAGCCTTGCCATTGGCATGCATCCACATGACCCCTGAGCCCATGTTCTTGCCACTTGGGAAGTCCCCGATGCCATGAACCTCTGATTCGAATGATTGTTTCATCGTCATGCTGTCCTTTTCCATGCCGTCGATGAAGAACATGGTCATTTTGCCCTTCTCTTCGAACAATTTCTTTCCTAGAGCCATTATATCACCAAAATGATCTGCGATCATCCGGTATTTAGTGGTTTATCCTTCTATGAGCGGTGAACTATTATTGAAAATGATGTGGCCATACAGGCCATTAGGCGCAGAAGCAATGACCATTCCGTGGTGAACGACCATACTGTTGATCCAACCAACGCACACTATTTGGGCAATGCGTCCCAGACCTCGTTGACCGACCATTATCGTTCTATTGAAGAACGGTCCTTGACCTGTTCAACGACGGTCCAGAATATCCGCCGATAAAATATTGCCCGTCCTACACTACAACTTTGGATCTCGTTATCACAAGCGCCTGTATGATATGAACGACATTGCTAGTTCAGCCTTCTACAGTTTTTCATTTGCCTCGAACGGTCCTTAGCCAGATAGTAAGATCATCTGGTAGCACCATGCTTATCTTATGGCAAAGTCATCGTACCTATGACCCTTAGCTTGCCCCCATCCAGGTACATCAATACGGCCTTCGATCCAGCCCGATGTATGATCTTCTGCTCCAACGTAAGAGTTATGATGGGATGTTGTGCATCTTCCCCTTCCTCGACATTCGTCACACGGGTCGTAATGAATTGCATCCAGTGCCCAATGTGGATCACCATTCCCTCTTTTATTGGGAGCTTCCAGAATTTCACGATCGACGCTGATCCAGTGATGGTCGAGTCTGCTTTTATAGCCTGGTCCTTGGTAAGTACGAAGCCTCTATCAAATTCCGTTGCTTCTATATTCTTAAGAGCAAGACCTACGCGGTCCCCTGGCCCTGCCTCATCAAAATCGTCATCATGCTTCTGTATGGACCTTACTTGTGTCACCTTACCCAATGGAAGGACCTTTAGATCATCATGCAAATGTACCTTGCCATAGGTAACGTAACCAAGCACAACCGTCCCCACCCCTTTCACGTTGAAGAAATGGTCCACTGCAACAGCACCTGGTTCATCTAGCGCTTCTCTTTGCGTATCCTTTGCCTCGTCGATCAACATCTGGCGTATCACCGGAAAGTTCTCATCGATGACCCTATACCCTTCAAGTACCGTCCCTTTGATCAAAGGTGCCAGCTGCTCCGGTGTTATGAAGTTGTGAAGTATGAAGTAGCCCCTTTTAACTCCTGCACATTGGAGCATGACGATGCATTCTCCAAGCTGCGGATTTATTGCATCTACCACAACGATTGCTTGGTCCGAAAGAGAGACTGCATAGAAAAGAGGGGCTAGTCTCTCAGGATATTTTGTTGGTTCTATGAATGTGATCGTGTCGCTGCCCTGCTTCAGGTCATATAACGATATGTCGCTCGTTGTCCCTTTCTTCCCAAGTTCTTTTGAGAAATCGTTCGGCGCTATCATAGCGACATTTAGATTAGCCATGCCCAATGGTAGCGATCGACGGGATAATAGGTTTACGGTGGTTATCCCTTTTTATAGTTCGTTCGAGCAGTAAGTCCTCTGCGCTAGATGGGAGTGCGATCAAGTATACCGATAATAAGGGAACAAATAGTAACTTGTGATATTCTATGGGATCGAGCAATGAACAGTCGGGACCATCAGAACTAAAGCCTGCGAACAACCGACCGCTAAGTGCATCCTCGAATGCATCGTAAGCCTTGATAAAGTATGGATCCCCGCCCAAAAGAGCGAGGCAGTTCACAAAACATGATGATTATGTCCCTGCGCAGAAAGCGCAGGAACATTTTATTTCTTGTTTTACAATCCTTTGTGCATATATCTTGCTTCAGCGCAAGATGATGATCCACGCTTTATCCCAGTTTTCTTGCACTTTTCTTTCACATCGCAAAATATGCACCTCTGCATGAGACTAGGAGCATGAAGATTGTTCTTTGGCTTCTTCTCTGCTTTCGTTCCTTCGATCGGTGCTGTCGGTTTCTTTGAGCTTGCCTCTGCGGCGGGATTCCCATCCATTATTTTCACCTAGCCACGGCACACGTATATGATGTACTAATCGTTTCTATACAATTATATAAAATGATAATAGTAATGATGCCCGAACGCAGTATCATCACTCAGCGGGGACCGCAGGGCAGGTGGGCTGTGGACCACGGGCATAGGACGCCACCGCTCCGATCAGAGCAATGATGCCAGAGATGAGGAAAGCGATCTGCATGCCAGAGATGAACTGACCGATAACTGAGCTGCTCGCTGTGATAGAGCCTGTGAACAGCTCTGAGACCAACGCCGTACCCGCAATGGATGACAAGAAAGCACCTGTAACTGCCAGCGACATTGCCATACCTACGTTACGCATGGTCAACAACGTACCGGAAGCCACACCTAGCTTGCTACGATCAACACAACCCATCACAGCGCTCGTATTAGGCGAGGAGAATATTCCCATGCCCACACCCAGGACCAATAGGAATATTATTATCTCCGTTAGGTTCGAGGTAGCGTTCAAAGTGCTGAGCAAAAAGAGCCCAACAGCCACAAGTATCATTCCCCCAGTGCTCAGATATCTTGATCCCATCCTATCGGACATAAGGCCTGAGATCGGTGATAATATGCTCATAGTAAGTGGCATCAAAAGAAGGATGAGCCCTGTTTCAAGCAGTGATAGGCCGAGCACCCTCTGTAGATAGAATGACATTATGAACGCCACTGCATAATATGCAGTATAATTCAAAAGCGTAGCCAGGTTGGCATAAGCAAAGAGGCGATTGGACCTGATGATCTCAAAGTCGAAAAGAGCGCCTTTTCCCTTTCTGTTCTCCGTATACACGAAAAAGGAGAGACATAACACTGCAAGAACAAGAAGCCCTATGATCGCGAACGATGTCCAGCCAAGTTGATCTCCCAATGTCAGAGCTACGAGCAAGAACACAAGACCAGATGCGAACGTGACCGTCCCCGTGATATCGAACGGCACTGAATGTCTTACTCCAGTATCCTTAAGCTTCCATGCAGCGAGTATAATCACGGCTATCCCGATCGGAACATTCACTAAAAATATCGAGCGCCATCCGAACGCAACCGTAAGAATGCCCCCAAGGGCAGGACCTATGGATAGACCGAGATATGTTGCCATGGCATTTATGCCCAGAGCTTTCCCGCGGTCCTTGCTTGGGAAGACATCGGTAACTATTGCCGTCGACGTCGCCATGATAAAAGCTGCTCCAGATCCTTGAAGGACCCTGAACGCTATGAGCTCTGCTCCGCTGGTTGCGATGCTACATAGGAAGGAACCTACAACGAACAGGCTGAAACCAGATATGAATATCGTTTTCCTTCCTCTGATATCTGAGAGCCTTCCAACGGTCAATAAGAGCGCACATACCGCCACAAGATACGCTGTCGGGACCCATATCGATGTTGCATAATCCATGTTCAGATCAGATGACATGGTAGGAAGGGATACACTTACGATCGTACTATCCAGGGGACCCATCAATGCCCCTAGGCACGTGATGAGAAGCACCGTCCTCTTGTATGACCTATCTTTATCTAGGACTTTGCCCACTGCCATCCCTTCACCGCCGCGTCGGCTGAAGACAGTACAATGATAATAATCTTAGCAGCAAAGATCTGGATCACCACCGCTCCTTGTCATAGTAATCCAGAAATATCATGCGCTCACAAGAAGCATCAAGGTGTTGATCTTGGCTGAAGAAAGAAAATTCTACAACCTGCCAGAACTGCCATATGGATACGGTGACCTAGCTCCCTTCGTTTCAGAGCAACTTCTAAAGATACATCATGATGGGCACCATCGAAAGTATGTTGACCAGTCGAACGCACTTCTCAAGAAAATGGATGATGCTCGCCATGACGGCACTGCATTGAACATGAAGTGCGAATCACAATCGCTAGCGTTCAACGTTGGAGGCCATGTATTACATTCTCTATTCTGGAGCAATATGGCGCCTTCAGGCACAGGCGGAGGAAGCCCAGGTGGAGTTATCGGGGATATGATCGATAAGGAGTTCGGCAGCTTTGATAGGTTCAAGAAGGAATTCTCAGATACAGCGACCAGTGTTGAATCTTCGGGTTGGGCCGCACTTACTTATTGCATGCAGACGAACAGACCACTGATCACCCAGCTCAAGGACCATGATCTATACGCTATACCGGGTTTCAGAATACTAATGGTACTTGACGTGTGGGAACATGCATACTACCTTGATTACAAGAATGAGAAGCCTAAATACGTGCCAGGTTTCTGGAATGTAGTGAACTGGGAAGAGATCGATCGACGTGCCTCAGCTATTACGGGTGGACAGGAAGGAGGACGCGCGAAAGCAATGACAAGCAAGGTACAGTCTCAGTGAGCTATCTCGCTACCCGCCCGGAAGGGCGTAGGTAGCTCACCAAATCAATATATCAATAATGCATTTCACCTCGTCATAGGATGGGAAAGAGATAATGAGCATATGGGCTAAATCGTTTGCAAAAGGTGATAGAGTTATCCAATTCTATCGCAACAAGGAAGAAGTAAGCTCTACAGTTATGGACATTCTTAAATGGATGGACGAGAGCAGCAAGATGGTCATATTGACCGATGATAATATAACATGTTCAGAAAGGCTCTGGAAAAGCGGGCTTTTGAGGCAATGCAGGATGAGGAAAGGGTTGATGTCTTTCCCTCAATGTCCATTTTCTGTCCGAACGGAACTCTGAAGATGGACGCGGTCGTTGAACGCATATTAAAAGAGAAAGAGAACGCAAGGATAGATGGGTTCTCGAACCTTGTGGTGGTCATCAACGTCTCATGGTGCAAGAACAGCCTGGACCTATTCCATAGCCTAATGGTCCAGGGATCGAGGCTGGATGTCCTGCCTGTGCTATCAGGTATAACTATAGTACAGCAGTACGAAGGGAGCTTGCTGACATCCGAACAGATCGAAGAGCAGAAGCGTTCCCACCAACTGGTCCTTGAGAATGGAGCCCTTGTCAGGAATTATTGGGTCATATCCTCAAGATCTACCGGTTGCCAAGAGGGGATCGGTCTATACCGGACGAGCGCGGCAAAAGTGAAACCTTAGAAGAGGATGTTCTATCAAAGGCCTGGATATCTTACAATGGGTTCAAGGACCATCGTGACATCGATGTTCTGGAACCCAAGTGGCCTTATTTTCTTATCCAATATCTCGCATAGTTCCGAGTTATCGCTCGCCCTTATACGGAACATTATCCGCCTTTCACCAGTAACTCGAAGGATCTCCGAGATGTTCTCCATTGTATAAAGGGTCGAGATAGCGACCTCAGCCTTATCCTGAGGTACATCGGCCGAGATGTATGCGTCAGAGTCTACGCCCATCTTTTTCTGGTCGACTATCGCGGAGTAACCAAGGATAGTCTTAGTCTCCTCGAGCTTCTTTATCCTGTCGCGTATGGTCGATGGGGACCTATCAAGCATTTCCCCGATCTCCTCATACGTCAGCTTGCCGTTCTTCTGCAAAAGCTGAAGGACCTTATGATCAAGGTCATCCTGGAACATCAAGTTCATCTATAGTGGACTGCACCCATATTAATGATGTCGTATCCTAAGGGCGTCAGCTCGTCCTAGAAAGGCATTGGGATGATCAGAGGGACCTAACTAGCATCCTCTTCGATGCTAAGAAGTCCCTTATCATCTGAGCATGGTCGAAGGCGAGGACTGGGAGCTGATCTATCGAGAACAGGTTCGCCTTATCAGCATCGTCGCCCCCTTTCAGGTCACCGTCGATCTTCTTGAGATGATACAATACTGATATGAAGTGTCCACGAGGGTCTCTCGACTGATCAGAGTATACGCCTATCAGGTCAAGGATCTTGGTCCTTAGGCCTGTCTCCTCTTCGATCTCTCTTTCCACACATCTCTCGGTCGTCTCTCCATATTCCACAATGCCGCCGGGTAAAGCCCATGATCCTTTGCCTGGCTCATGACCTCTTTTTATCAATACCAATCTGTCATCGATGAGCACTATGCCATCCGTGGTCAGGACAGGGTTCCTGTACATGTGATCATACTGTTCCTGAAGGCGATGTGACTGATTCTCGAAGTCCTCAAGCATGATCTCCCCCTCAGGCGTGAGAACGGTGCTTCCCTTTGAGCTACCTCCATGCATAGAGACGACGACCTTCGTTCCGGACATTTCCTCGGTCTGCCTTATGACATCCCAAGCATGCCTGTACGATATCCCGACCGAGCTCGCTGCCTTGGTCAAGGAATGACCATTGCGTATACCCGAAAGAAGGCCAGCACCTTCCTCGCTGAGGACCTCCTTTCCATCCTTCTCTAACCGAGCATTGAACGCGATACGATATGACATACGTCCAGACACATCGCATGCCGTTCCCATATCCTTTTCGATACGATGCCCCGACATGACGATCCCGATATGGTCATATCGCCGGCCGAGCAACAGAATGATAAGATCACATGTATTTGCTCCAAAAGCCGATCGATAAAGGGACCTTTCCGCTCCTTCGTCAGGTCGTCAACTTCTATGATGGTGCGCATCTCGATCCATCATAGATAACATGCCTTTCGCTCGCATAGCTTAATAGATTACCTACCCTTACGCCTCAATATGGTGAATTGGAAGCAGCGGATCCCAACAATAATGTCAGCTCAGGAGTTAATCGATAGGGCATTCGGCAGGGCTTCCAAGGCAGAGGTCAACGGGAGCGCGCCGTTTGACACTGTAAAGAAGACAAATATTGCAAAGATCAACGGGGTCGGCGACATGACCGTTACGACCCTGCTTAAGTATGTCAGGGCCTTTCCAAGGATGGAGAAGGAAGATGAGTTCTTCTCGCAACTTGTCGATGTGATCATCGGACAGGATGAGCTTAAGAAAGCGATCTCCAATCTATCATGGGCAGCAGAAAAGGTCTCCGCTCTTCAAAGGAGATATCTATCTGATGTAAGAAGGGCGCCCAATATAGATGGCGTCGCTCAATCAACGAAACAGTTCTATGGTAGGTTCGCATCTGTTATAAAACAGGTCGATAAGGACCTGAAGTTCTGCCAGAAATCCAGGGATATGCTTCGCCTTCTCCCAACGGTCGATCCAAACGTAGAGACCGTGGTCATAGCTGGATATCCGAACGTTGGAAAAAGCCAGCTGATCGAAAAGATATCGACCGCTAAGCCAGCTATTGCTCCATACCCGTTCACGACCAAAGGCATAGGCATCGGGCACCTTAAGAGCGGATGGAGAACGCTCCAGGTCATAGACACTCCAGGTCTTCTTGATCGTGAGCTTGAAGAAAGGAACGCCATCGAACTTCAAGCTATACTTGCATTGAGATATCTTGGGGACATCATCGTATTCGTAATAGACCCGACCGAGACATGCGGATATACTATGGATAGGCAGAACGCGTTGCTGGACTCGGTACGAAAGAACTTTGGCGATATCCCTATCATCGAAGTGGAGAACAAGGTAGATATGGGCACTGCGCAGGAGAGCAACAGGATCAGAATATCAGCCCTGACAGGCGAAGGTGTGGATGCACTTGTCCAGGTGATACTTGATACGCTCAAAGAAGAAAGGAAGAAGCATATGAATGAGCTACCGGCTTAAGATATTCATCTTGTTAGAAAAAAGTGACGGCATTGCTTATGTGCAACATG
>CAVSDP010000052.1:0-16769 GCA_963726655.1 Methanomassiliicoccaceae archaeon
CTGCAAGAAGCCGATACTTTACGAGAAAGGGCCCCGCGGTCCTGAACTGGACATCATCATTGTTGACAAGAAGTTGCCAAGTTACGCTAGGGGCGTAACGGACTCGATCGTTAAGGTCGACGGGCATAACGCCGTTACACCCACCGCCTGCGTTCATCATCTCAAGTTCAAGGCAAAGGTCAACGTCGAGGGGCAGGCCCCGTTCCTAAAGGAGTACATGAACCGCAGGAACTGTGAGGCGGGCTGTCGGCCAGGTGCCATATAATGATGAATGGGTGACGGTCGAGCTCGAGACGACCCCGAGCGCTCAGTTCATTTACGTCTATCCGCCGCAGATGGACCTTACCGCCGATGAGCTGGACCATTACGAGGACAAGGCCCAGGCAGTGGTCCAGGCGATCCTGAACTACATGTCCAAGAACCTAGGATGGTCCTTCGGACTGCCGGAGCTGACCAATTGGCAGCACCATATCGGGTTCGATTCCCCGGCGCCCATGGGGCAGTATGCTGAGAAGTACTGCATCAAGAGCGACGACGGCAGCGTAGTAACGTCGAACAGCGACGGCAGGAGCGAGATAGAGTTCCAGGGCAAGAAGGCCCCGGTCTACGCCAAGGTATGGCTGGAGCTGCCGGGCAAGGTCATGTCGCTGGAGACGACGATAAGCGCCCTGACCGACGATCTCAAGGCCCTCGCCGAGTGCATGACCCAGGCCAAGAACGCCATGACCGACATGGCGCAGATACACGGCATCATCGCCAAGGAGCAGGCCCAGGACCTGGCCGGACGGATGAACGGCGCTCCCGAGGACCCCGCGTTCGCATCGGACAACGACAAGAAGGAGAAGTACGGGGGGATGTACCGATGAGGGATCAAGAGTTATTTTCAGTACAACTTTTTGAGCGATCCGTTGTCATCGTACAGAAGGAACTCGACGTCCAGATTGCAGTGGTCCATAAGCTTTGTCTTAACCTCGATCGCCTTTTGCCGCCCGTCCTCCGGGCAGACGACCGAGATGGTCACGTTTGGCCTGCCGTCCTGATCGGTTATGATCGTGCCCAATATGTCACTTATTATGTCCTGGTCGATGAATTCTTTTCTAGTAATGATCTGATCGAGATGAGCTGGGTAGGGCCCACAAGATCCATGCAGGTACATGCCATGAAGGTGTGGGTCGTATCTGATCTGGGTGCATCTTTCCTTGATCGTTCCGACCCTCTCTTCGATCACCTTGTCTACAACAGCACCGTAACCCATATCGGTCGCGTAAGATACACCAGTAATAAAGATTTCCGAATTAAGGCCCAGGTAATGAAGAGGGATGATGTACAGATGAACCCTTTCGCTGATCATCGGCCCTTTCATTATATAGATGTATCAGAAGAATATATTAACAGCGAAATATATTCAAATATGCCTAGGGCAAAGGACGCCAACGTCTGGTATATGGGGAAGTTATCTGACATTATTGCTGGCATTCTTGTACCCTATCGGTCGGTCCGCTCGTGGTCTGCTCTTGACCGCCCGAACGGCGGGACGTCCATAACTCCACGATGGACGGCACTACCCGCCGTGGCCTTACACGACCCAATATCCTCGTCATATATAACTGTCTGGATGCCATGGATATCAAGGAAAGAACGATATGAGGATGCCTTATCGTGCCAGCAGGATGCTGTTCCTCATGTCGAAGTATGCGAGCTGCACCGTTCGATAGTAACTTTTATCACCAGATGCTCGAATGTTAACTGTGCCTAGGGTAGAGGTTGCGGTACGCTTGACAAAGGGGATCACCACCCTCCTAATGATAGGCACTGCACCACCACTCCATCGGACGACCTGTTCAGGGCTAGATGTCGATCGTCCGAGCGGCAGGGCAAGATCTCCTGGCAATCTGAGCACATTTCCCGCCGCGGCCTCCCTGGGCCCTAGCGCATTCTCTTGCATTCTTGCAGATCTGACCGTGAGTTTTATCAATAGATGCTCAAATAGTAATATGCCTAGGGCATCAAGCAACAAAGGCTCTGACAACGGAGTGCTAACTCCAACAGAACCGAGCCTCCTAATACCCTATCGGACGGCACATTATCGGTCATGTATTGACCGTCCGGGCGGCGGGATATTATTGACAGTAACCCAGATAGAACCTTCCGCCGCGGCACCTGTTCTGAAAGTCGGTGCACCGATGAGCGCCCATTTAGGTAGGCGTCTGCTACATCCGGCAATAATATTTATCTACGGATATAGAGATTTCGCGATGTCTAGGGTATCGAGGGCCGGAGAACTTTATCCACAGAGCTGTAGCCTATCCAACGATAACGGCATTCTTGTTCCCTATCTGGCGGCCTCTGAGCTCTTTCTCGGTCGTCAGGGCGGCGGAATATTATTTTTCAGAACCCAAGTAAAACACTCCGCCGCGGCACCTGTTCTGAAGGGGTTGGTGTCGTGAAGGCCGCTCTCTATGCCCGGGTCTCGACA
This sequence comes from Methanomassiliicoccaceae archaeon, assembly GCA_963726655.1. Lineage (GTDB taxonomy): Archaea > Thermoplasmatota > Thermoplasmata > Methanomassiliicoccales > Methanomassiliicoccaceae > CAVSDP01. The sequence continues at coordinate 2,477 of CAVSDP010000052.1, forward strand.
TCAGAGAAAGAGGACCTCCAGGACCCCGAGACCCAGTTGGTCGCTCTTCGCGACTTCTGCAAGTTCAGGAAGCTCGACATCTATCACGAGTTCAAGGAGTACGCATCAGGAACTGACGACAACCGCCCGGTCCTTCGTCAGATGCTTGACGAGGCAAAGAAGGGAAAGTTCGACTGCATTATTGTCTTCCGCATCGACAGACTGACGAGAAGCCCGCTCAAGCTGCTCCTCATACTCGAGGAGCTACAGGACCCAAGGACCAAGAAGTATAATGTGAACCTTATCAGCGCCACCGAGGGCGTCGACACGTCCTCGAGGCTGTCGGAGGGCATGCTCCTTATGCTCGGCATCTTCGCCAAGATGGAAAGGGACGGCATCGAGGAGCGCGTGCGGTCAGGCATGGACCGAGCGAAGAGGTACGGGACCAAGAGCGGGATGCCTATAGGGCGTCCTAGGACGAAGATACCCTGGGACGGCATCGACCTCTACATCAAGGAGCACACCTATTATTGGGGGCCGGGCCAGCATCATGCAGTATCCATGGTCGAGCTGTCCAAAGCGTTCGGTATCCCCCGCTCGACCTTGCAGCGCGAGATGAAGCTGAGGAATGCCCAGAACAAGGATAGGTTATCGGGCACCGTTCTCGAGACCGATGCCCGAAAGGGTAACGACGTTTCGAGCAACTCCCTGCAGACGACTGCCCAAAAGGAGGGGGCCGTTCCCTTTATAACTAAACCCTTAGAAAATGAGGGTGCCCGAAAGGATGTCCTTTTGAGCAAGGAGGGAGGGCGGTCGGCATGAAGATACTTGAGCTGTTCGCCGGGTCTCAGCCGATAACGAGGGCAGCAAGGGAGTACGGTCACGACACGATCGCTCTCGACACCGGCCTCTCGACGCATCCGTACATATGCAAGGGCACAATGGACATATCCCGCAGAAGAATGCCGATGGCCCGCCTTTTTTGCCGAGTTTGTCATTTGAAAAAATCAGAAAATAAGGGTCAAATAATGATGGGGACGTTGCGTTCATCGCCTAGGGCCGAGAGAAAGCTCAACATCAAACTTTCCTTCGTGCACGAAGCCGTCATCGCGTCGGCCAGCCTCTCGCCCTATCGACCGGGGATACCCTCATCCTCGGGGGTACGGTCGAACGTCAGGAGTGAGCCGATCGTCCTCATACATATCCTGCCGTGGCAATGTCGTTCCCGGGGGTGCGCTGATGGACGGCAGCGAGGAAGGGGACGTGGCCGCTATTCCGAGAGCGGCTAGGAAGGACGGGACCGTCCGCGTGCATGTCGACCTCTCGGCAGAGCAGGCGGGCCGCCTCGAGCAGGTCTACAGGATATCGAGCGGAGAGCTCCGCAAGTCGGAGATGGTCGAAGCGGCCCTTAGCGACTTCTTCGCTGCGAACCGGACCAAGGAAGCGATAGCGGCGAGGATAAGTAGGAGGCAGAAGTGAGCGACCACACGATATGAGGACGGTCATGAACGTCCTCGTATGCAGCCAAACCCTTTTCATTTGTAAACTATTTAACGTCATGATATGATGAGCGGGACATGTGGAAGAGATGAGTCTGACGACGTGACCGCTCCCAAGGATCGGACGGCCAGACCGAACGTACGGTATGTCGGTAATGTCCATCTTAAAAGAAAGATCCTGATCGTCGATCGGGCTGCTTTGCTTTGGCTACTTCGTGATCGTCGTCGATCTATTCGGCGCGATCTATTATCTGTACGCTATGTTCGATGGTCCCGCACCAATGATTGTCAATTTCATCTTTAACGGTACTGCACCAACGGCGGTCGGTGTGGATATCGCCCTCGTGATCACATCATTGCTGTCCGTTTACATTGTCGTTCTGCTGATAAAGCTCTGGACAGGATATCTCGAGATCGACGACGAGCATATCGAATGGCATGGCGTATTCTGGACCCGCTTCTCGGTGAGCTGGTCCGAGATAAGCCACATAACCCTGGAGTTCCCGAAACACCATGTTCGCCAGGACCTAGAGAACGGGCTGAATGTTTACTGCGGCGATAGGAAGGTCTTCACCTTCCCGCACGATTGGAACATGCCCCTCTTCGCATATCTCGTCCAGGATCACCTGCCTCACGAGATATGGAAGAGCGCCGATGCCGTGGTAAGAGGCAATGCATTTTCGTATGAGGAAGAGAACGGCATCGCGCATAAGATAATGGTATAGAGCGACGATTAGCCGCACACGGGAGCGGTGCAATGATATCCTCTGCTCTCGAGCATTTCATCGGCACAGAAAGGACGACATCGACCGCACATCGATGAAAACTGATCATATTCGACTATTCTAGCTTTCAATCCCTCGGCGGCATAATTTCCGGCATAACTCGGCACTGTTGCATATAGAGCTCAAGGAATTATGCCGCACTTTCTGATCTGGAATGTTCATTATTGTTCACTAATGCACTTAGCAGGGCATATGCCGTTTATGTCGTGATTTTAGGTTGTTAACATTGAGTTGTATTAGTCGCTTCCTTAAATACTTCGGGCATAAAACCGGACCCTAGCGGCATAGTGTTCTAGTCGTCCTTCTTAGGGTACTAAATACCATGCGCAACGTTGTAATAACGTTCGATAGCGGGGCCGAGAAATTTTCGGTCCTCCTATTGTTCGCGGCCCCTGCTAGCGATCCCGATATCGACATATCTTAGGTCCCACAAGTAACCTGCAGGTAAGAAAGAAAAAGAGAAAAGAGGTTTTGACAAGTTTAAGCTACAGTGCCGACCATTGATACCGAGTCCACGTAGTAGTCGTACGGCGTGGCATATGTCACTGCCAGAGTGCCGTTGAACATGTTCGTTATCGGATGGACATTAACGTTGGTGGCGGCTATTGATGCCGTGATTGTCGCGGTCGCTACTATGGTGGTATTATCGCTGTACAGCTCAGTGAACGGACCGAAATAATACACAACGCTGTCGTAAGTAAAGCTGGCGTTCGATATATCGCTGGTGGATATTGTCGCATAGCCTGCTTTCCTTATGTCAAGCGTCATGGTGGCGCCGCTCAATGCGTTGGGTACAGATCCCTGCACGGTCACCGTCTGCGTTGTTCCATTATATATGTCCGCGGGATTGGACGGCGTTTGCAGTTCTATCGCTTCCTGAGTATTATTCACCGTCTGGTGAAAACTCACGGTGTTCGACGTGAGCATGATAGTAGCAGCCACCACCGAGCATATCATCGCTATGGCAGCGACTCCTAATATCAAGGACAATAGTTTTTTCTTCATCCCTTTTCCTCCAGTTCTCTTGAATATATATGCCGAGAATTATTCCGGCGAAAAGTATCTTTGGAGAAAATAGTATTTAATTATATTCTATAACGGTATAATGCTTCGTGAGAACAGAATGCAGAATATCACCCCGACTGCTCGACTGGACGAAGTTTCCGGAGGACCTGACGGTCTAGAGCTAGGGCCGCTCTGTTCTTAGATCGATACCCACGTTAGCTTTCGAGGCCGTCGTGCCCCTACCCCCGTATTGTTGCTTCGACAATTATGGGTAATTTCGCTTTTTGGATCGTTATTCACCGGACAAAAGACGAACGAATGGAATTATCCATACTGATTAGGACTAAAACATTGAAGACGAACGCCCATATCGAATGATAATGTAACCCTGTTCAAACGGTCGCGTAAAAAGCGTCTATCAGGGATGATTAAAGAGTTATATGCCCCCTGTACCTAGCGATCTTGGCCCTCCTTGTCATGATGCATCCATCACTGTATTTTCCTTATCCCTAGGCGATGAGCGATATCTGCAGGTATCTCATCGTCGCCGATGCATGCCAAGAGATTGGCTTCTTGCGACGATAGTCCCATCCTAATAAGGAAAGGCCCCTGCGTTTCATTATCCACAATCATCCAGCAACGCAATTGCGCTAGCCGTTCGTTCCTTTCCGTACAGTTCCCTACGGCAATCCCGTCATTATCGTCCATCTTGACGGCCAGCATCTGAGCCATGATCCCATGGATCTCTGATGATGGGACGACGACCGCATCGGAGATGCCTTTCATAGTGCAGATGGTAGCGGCCGGTAACACCATGGATTATCCTCACCATGTCCGCATGTTCCTCCGGCCCTAATTCGATGGTCCCCCCCGCCCAGGTCCTGCGCGGCCTCGCCTATCAAAGTTATGTCGTTCGAGGTCAGGGCGTAGATGACCGCCATTCACTGGACTCCCATGGCCTTCAGGGCAGCATCATATTCCCTATCCAAGGCCCGCTTTATACTGTCCTTTCTTTCTGATCCTCCCTCGCCCGGACATGCCTTCTGGACCAACATCCGTGGAATCGTGTCATTGATTCCCTTTTGCCCCTTGTATAATTATCATAAAAGTTAGATTCCCCTTATTATTCATACAGACCATCGGTTGATCACCTATTTGGGATCATACGATTTTTATAGTATAGAATACTTTTTTCTTACAGATGCTGAAGGATGCCCTATCGAGCCGCCCATTGGTCATGGAATCAAAAACTAGATAATAATCATGGAGATGGCAATCTTGTGCTCTCTTTTATTTGGATACGCTCGACCAGTCGGCGAACGAGCTGATATCTGGGGTGCAGTGAACTATCCCTCTTGCTCAGACATGGCTCTGATGTTACGATAAGCTCCATCTGGGAACATGCCATCGTGTCCAGGATGACCATATTATAATATTCGTCCTCCATGATCGAGCACGAATAACTTTTCATGAAAAGCCGTTCACGAGCTCCGATGCGCGCTCGTTCTAGTGCACGATTGCCCAATAGATGCTAAGCTCGATATTTCCGATATTCCTGCTCCCTTCAGATATCTCTAAAGTGGTCAAGTGCTCAGCAGTCGGAGGATCGTCCGTTTCTTAAATCTTGATATATGATTACCAATTCCAATGGCCGAACATTGCTGATATGTGCATAGATTGATATACCTATCTAGGACCGAGCACCGCCGACGATTAGGAACGCCTGGTGATAACGACCTCAACATTGCTAAATATTTAAAAATAATTTATTAACGCTGATCTCGATGTTGATCTGGTTGATGCTTAAGAAGGACGATCCAGAGGTCAAGGCCATCGAAGAAAACCTGGTAGAGCATGGCTTCTGTCCGATTGAGAAGAATGGTGACTTCGTCGGCTTCGTTCACGAGATAGACGGACTGAACAATTTATGTATCGTTAAAGTTGACATCCGGGACCCCGATATCTCTTCTGACCTTACGAAGGTCTCAGTCGACGGCGGCTTTCTGTCGTTCAGGCAGTGGCGCGTCAGGCGGCACATCGCACGGCCTGCATCATGGTTGGACAATGAAGTTTGTCATTAGGGCGCCAAAATGTAGCCATTGATTGATTAGTATATTGAAAGTTTCCTATCCGCTATGAAGTCGAGACATTCCAAAATGACTGCCTTTTTAGTATTTTATATATAAAACTATACTGAACAAGGATATATTCTATTCCGGCCCTTCTCATTATAACCCGTTGACGGAATATCTGAAGAGCATCATAATCGCATTTATCGCCGGTGCTGTCACATCGATATAATTATCGGCCATGGGCCGTTTTGACACATTGGGAGCGGTCCTCGTTATATCGATGAATTCAGCAATGATCGTTATAGGGATATGGTCCAGATGATCAGTGATGTTCATGCGGTCGATAGCGATGCAATCAAAGGCATCGACATCCTGGTCATCGAGGCACCTAACTTTTTTTCGGCTTGCTCATAACATTTTTCGATTCGTTGATCATCGCGGAAACCTTGATACCATTCTTAGTTGTGGACGTGACCTCTAGCTCGCTAGGATAATTTCTAGGCATGTTCAGAGAGCAAGAAAGATACCGCAGATCTTAATATTCCGTGATTACACAATAATCATGATCGGGGTGGGTAGGTTGGGGTCACATGATATGTCAAAAACGCAGAGAGGAGGACATCCTAGAGACTGAGTTCTGCGATAATCGCGGGCCGGGGGCCGAGGAAGATGTCAAGATGCCCGGTAATGCAGAGGAAGTTCAGACGATACAAATGGTGCCCCCGTTGCAAGCAGGGACAGGCCAGGAAGCATCGTCGGGACATGAGGAGAAAAAGGACATGGCCAAGAAGCACAGGAACATCTCAAGGATATGCGGGGCCATAGGCGCATTCTTCGTTGCAGGCGGGATAGCGGCCATCATATCGGCACGGAACATCGTAACGACCATCAACGGTCAACTGGTGTCGATATCGACAGCGGGCTTCATTGCACTTGGCTTCATATTGATGGCTGTGGCGATGATATTCTTCATTGCGATGCTCATGGTCGCTAATACGACAATTAAAAGGTCCGATGATGAATAAAAAGGGAATCTTCGGACCTCCCGAACCTCTTATTCTCGCTTTTCAAGTCCCGGCGACTTCGATTTGTCCAGCCTTCTTTTCTAACCCCTGATAATATATTATCTTATAATGGGTGCGATTTTTGGGCACATCCCCTGGTCCGGCGTATATCCAAAGTGATAGTCTGGACATGATAGCGCCAAGGATGGGCGGCTTCGTGATATCCAATAAGGATATAGGATGAAGTATCTCACCGTGCACAAGAAGAGGGAAAGGGAAAGGTTCGAGGACGCGGCCACTGTTTGGTGTGCTGTCGATGGCCGGTCCAAAGGTGCGGTGCTCCGAACTCCCGTTTTGGCTGCGGCAGAGGCGTATCGGCGTAAGGGCGCAGATGACTGTTATCAACGGGACCGCTCTGGCCATCATGCATGATACTCACTGACGTCGTGAGCCTTCCAGGATGTTCGTAGATATTTCTCAATATATGACAACGAGGCCGTCGATATGCTGAGGAAAAATCGTACAAGTGCTCGCTTGTCATCGGCTATTTGAATGATCGGGAGATGACTCGATAATGTTAATACTCGTCATCAAGAACGGAAAGGTCGTCGAGCTTTGGTACTGATATACTTTCGCCGGCGCACGCCGATCGACCAGAAATGTTCTATGAGCTTTACGCATCGACAAAGCTGGCATGGCGAAGGCCTCCTTGGACGACTCGTTAAAGAATAGTTCTAGTAGCAGATTGTACGAAGGGTCAAGAACGAGTGAAGGTGATGCAGGGAGGACCATTAGATATCTAGATGATTTCTTGTTAAATACATATCCCGCTCATTAAATATGAAATCAGGATATATTATTAAATATTAATATACGATATATTTAGATCATGATGTTCTCGTGATTGGATTTGTTAAAAATATAATGTATGCCTTCGTGACTGGACAAGCCTCGTTCAAGCATATAAGCAACCTCGAAAAAACCACAGTCTAGGACGGCCTTTGCCGCCGAAACTGACCATTAATCTTACATATATGACCATTAGATAATTTATGTTTATGTATACTGATCGGGATAAAAAAGGAGCTCACAAACGTTCTCATGCGCTCCTGATCATCGCGCTTGTACTGCCCATCATACTGTTAGCGTTCACCTTTGTGCCGGATGATGTGGCTGCAAGCTCGTCGACGGCCACCACAACGATATCGACCGTATCGTTCTCAGGGATGACGTGAACCGTTAGCGGATATGCTAACTTCGCGAACACGGCCCAGCAGGTCTGGGTCGATTCAAATGGCTATCTGCATTTGGAAGTCTCAGATGTAAGCGGATCATGGAAGAATGCTGAGGTCGTCTCACAGAATGCTTGTGGGTATGGTAATTATACCTGGGTCACTCAAGGGGTCCAGGACATAAACAAGAACGTCGTACTTGGGATGTTCCCGTTTTTGCTAACCGCGAATGACTCGAAGGAGATGGACATCGAGCAGGCCCAATGGGGCGATAGCGCCGCACCCAATTTCGATTTCTGGGTCCAGCCTGGGTACAGCAACTATGAGCTCTTCAACCTTCCATATACGACCCTTGACACGACCTTTTTGATAAACTGGCAACCCACTTATGTCCAGTTCAGTGTCATTGAGGGCAGCAAGCTCATGGAATCATGGACGTGCGACCAGGCCCGCAACGCCTCAGGGGTCCATGCGATAATGAACCTGTGGCAATCCAATGGACCGCCCTCTAACGGACAGCCGGTCGAGGTAGTGTTCAAGAGCTTCGAGTTCACGCCGGACAGTACGGCGGCACAGACCCCTCCTCAGGTCAATAGCACCGTGCCCGGTGCCCCGACCTCATTGTCTGCCACCCCGTCGTCAGGTTCTGTCACCCTTTCCTGGACCGCACCTACTAGTAACGGAGGATCAGCAATCACAGGCTATGCTATCTACCGCGGAACGTCATCCGGCGCTGAGACACTTCTTACGACCGTGCCCTCGACCACGCAGTCCTACGCGGACACGACCGTTATTGCCGGTACGACCTATTATTATGAGGTCGTTGCGGTGAATTCTATAGGAACGTCGGCCTTATCATCAGAAGTCAGTGCGGTAGTGACGGCAACGACTGGCCACTCTCCTCCTGGGCATAGGCGGTGATGGAACTGTCTCTGTAACTATCTTAAATGGCGGGAAAGCATAGTACTCCCTCCGATCTTCTTTTGTGTCGAAGAGGGCTCTCTCAGGTAGGGCCCCTTTTTCATACTTACTTAGTCATCACGGAGAACAGCGATGGCAATAGGATGCCGAGTCAAGCATAGACATACAATAACGGACGAACGGGTATCCCTACCCCCTGCATATATTCAGCCTTACCTTGACGGTTAGCTCACTTTACATATTATCGAAAAGAGGCGGCACGGCAGTGCTAGCGTTTGATGGGCTCCATAAAAAACACATGGACAGGACGGGATCATCAAGACATGGGATCGGAAGAAGAGGCACAACAGCCCCGAGAGTGAAAAAAGGTTACCAGTCGATGATAAATGTTCCTCTGCAGGATGATCTCATGATTTATTCTAAAGTTATAGAATACATCTAAATACTATTTTCTCCAAAGATACTTTTCGCCGGAATAATTCTCGGCATATATATACTGGAGAAAGGGGATGAAGAAAAGATTGTTATCTCTGATATTAGTGGTCGCTGTCATATCAGTAATATGTTCAGTAGTCGCTGCTACTATCCTGCTAACGTCGAACACCGTGAGTTTTCACCAGACGGTGAATAATACTCAGGAAGCGATAGAACTGCAAACGCCGTCCAATCCCGCGGACATATATAATGGAACAACGCAGACGGTGACCGTGCAGGGATACATCCCTAGCACATTGAGCAGTTGCGCAACAATAACGCTTGACATAAGGAAAGCAGGCTATGCGACAATATCCACCAGCGATATATCGAACGCCAGCTTTACTTACGACAGCGTTGTGTATTATTTCGGTCCGTTCACTGAGCTGTACAGCGATAATACCACCATAGTAGCGACCGCGACAATCAATGTATTGATACCCGCTACGAATGCCAACGTCCATCCGATAACGAACATGTTCAACGGCACTCTGGCGGTGACATATGCCACGCCGTACGACTACTACGTGGACTCGGTATCAATGGTCGGCGAGATATCATGAGCCGAGTGGACCCTTTTTAAACCAATTTTCTCTTTTTCTTTTTACTTATCAGGACCTGGGATAAGATGATATGAATACCACTGATCCCATTCTCTGGCCATCCCAGGGTATCAATAATCCCTTGATCATCCATGGTTCGTCATTACTTCTTCCACCCGCAAGAAGATCTTCAGAAAGCCCCTCTGATCGCTTTCGGGGTCCTTTTCTCGTATTTCTCCCTTTCCAAGTCTCGGCGATTTCATAAATGCCATCAATCTATTATAAAACTCAAGAACATCTTCATTTGACAACAGGTCGTTTCGGACACCTCCCCCATCCAGTTCATATCCTCGATATCCGTCCTTGGTCTTGAAGACAAGAAGATGGGCGGCTCTCGTGATATCTAGGAGGATAAGGAACGGAGTACTCATCATACACAAGAGCGGGGAAAGGGAAGCGTTCGAGGATAACGCTACCGCATGGTACGCAATCGAGGACCGATATCCAGGGGCGATATTGCGAGGCTATGCCGGTGAAGGCACAGGCATATTCGCTATGCATGACCTGTCAGTCATCGGGCTGGTCAACGTCAAGGTGGCTCGGCGGATCGTGGCCCGTGTCATGACCGGTAGATATTATTATAACCTCTAGTTCTGGATTGGCTCAAGGGGGATGGAGATCAGCCGTTTGGCCTCATCTTCCATTGGTGAAGACCGTTGGTACGCTGCTTTCTTAATAAGATCATAATTTATATCTAGCTTGTATGATCTGACAGGACACTCCATGCAAGCGACAGTTAAGATGAGCATCACCGGCCCCTTACATCTTACCCCTATCTCCCCGAACTGCCTATGAAAATTACCATATATTGGACTTTTCGCCCATGAATAATCTAATCCATTCTTGTAATAAGTTCCGGAGAGGCCATCGGTCTCGAACCCACCTTTGCATGACGAAACCAACAGATCAAAATTATAATCATGTATCTTAGGGACCGGTCTTTGGATGACCACCATTGCATCAGTTGCGGCTGAATTACTGTTATTTTTGACCATCACATGCAATGATAAATAACTGGCTCCTTCTTTATCATTCGATAGGAATAATTCGACAGACGGGGACAATACAGACTTTGCACGGCGTTCAAAAGCATCCCTTATCTCTTTATGGACCATACCTTCATTTGTAGAATTTTTCCTTCGGTAATATGTCTTTGTTGCATAGTCCTGTATCGGCGGTGAAGCGTTCCCTGGGACCTCGATCAGGAAGATCTGTCCCCCTTCCGGATGGTCAACAGGTTGTATCATATAGTTGGGCCATGGCTGGCAAAGACCGGATAATATCTGCTGGACAGTTTCTTTCGTATCCTCGGACGGTTAAAATTATCTATTCTCCCGGGCCCATTCTTTAGCTCTTTTACTTCTTTGACACCTAGGATGATGATGCCGCCATCGCTGTTAGCAAGGCCACTCATCGCTTTGCCGAGTTGGGGGTCGCAGGGATCTTAGCGTATCTATCTCTTTGTATTCCAGTGAGGAATTCTCCAGTATTCGGTTCTCTTTTAATTTCATAAAGTGGTCGAAGCTGATATCATTATAGTCTTAAACACTGAAGAATCGCTTTAAGATTTCACCTGCCATTATACCGCCGATAAGCTATCGATATCAGCAAATTAGCACTTTCGGTCATTACACTCCTGAGACTTAACTGAAAGGGTCACTCAAGAACAGCCATTAGCGGGGGTCAGCAACCTTAATTTCTTCTAGCCTATCCTAGCTCTGAGACCCCTGCCAATGACAGTCCTTCGAGTTATTTTATAAGATTATAGCGGACAAAGATATTCTCCGTTCGGGGCCATTCTCATCTACATTGTCGGAATATCTGAAGGCAGGCATAATAGCATTGATCGCAGGTGCTATTACATCTATATTTTTGCTAGCTATAAGCCGGTTGAACATATGGGGGGCAGTCACAGTTCTCATTATCAATTTAGCAATAACTACTGTAGGAGCAGCAGAGATAATAGGAGATGTTCATGCGGTCAATGCCGACAAATTCAAAGGCGCCGGTATTCTGGTCATCGGAATATCCAACCTTACGTTCGGCTCGATCATAACATTTGGCAATCTGTCGCTTATTGCAAACTCCTTAATCCTCTTGCTCTTTTTAGATATGGTTTTCAATTCATCTGGATATTTTTTAGGATTATTCAGAGACCAAAGTTCAGAGAACAAGGATGAATATCCTGAACCTTGAAATTGTCTCACATCTATCCCGGAAGGTCCAGAGGTAAGTGGGCTGGGGCATCATACGAAAGATAATATGTAGGCGCTTTTGGACCGCTTAAACATCTCATTCCCATTTTCATGTCTCAGGATGCCGTTGTCGGACCGGTAAGGGACATATACCGGAGGGCCGGAGTATGATAACATGTGTACAGGTATTTTTCTCAGAGCTCAGGACGGGGCCGTAGTCAGAGGAAGGAGCATGGAATGGGGCAGCACGGACATCTTTTCCCGGATATTCGTCGCGCCTAGGGAGAAGAAAATGTTCGGCACGCTCCCGGACGGCAAGGTCGGCCTCACTTGGAATGGAAAATATGGATTCGTTGGTATCGATGCCTTCCACCAGTTCTTAGCCTCGGACGGCATGAATGAGAAAGGGCTGACCGCGGGCCTGTTCTATCATCCCGGCACGGCGAAGTATGAAACTTACGATAATGCTCTGGCAAAAGAAAGCATGGCCGCCACCGACCTTGGTACATACGTGCTGAGCATGTTCGCCAACGTCGACGAGGTAAAGAAAGGCATCGAGGGCATGCACCTGGTAGGCATCCCCCTGCCCGGCACGAACGTCGAGGTCCCTTGCCATTATCTCGTGGCCGACCGGTCCGGCAGGGCTATCGTCATCGAGTTCCTCAACGGCCGGACAGTCGTCTTCGAGAACCCGATAGGGGTCATCACCAACTCACCCTCGTTCGATTGGCATATGACCAATCTGCGCAACTACCTCAATTTCCGCGCCGACGGCAACGAGAAGGCCAACTACATGGGCGTGGAGATGACGCCGATCGGCCACGGGGCTGGCCTGGTCGGAATGCCGGGCGATCACACCCCGCCCTCCCGTTTCATAAGGGCGGCCGCCTTGGCCAACAACGCCAGACCGACCGTCGATGCCTATGACACGGTCCTGGAAGTGAACAGGATAATGGACTCGTTCAACGTACCGATCGAGCCTGCTTCCTCGCCCAAAGAGCAGGAGATGCAGAAGGGCATGCTCAGCTCTACCACCTGGACTTCCATCAGCGACCTGCAGAACCTGCGCTATTACTATCACACACAGTTCAACCGCCGCCTGCGCTGCCTGGACCTGGGCAGCATGGACCTGTCGCCCGGCAAGGACTACAAAGCGCAACCGCTGGACAAGGTGAGAAAGCAGGACATAGAGCATGTTGTGCTTTCTCTTTGAAGTTATCAAGCTCGGTTGAGATTGTACTTCATTTCCTCTTTATTAGCTAGGGTCAGCTCCAAGGCTCTTCATAAAGCAAAAAATGATCACTTTCGGACCTCTCAAACCACTTATTCTCATCTTTCAAGTCTCGGCAATCTCATTTTGTCCAGCTTCCTTTTCTAAAGATCAAGAATATCGACTTCCAAGATGGGCGATCTTCGGGCACCTCCCCCCATGCCGCTTAAATTCCGTCGGATAGGTCACCGAAAGGCCCGGAGGATGGGATAACGGGATATTCGGAGGTAGCCAGATGTCATTGGGAATATGGCAATATGACGAGAAAAGGCTAGATGATGTGAATGCGACCAATAAGGGGGAATATCATGGATTATGAGATGGAACGCATCCTTATCGCTTTCACTGATGCTCTCTTTGATGATGTCGATGACGATTGCGCTAAGAAGATCGAGGCGTATCAATTGTTAGAGAACATAAGGCATGATAACAATCAGGAGATCATGCGGCAATTGGGAGATCTTAAAAAGAATCCCTGCAACCCTCGTTGCAAGCGCAAGGAAGAGCATCACTGAGCATTCTCATGTGCAATGGCCTTAGCCTCTTTTAGGGCCTTTGCCAAACGCTTTCCCTTTTCTGTGAGCTCATATCTGATGGTCCTTCTAGGATTGTTTACAATGGTAATCTTAACAACGCCATAGAATGATAATCCAGTGGCTATTTCCTGAAGTTTCTTAATATTTTTTGAGACCTTTGCCATGTCATTTGTTAAAGAGCCCTTTTCTTTATCGAGAAAAATAATCAGTCCAATTACATGGGGTTCATCCAGAATATCATCTAGATTAGGTTTGATAGGCTCCGGATTGCTCATTTTAAATCGGATGTGCATTTATAAAGACCTTATTTATTACTATTATCGGTAAACAACTTTCTATATCTTACAAACGCAAATGTTATTTCGGAATACTATTTTATACCGAGGGTACTATGCATCCCTGCCGATTTAAAAAACGACTTCGGCGATAAATGGGATTAAGATGGTCGCATCTTGCAAATGCTGGCTAAAGGAGAATGATTTCATCATGCTGACCCTGCCAGGGTATTAGTTGAAAAGAGTCTCCATATTCCTGATCCCACGAATGGCTTTGCAAGAGCCCCCTGGCAGGCTAACAACATCTTGAGGTGAAGGGATATGGACGAAAGCGTTGTAATGTCTACAGGGACGAGCGGCGACCTGGATTATGATGAGTATGAGGTAAATTGCACGATCCAGGCTGTCAGGTCAGGCATGAGGAACGAGAACGAGCTAAGGGCG
>CAVSDP010000053.1:0-52443 GCA_963726655.1 Methanomassiliicoccaceae archaeon
AAAAAAAAAAAAAAAAAAAAAAAAAAAAAAAAAAAAATTTTTATTTTTTTTTTTTTCTTCGCCTACGTATTGCTGAACGTCGCGTTGGCAGATGCTGTAGCAACAAGACTGGGTAACCTTGTTACTTCTGATGATGATGATACGATGCGTAATGCCCTTGATGACGTTTGCAGCATAAGCGGAATCGAAGGGGCGCTTACTGTGGTCGGGGGGAAGCTCGCAATAAAGGGAAAGCTTCCAGAACTTACGAAGGTACAATGTGATGCAGATAAGATCACAAGGATCGAGCTCACTGACTAGAACGTCCTCATGCCATCTGTTATTATTTTCCTAGCTGCTGGGTTCACGATGTTCCCGAAAATAACATCCCTGGCCGACTTATTCAGGAGCAATACATGGATCAATTCCATAATACCTTTTCTATTCTTCCAGGAATTTATATATCCAGTATAGCCTTCGTTAACGAGTGTTTCCAGCTCCTCCTGAGAAGCATGTTCTGGAAAATAGTCGTAAACCCTGTGGTTCGTCTTCCAATCATCGGGACCGATCTTTCCCTCTTTGATGAGCTCATCCCAGAGGGGCGTGCCTATGAGCATGTCAAGGATGTTATATTGGACCACATGGGGACGCATCGATTCAGCGAAGGATATGGTCTCGTTCATTTCTTCCTTCGATTCTATCGGTGCCCCGAGTATGTACGATGTAGCGACCAACATGCCAGCCCGCTTCGCATTAGCGACCGCCTCTGCTGTCTTTTCCGGCGTTATCCTTTTATTATAATAATCAAGAACTCGTTGTGAACCTGATTCAGCACCGAAGTATATGACATTGAAGCCAGCTTTTTTCATCTTCTTCAGGAACGGATATCCTGCATGATTCGCCCTTCCTTCACATAACATCTTCATGTGAATATGTCGTTCCTTTATCTGATCGCATATATCGATCACACGTTCTTCGTTCTGGGTGAAATTGTCATCAATGAAGACGCATTCCCGATATCCTTGCTTATAAAGCATCTCTAGCTCATCAACCACGTTAGTTGCTGTTCGATAACGCCATGTACGTTCTGAAAATGCAGCACATGAACAATAAGAACAAGAGAACGGACAGCCTCTTGAGGAGCATATGCTTGTGAACTTCCCAAAAGTGAGAGGGATCCCTTTAAAGTAATATCCGTATTTGAAGTCACCCAGCAAGGAACGGTCCGGGAAAGCTAGGCTATCTAGATCCTTGATCAGAGCTAGCTTATTCTCTAAATACTTGCCCTCTTTATCAAAGAAACAAACGCCCTCAACGTCCCTTGGCTCCGTCCCATTTTCGATACTGTCGAGCAACCTTGGAAAAGATATCTCGGCCTCTCCTTTTACTATATATTTTATGAACGGATAATCATGAAGTATCTGTTTGGATGCAAAAGTTGCATGATATCCTCCAAGCACCAATACGATCTTGGGGTCCTTTTCATGTATCGCCCTCATCGTATCGATAGCAGCCAGGAACGTATGGGTAGAACAGTTCATTCCCATCACATCTGGCTTCTCTTTCAGCACCCTATCTAGAAGTTGTTCCTTTGTTAGATTCAAGCAGAATGCATCAATAATAACGACCTCATTGTGAGGATTGCTTTTTTTGATGCTGCCCGTTATATATAACAGCCCAAGAGGTGGCCATAGCTCTGTGGTCTCCCAGGGGGGTGTTGATAGCAATATCTTCAAATGGACCGTAGAACGCATGCACGATGTTGGATATATTACTTTTTTTAACTTATGCGGGCCGGAACGTCCCATGCGCATATGGAATTATGAGCTTGAGCATGTTGCTGTCAGGGGCATATATTTTTCATCTTCTGCTGACTTCCGCATACCATTCAAGGACTCGCATCCAGCTTAGATAATGCAAAGCTCATCTTCCTTTCAGATAAGGTGGTCCACCCAAAGCACGACAAACTCATTTAAGTGGACGCGAGCATAAATATATAATCACAACCAGAGATGCGGTAGACACAGGGTAAGAACTTACCAGAATACCATATAGAACACTTAATGGCCGATCCCTCTTCTGGAGGTATCCCAAAGTGATATGGATATTCATCAAAAAAGCCTGATAATCCATTCATCCAAACCACCACGAAGGAGAACAGTGTACCTATGTCTATAAAGCTGGCCGTGCCCAATAAAGGGCGACTTAATGAGAGGTCCATCGAGATCCTCAAGCAGGCTGGCCTGGAGATCGAGGATGGTGGCGAAAGGAAACTCTTCGCCACGGTCAAGAACCGGGATCTTTCTATAATGTTCCTAAGAGCCCAGGACATAGTGAGGTTCGTTAACAGAGGTGCAGTGGACATGGGGATAACTGGATGGGACCTAGTTCTAGAATCCGGCCTTGATGTAATGAAAATGAGCGACCTAAATTATGGTCGCTGCCGTCTGGCTGTGGCTGTCCCTGAATCATCTAACATAGAAAGCGTTGATGACATCCCTGATGGTAGCGTGGTTGCAACCTCTTTCCCTAACCTGGCCCAAAAATTCTTCAAGGACAAAGGAAAGAAAGTTGACATCACTATTGTATCGGGCGCTGCGGAGGTCACGCCGCATATCGGTGTATCTGATCTTATAGTGGACCTAGTGTCGAGTGGTAGCACATTGAAGATGAACTATCTCAAAGAGGTAGGGATTATCGCAGAATCGAACGCAGTGCTTATCGCATCCAGAAAGACATTCGAGAGCAAGAAAGAACAGATGGAAGAACTTGCCTCGGCGATAAGGAGCGTAAATGATGCTGCAGGCAAGAAATATCTGATGGCAGATGTTCCTGTCCAATGTCTTGATGATATCAGAGGGTTCCTTCCAGGGATCGCCGGTCCTACGATAATGAATATAGCAGGACGTTCTGACGTAGTTGCGATACATGTTGTTGTTGACCGATCAAAGATATATGATGCGGTCAACAAGCTCAAGCGCCTCGGTGCGACTGGGATACTCATTGTACCTATAGATCGGATGGTACCATAGGGTGATGGAATGAATGAAAAATGGGTCCGCTCGGCGGTAAAGGATATACCTCTTTATTACAATCCAAAAGTAAAAGCGGTACGGATGGATACTTCAACGAATGTTCTTGGGCCGAACACGGTCATGAAAGAAGTACTAAGGCAATGCGGAGAGATGGACCTTAACCAATACCCAGCACCATACTCGGATGGCCTTAGGCAATCTTTAGCCACAACATATGGACTAGAGATGGACAATTTCATAGCTGGAAATGGCTCAGATGAGATGCTGGATATTATCTTTAAGACATTCCTCAACCCTGGGGAAGCTGTTGTTGCCCCGTATCCGTCGTATGTACTACATGGCTTCTTCGTGACGATAAATCATGGAAAATTCCAAACAATAGACCTGAAGCCAGCTTTCAAACTCGATGCTGATGACCTGCTCAAGGCAAAAGGTAAGATAATCATTCTATGTACGCCGAACAATCCAACGGCTAATTCTTTTGATCATCATGAGGTAGAGAGGATCGTTAAGGAGCATGACGGGCCGGTCATCGTAGATGAAGCATACGGTGAATATGCTGATGACTCTTTCATATCAAAGGTCCAAGAATATGAGAACCTTATAGTGACCAGGACAGTTCTCGAAGGCTTATGGTCTCGCTGGACTTAGAATAGGATATATGGCGTCCAACAAGGAAATGGCCGATGCCATGCAGCGTGTAAAGATCCCATATTCTCTGGACCGCATAAGCGAGAAAGCAGCCATAGCAGCACTGACCAACAGTGAATACTTGAATGAGGGGGTCAGGATAGTCAAGGAACAAAGGGTGAAACTTTCAGAAGGGCTTTCATCACTTGGGTTCCAGGTATACCCTTCCGGGTCTAACTTCATTCTCTTCAAGGTACCTCATCCATCATCAGAATTAGTGAGCAGATTAGCAGCAAAGGGAATCCTGATACGCGATTTCGGGAAGAACCGGATGCTAGAGGATTGCGTAAGGACCACAATAGGAACGGAGGAACTTAATCAGATGCTCCTCTTGAAGTTAAAAGAAGTGATGGAGGAGTGGCTATGATCCGTCGCTCAGTGAAATATCCTGAAGAGAATGATTCCTACAGGATAGGGCAGAGACCAAAAGTCCGCATCGCAGTAGCGGACTATGGGGTCGGCAACCTCCATTCGATCAGGAAAGCGCTAGAGCTAGCGGGCGCTTGCCCAGTGATAGAATCCAATATGCGAAATATCCTGGATGCAGAGGTCATTGTTTTTCCAGGGGTAGGAGCATTCGATAGGGCCATGGAACGGCTGATGCCATACCGGGAGACTATAGTTGATAGATTGAATGCTGGTACGCCGTGTCTCGGCATATGTGTAGGAGCTCAGATCCTTTTTGAAAGAAGTGAGGAGGGATCAAGATCGGGGCTCGGTTTCTTTAAGGGCGATGTCATTAAAATGCATGCAGAAAGGGTCCCCCACATGGGCTGGAACGAAGTAAAAAGCGATGACCTTTTCTTCCAGAACATCAATGACCGGCACTTCTATTTCGCTCACTCATATTATGGACAACCAAAAGAGGACATCACAGTGGGAACTACCGAATATGACGAGGTCTTCCCATCTGTGTTCAGAAAGAAGAATGTGATAGGGGTGCAGTTCCACCCAGAAAAAAGTAGCGAATCTGGAGCGATGCTCCTTAGGAACTTTGTCAGATTTATAGAGGCTAAACTATGATAGTACTTCCAGCGGTCGATATCTTAGATGGAAAGGTAGTGCAATTGGTCGGCGGAAAGCCAGGGACAGAAAAGGTCTGTCTGCCGAATCCCCGTGATGTTGCGTATAATTGGCAGATGAAAGGAGCGCCCTCCATTCATGTAGTGGATCTCAATGCGGCAATGGGCCATGGTGATAACTTCGATGCCATAACATCTATCCTGTCAAAAGTTACGGTACCGATCCAGATCGGAGGCGGAATACGCACCACTGAGGGGGCCGAGACCCTTTTGAACCTTGGAGCTGCGAGAGTGATAGTGGGCACACGAGCTATCACCGATCCTGAGTGGTTCGCTGATCTGGTCAGGACCAATCGTAATAAGATAATGTTAGCTCTTGATATTCGTGATGGCAAGATCCAGATGAAAGGATGGAGAGAATCCTCAGAACGGTCCGTTAAAGACATTCTTAAAGCGAACGTTGGGTTACCGCTTGCAGGCGTCATGCACACTAATGTTAACGTGGAAGGAAAAGCCGCTGGTATTGACCTAGATGAAGTAAAGGATTTCGTTAAGCTATGCCCCCATCCAGTTACGGCGTCTGGTGGCATTACTACAATAGATGATCTTGAAGCGCTAGATAAAATAGGTGTTGAGACCGCGATCGTGGGGCTAGCGTTATACACGAATAAGATAGCCCCAGAGCAGGTCTGGGGGAAGAAGTAATGGTGCGGGCGGCCAAAGTTGACCGTAGCACAAAGGAAACGAAGATAGACCTGTCAATAATGATAGATGGTTCAGGTTCTTCTAGGATAGCTGTAGATGACCAATTCCTACGACATATGCTTGAGACATTCTCAAGATATTCTTCGTTCGATATGTCCGTTAAAGCAACGGGAGATAATGAACACCATCTCATAGAGGATGTCGCTATATCGCTCGGGGCTGCGTTCAACGAAGCCATGGGAAAACAACCTGTGGAAAGGATAGGGTCTGCAATAGTTCCTATGGATGATGCATTGGTAAGTGTTGTCGTAGATATTATCGATAGGCCATTCTGCGACGCTGATTGCCCAGACCCGCTCTATGCGCATTTTTTCAGGTCTTTTGCAATGTCATCTGGTATCACCCTTCACATTGTCGTAGAACGTGGATGGGATGAGCACCACGTTATCGAAGCATCTTTCAAGGCACTTGGATTAGCGCTCAAAAGATCGGTCGTGCCAAGGAATACCACATTGAGCACAAAGGATACGGTCAAGACAAGGAAGGGATGAATATACTCACCAAAAGGATCATTCCCTGTCTTGACAGTTACCGATGGCAAGGTCGTTAAGGGCGTAAAATTCCAGAACCTTGAAGGCGTTGGATACCCACCGGAAATGGCTGAGGGGTATGAGAAACAAGGCGCCGATGAGATAGTATTTCTTGATATATCGGCCTCATTGGAGGCAAGGAAGACCCTTCTTGAAGTGGTTGAAAGAACGGCAGGCCGCCTTTTTGTACCATTGACCGTAGGCGGTGGCATAACGACCCGAGAAGATATGCGTTCCGCGCTCAAAGCTGGCGCAGATAAGGTCTCGATCAATACAGCCGCTGTTAAGGATCCAGAACTGATAACATTTTGCGCTGAAGATTTTGGGAGGCAATGCGTTGTGGTAGCCATTGATGCTAAGAAGGATGGCAATATGTGGCGGACCTTCACCCATGGGGGCCATGAGCGTACCGACCTCGATGTTGTGGAATGGGCTGGAAGAGCGGAGTACCTCGGCGCAGGTGAGATCCTATTGACATCGATGGACTCAGATGGCACAGAGAAAGGTTATGATATAGCCTTGACGGCCGCTGTCGCAGACGCTGTGAATATCCCGGTCATTGCTTCAGGCGGATGCGGTAAACTTGAACATATATACGATGTGTTCCATGAAACTAGCGCTTCCGCTGCATTGGCTGCGTCCATTTTCCATTATGGCGAGTTCACGGTCGGTCAAGTAAAAGAATATCTTCGAGATAAGGGGGTCTCCGTAAGATGAACATCCAGCTAAAGTTCGATGAACATGGATTGGTCCCTGTTATAGTTCAGGACGCATATACAAATGAGGTCCTGATGCTCGCATACGCGAACCAAGAAGCATACGATAAGATGATCGAAACTGGACGAACATGCTTCTATTCACGGTCCCGACAACAATTGTGGGTAAAGGGCGAGACATCTGGGAACCGACAGGATATAGTAAGCATCCAGTCCGACTGCGACTCGGATACTCTTCTGGTCCGGGTCGTACAGACGGGTGTCGCGTGTCATACCGGATCGCCTACATGCTTTGGTGAACCGGTGTATGGCGATACCGAAAGAACGGCCGCCATATTGCCTGAGCTAAGGAGGGTCATCCAGGACCGAAAGGCACATCCTAAGGAAGGCAGCTATACAAATCAATTATTGAATAATGAGGATAAAGTTCTAAAGAAGGTCGTTGAGGAAGCTGGAGAGCTTGCCATAGCAGGAAAAGGTAATGACCGGAACTCCCAGATCTGGGAAGCTGCCGACCTGATCTACCATGAGATGGTCCTATTGGAATATCTGGATCTTCCCATGGATGAGATATACAAAAAACTATCAGAGAGACGTCAGGGGGTCAAAAAATGAGGATAAGATCTTCATATGCATACATTATGCAGCGATGGCGAACTATTGCCCATAGAGCTTGCAAGGAGAGCTAAGATAATGGGACATGAAGCGATCGCATTCACTGATCATGTTGACCTTTCGAATCTAGAACGTATCATAAATGAAGAAAAGAAAGATCTGCCGCTAGTAAAAGAACTTGACCTAGATGTTATCCTAGGTTGCGAGATCACCCACGTTCCAGTAAAAAAAATGGACTACGTTATTTCTAAGGCTAAGAAAGCGGGTTATGAGCTGATCGTGGTCCATGGTGAGACGATATCCGAACCGGTCGAGATCGGTACGAACCGCGCAGCGGTAAATAATCCAGATGTTAACATTCTTGCCCATCCTGGGTTCATAAATATGGAAGATGCACAAGCTGCTGCGGACAACGGCGTCATCCTTGAGGTAACATCTCGTCCTGCTCATTCGCTGACGAATGGCCATGTGGTCAGGATGGCTAGTAAGGTCGATGCCAAGATGGTAGTTAATTCAGATACTCATGCGCCAGAAGATATGATAACTGAGGAAATGGCGATCAAGATCGCCATGGGCGCTGGCATGAGCAAGCTGGAAGCAGAGACCGCTATCAACAAGACCCCCAGGGAGATCATCAGGAGGATCAGGGAATAATGAAGGTGCAAAAATTCGGGGGCAGCTCTCTACGCGATGGGGCATCAATGCTACAAGTGGGGAGGATAATAGCTTCCGAAACCGAAGATAGGGTAGTAGTTGTATCAGCCATACAAGGAGTAACTGATTCCCTCCTGTCGTTCATGACCCAAAAAAACAAGGAAGGGGATATTCAATCTTTTATTAAATGTATCAAGGAAAAGCACCTTAGGGCCCTCGGTGAGATCGCACATAATGTCGATGTGAAGCAACATGCCATAGTACTACTGAACGATATACTGACCCATCTTGAGAGGATATTATATGGGATATTCTATCTTGAAGAGATCACACCTCGGACCAGGGACCTAGTACAGAGCTTTGGAGAACGCTTGAGCGTCATACTGGTATCTGCAATGCTCCAGGATATGGGTGTTAACGCCGTCCCCATCGATTCAGATGATATCGGCATTATCACTGATGGCATTTTCGGAAATGCTTCTGTAGATATCGATGCTACCGCTAAGAATGTGGGTCCGCGGATAAATGAGATGCTCGCAGGCCATACCGTCCCGATAGTTACAGGGTTCTTTGGAAAATCCAAAGAGGGCTTTATCACAATATTTGGAAGGAATGGGACGGACTATTCCGCCGCGGTCATCGCTAATGCCATCGATGCAGATTCATTGGAGATATGGAAGGATGTGGATGGATTCATGTCTGCGGACCCAAAGCTTGTTCCAGAGGCAGTGCTCATCCCTATGCTATCGTATGAAGAAGCTGCTGAGCTCTCATACTTCGGTGCAAAAGTGCTTCATCCACGTACTGTTGAACCCGCCAGGGCAAAGAACATTTCTATCAGGATGAGGAACGTTTTTCGCCCGGAAGCGGATGGGACCACGATAAATCCGAATGGGGACAAAGCCTCAAAGGCCATCAAATCAATATCGTGCATGGCGAACATGACCTTATTGAAGGTGTATGGCGCTGGATTAGGCTATAGATCTGGCATTATCACAGAGATATCGGCTAGGCTTTCCGATAACGACGTTAATATTTATTCAGCTGCGACTTCTCAAACATGCATCTGCCTTCTCATTGAGGAACGAGATATAGAACGTGCCAAGAATGCTTTAGAGCCATCAAAGAAAGGAATAATCAGTAGGATCGAAGATCAACAAGGATGTAGCTCTGTTATGTCTAGTCGGTGAAGGCCTTGGGATGAAAGCAGGCATAGCTGCTAGAGTGTTCGGCAAGGTCGCGTCCCTGAATGTTAATATCGGCATGATCTCTGCTGGAGGATCTACGGCCGCCTTGCATTTTACTGTTGACAGAAAAGATCTTGAGAAAACTACCAGGATCGTGCATGCTGACCTTTTCGGTGATTGATATGAATGACATCTTAGTGGCATTTCAAGGAGTTAAAGGTGCCTTCAGCGAAGATGCTGTGACAAAATTTTTTGGGGACTGCACAAAGACATTAGCGTGCTCTGATTTTGAGAGCGTTTTCAGATCAGTAGATCATGGAGAGGCTGACTATGGAATGGTCCCGGTCGAGAACTCATTAGAAGGTAGTGTGACCGCGGTCAATGATCTCCTTCTAGAAAATGACCTTACGGTCGTCGGTGAAGTATTGGTACCAGTGGTCCATTGTCTTATCGCTGATCCGGGTGCAGATATAAGTGATATAAAACGCGTATATTCACATCCTCAGGCTCTTGGTCAATGCAGGAATTTTTTGGCAAAATATCCTCAATGGGAAAAGATACCCTCCTTTGATACAGCAGGCAGCGTTGAGCTCGATCAAGACCCATGGACTAAAGGAAGAAGCAGCAATAGCATCAAAACGAGCTGCATCCGTCTATGATATGAAAGTAATAAGGGAAGGTATCCAGAACAGTGAAGATAATCATACTAGGTTCTTCGTCGTTCAGAAGTCAGGGCTTTCGTATAGTGGAGATAAAACATCGCTTGTTTTCGCGACCCGGAACGTCCCAGGAACGCTCTATGAGGCCATGGGTGTTTTTGCGAAGCGGAGCATAAATATGACAAAGGTCGAGTCAAGACCAAGAAAAGGCCGCACGTGGGAGTATGTCTTTTTCGTTGATATTGATGGATGTATCGCTGATGCTAAGGTCGCGGATGCTTTAACGGACCTTGTGCGTAAGGCTGCTTTCGTTAAGGTGCTCGGTTCATACAATAAAGCGATCGAGTAACACAGTATTCCATATGATATCAGTAAAGCCTGGTCATCGTAGGTGTAGCTCATCTGCCGCGGATGAGCTCACCGATTGTCCGGAACTCTCCCGCCCAATACAATAATGCACAGTTCACGGTCATAGCCATCGACGACGTGAACGCTAACGACCTCACCAATGAACCATGTATGGTCACCGGTGTCAAAGGTCTGTACCTTTTTACATTCCAAGCTTACAAGACATTCTTCTATAGATGGCGCACTTATCTTGCTAGATGGCTTCTTGGTAAGGCCTGTCTCGTTGAACTTATCTACATCCCTACCAGATTTCTCACCACAGAACAATACCTCTTCTATTACCTCCTTGGATGGTATGTTCACAGTGAAATCCTGCGATCTATGGAGCAGTTCGTGGCTATATCTGCAAGGTGATATGCCTATACCAACAAGAGGCGGATTAAATGAAAAAACGTGTACAAGCGATACTGTTATGATATTATGCTCTTCCTTTCCTACCACAGCCAATACTATTGGGAATGCTGGGAACATACGCATTCCCTTGACCGGGTTCATCTCCGTCTTAGAATCCATATCAACTGATAATAAATGAAGAAACTGTACTAAAAACCTCGCATCGTTTCTTTGCCCTTTGTAGCTATATCAAGACTTATATGGGGAATCGCAGATAGGCGCTCATATGGCACCATTGATCGGGATCAATCGGCGGTACAGGTGTATATGACCCAAAAATGTTCGATGTCAAAAAGAAGCTAAATCTATCCACCCCTTTTGGGGCTCCATCGGACACTATCCAGGTTGGCATGATGGATGGTGTTGAGGTCGCTTTTCTCTCACGACATGGGAGCGGACATATCTACCCTCCACATAAAGTGAATTACAGGGCCAATATCTGGGCGCTTAAGCAGATCGGAGTAGAACGGATAATCTCACCATGTGCTGTAGGATCACTAAAAGAAGAATATAAACCCGGAGATATTTGTATAGTCGACCAGTTCATCGATATGACAAAGGGACGCAACTATACGTTCTATGATGGGGCACAAACTGTCCATATCTCATTGGCAGATCCATTCTGCCCAGAGATGAATGGCATGTTCGCAAAAGCTGCAAAGAGATTGAAGATACCATATCACCTCGGTGGCACATATTTATGCGTGGAAGGTCCTCGATTTTCCACTAGAGCGGAAAGCAAGATGTTCAGACAGTTCGCCGACATTATCGGCATGACTGTTGTTCCAGAGTGTCAGTTGGCAAGGGAGCAGGACATATGCTACACCTCACTTGGCACCATCACAGATTATGATGTTTGGGCAGAGGAACCTGTCGAATCTTGCCACTGTGCTCCGGGTAATGGATGAGAATGTGGACAAGGTCCGCAAGCTTATCTCAGAAGTTCTTCCCAATATTCCGAAAGAACGGAAAAAATGCAGCTGCCCAAATACACTAAAGGAAGCGGGCTTCTAAACCTCTTCAAATTTTAATGATCAATGCCGCCAGAAGTTCCATCACTTCAAAGGTGGGACGGATGGCGGCGAATTTTCGTGTCAAGATCGTCATGCCTGACATGATGTCCCGAACGATCAAGGACGCATTGAACGAACTGACAGAATAGTAAGCACGGTAGTAGCGTTCAATAGAGCATGTCAGAATACCAATATGTGGATATCACAGGGAGATCACTGAAAATGATGCCAATGGGCATTATCACAGGCTCGATCTCATCTTCTAACTTGCACTAAGGGACTTGAGGGACTTTTCGGTCGCTTGGTCAATGGACTGGCGTACCTAAACGTAATCTCGAAAAACGGTCACCTCTCCCCCTTTGATATTTAAATATGGTCATCTATGATGAATTTAGTGATATAACAATGCAAGATCAGGAAGAGGACTGCTCATGGGAAGAAGTCTATACCTCATATGGTGTCCGTTCTGATATTGACGATGAAGTATCATCCCTAGGCGAAAAGGGGGTCTGCCCGACCTCCTTCGCAAATCCTTTCCATACTTCGGACAAAAAGGTACTAAGTTGGATGCGAAGGAACGGTATCCGCCTTGATGCATATGCCTGATCTTTTGGTCATATAGCAACGTATTTTTTGCTCATCTCTTAGATGATCATATGGAGCATGGTCGCATATTGTTAGCAGTGCGCTCATCTCCTCGCCGATGCAATGGACAGCCATCAAAAATAGAACTGCCTATATCTAACTGGCGATCATGTTCTCAACCATCGCCTTGCATAGCTGAATACCCTGCTAAGCAAGTACTATGTCATTCCGAGTAGACAACTGACTGCGTTGATAACAACTAGTTCGATCATACCGGCCATGAATGAGAGATTATCAACAAAATGCCGCGTAGCGCCAAGTTCAGATTTTGACCGAACGAATGTTCCATTCCGATCATTTTATAGATACTCAGTCAGCCATTTATAATCTTTTCAGAAGAATAATATGAGTGCAGGTGCCGGGATTCGAACCCGGGCGTTTAGCTTGGAAGGCTAAAATCCTAACCAACTAGATTACACCTGCGTACTTCACCCTAATTCACTTCCCCTTTAAAATCCTTCCCTGAATACACCATAGGTACAATTTTCGTATATGATGGCGTGAACTGCTCCATCATTCGTGCAAGCTCATTACATTATCTAAGGATCTTGCATCGCGCTATTTGATGTATGAAAGGCATCTTGCCCCCCCAGGCTTAAGTCCCGTCATTCCAAAAAGATCTCATCCATAGATAGGCTATGATCAATTTTTAGTCCCTATGCTGGTCATTCCTTTGCATGAAGATAAAATATATCTGGAACATGATGAGGGACCAGAGGTCTTCAGGATGAACGACGATGGGAGCCTAGTAAAGAGAGGGTACCTTTACAACAAAGATCATGAATGGGTCATGGTTAGGGGGACCGAGGCACGCATAGGCATAACAGACCATGCCCAGAAAGAATTGACAGAGATCGTCTTTATAGAGCTTCCAAAGAAGGGCACGGTCGTAAAGAAAGGTGAGCCTATATCTCAGGTCGAGAGCATAAAAACGGTTGTAGAGGTATATGCACCGATCAGCGGAAAGGTAGTAGAGGTTAATTCTGACCTGGAGTCATCTACGAATCTTATAAACGAATCCCCCTACGATAAAGGTTGGATCGCGGTCATACTGATGTCTGATCCATCTGAGAAAGATGATCTTCTAAGCCCAGATGAGTATTCCAATGTCATAGCAGGTGAACCATCACATACGTGAGAACAAGGCTTCTTCATTCATCTTATGATCTGCACAGGATCTGATGACCATTAACACGGTCGCATATCCATGGGTCCATTTACTTTCAATCTGAGGAGCTATAAGATCACTGACTTGACCCAAGCTTGTTAGATGGAGCAGAAAGTCCATCCGATGCAAGTGGGGCAGTTCACAGTATGAAGAACTCGATCCTCACACCTTACGTTTGTGACGCACGCGTACAGCTTCTCCTCTTTTTGCGTCGGACATCTCAGTTCCTGACATGTTCGCAACCCCAACGCCTTCTAATCTGCCATTATGGATCATGATGACCTCATCACCTGGGCGTATGCTCTCATCCGCAGAAATTATGCCTACTGCAAATAAGTTCCCTTTTAGCTCGAAGTCACCGATCTCTATCTGGCCTATACCTTTTCCCATCAATGCCTCTCCACCTTCTAAGGTCAGGGATATCATCCCGCGATCAGGTGTAAGCATCCCTAGCTGCGTCTTTCCACGGAATATTTTCAGATATGGATAATTGCCTACCACTTCACACCCATCGAGAAGCTGGCCAGCATCTTTACCGAATTGGAATCGAGCAGCTGACCTGAGGAATTCAACACGATCCAGCGTAGCGGGGTGTCTTATCCGCTGCTCCGCAGGCCGACAAAAGCTCTTTGCGAAGGGACGATAGCGCCTCGTCCGTCGTAGTGCTATGTTCTGATGTTACGACACAATCAAGGATGGGTTTTATGAACTCGGCTTCCACCCCTAAATGGCATATGATCCTATCGAACCCACGCGACGCGACCTTTGCGACCAGCTCTTGCACCATGGCCACTTCTTCTTTGTCCCAATTTCCTGTAACAGGTATATCATATTGCGCTGCCGGATAGAATAGTTCAAGTTCTCTAGGGACTGCTCCAAGCGGAGAAGTTATGATCAATTCCTGTACAACCGTTGTATTCGGGACAGAGTAGAGGACCTCCTCGAACATCCTGTGGCTCTTAGAAGTATGATATGGTTTCTTTGCAGAGCATGGTATCAATAATAGAACTTTCTTATGGGAAGGCACTTCATACCTTTCCAGCATCCTCTTTCTGAATCTCCATACATCAGGTCTGAAGAGCGACTGCTTTGAATTACAGTAAAAGGATGGACCAACGACCGAAGTGAACTTTTCCTGGAGATCATAGTGCTCAAGATCCATGATCCGAAGTACAGCTACCGCCCATGGTGTTGCATTCACCCTATTTTCCACGAGCTCCCTTAGTCTCCCGATACGTATCATGTGCCTTACTAACTGAAGCTCTGACCATGCAACATCCATATTGTGCCTGGTCGCATCCATATCACCATTAAGTAGCCATGGCGCTGATGCGACTGGTAGAGTGCCCTCAGG
Organism: Methanomassiliicoccaceae archaeon; assembly: GCA_963726655.1. Lineage (GTDB taxonomy): Archaea > Thermoplasmatota > Thermoplasmata > Methanomassiliicoccales > Methanomassiliicoccaceae > CAVSDP01. The sequence goes on from CAVSDP010000053.1 coordinate 14,834, forward strand.
TATGAGGGCCTTGCCACGCGATGCTTGGTATATCAGCAACGAAGAGTCGAAGAGGTCCAATCCCATGTATGTCAATAGGGCTAGATTAGATGGCTCCATTATCCCAGGGGCGTAAATCGGTCGATTGTAACCAATAGCTTTCCGAAGCGAAAGGACTGTTTCAACAAAAGTCCTAGCATCCCTCCTGAGCTCGAACGCGTTACCAATGACATAAAGTTCAGCGTCCTTTGGTATCTCGCGTTCCATTATTCCTTTCACTATGATAACGTTCTTTCCCGTTATCATCTCGGCACTGCCGTGCTGATCAGCCAGAGGCCTGTTTATCCCCAATGGTATTGTTGGACCGTTCTCAGGTCCGATATGTATGGTCATACCATCCCCTTCTCTTATCAAGGTAGCATCTGCATACTGGGGTAGAGGGAATGATGGCGATGAATGGAACAGAATATTGGGAGTCTCAACTAATGCTCCCTTCATAGGCGTCCATTTCGCGTCCCTGGCAAGACCGGCTCGGTCAAGGACCTCGAACATAAGCCGTCCATTGAATCTATGGTTAAAAAAGAATTGGTAAGAAAGAGCTGTGCTAAAAGCACAGGTCCATCTTAGAACGTCGTAATCAGATACCTGCTGCTGGACGACGTCCCGAGCCTCTGCCCAAGAGACGGTTTTGATGCCTTCAAGTATTTTTGGATCCTGAACCAGCATATTGAGGTCTTCTTCTACGCAATAGACCTCAGCACCCATCTCTATAACTTGCTTCAGGGCCTCTAGATTTGATGGCATCCCTATTTCCTTTGGCTTCTGTGATACCAAAGCATTGAGCGTCCCATCCCCGATAAGAACGACCTTTATATCCACTTTACATCCAGATACAAGGACTGCAAGCGCTAGTCTGGCTCCCGCAAAAGCTTCCTCAGTTCCATACGGGACCTTGGTTATTATCACTGCTAAGCTTTTTGCCATAAGATCACCTTGCGATAGTTACCATTCTATCGCTCTCCACGATGAACCTTGAGAGGTCATTGGTTAGGCTCCCGTACTTCATTCCGCTTATCTCTTCGCCTCGCTTCACACCTCTAGCAGCACAACATGTCTCACAAACCGCGACCTCCAGGCCATTCACGACCAGCTTGCTGGCTAAGATCTCCAACGTTAGGGAAACGCTTAGGGTCCTGGCCATCCTTTACCAGCATTACCCCTTCTCCATATCCGAATATCCGGACCTCGTGCCCTTTATCCATAGCTGCCTTAGCTAGCTTTACAGCTACATTCGTATCCATATTCATCATTGTGCCAGATCTTATCATTATCGTAAGCGTGCCCATTTTATCACCTATAATGTGATCGTTCTTTCATACCCATCCATGATGAGATCCACCATCATAGGATAGTCTACTATCTGAAATTCTTTCCCAGCTTTCCCTTTGAAGCCCCTAGCATTCAGGTCCTCGCCCATGATGTATCTCTCGTCCGATACACTGATGAGCTCCTCCTTCTTTTCTTCATAAAGCGGGAATAATGTTGCATCTTCCAATAGAATAACACCTATGCGGTCATCGCCTCCGAGCGCGGCGATCTGGTCAAGGGTCTGATATTCATTCGGTGATTTTAATAATATAAAAAGGGTGGATCTTATGATCTCACCCTATAAAATATTGCATGTCTGAATCTGCAGATATGTCCAGGAACCCCGCCGCGCCCAATATCTTGATACCGTCTATCATATCTTTTTCCTCGATACCAAGAAGCTTCATCGTTGTAGAGCAGGCGTATAGGTTCACACCAAGGTCCTTTGCGGTCTCTAGTTGTACATCTATCTTCTGAATTCCACCTTTCGCCATTCTTTTTATGAACATACCGGTGAATAGCCTGTAAATTCCAGGTAGTTTTGGTTTGTTACCTTTTTTCAATAAATTGAGACCAAAGAACGTAAAGAACACATGGACCTCCATGTCCATGCTCGCTGCTGAGTTGGCTATGATCATCGACATCATGCCTTTATCAAAGGTCCCCTCAGATACTACGATCACGACTCTCTTTTTATCTCCCATAAAATTTCTCCTTTTTATCTCATTCATATTATGCGATATATAATACTGGAAGTATGTTGAGCTTGCAGTTAGTCCTCTGCTGCCAAGCGTTCACTTCAACTTCTTAATATGGAAATGATAAACCCCGTTCTCTTCCCTGGTGTCAAGCAGCTGGTTACCGGTTCTTTGGCACCATGCAGGAATATCATTTTTTGAGCCTATATCATCCGCTAACAGCTCGAGCTCGTCCCCTATTTTCATGGACCTCATTTTTTTAGTCAACTGAACAATCGGCATCGGACACATCAGACCCTTGCAATCGAACACCTCTACCATATTTTCACTTCCATATCGGTTTTTCTCGGTTTTGCAATAACTATAAATAACCTATAAGGAGATAAAACTTTGGTATGAGCTCAAGGAGAATTCAGATATGAACGCACAAAAGCCGATAGCAATGATATCAACATGTAATGATATTATCCAGTGCTCATTCGGCTTAAGTGATTTTGATCTTGATGTATTCAGGGCCATGATAAAATTCGGACCGATACGGGCAGATGACCTTGCAAATAAAATGAAAAAAGAAAGGTCACCGGTATATAGAGCACTTCAGCGACTTACGACATGTAATATGTGCTACAGGGAAACGAAATATCTTCAGAAAGGCGGATATTACCACCTTTATAGTGCGATAAGCAAAAAAGATCTCAAGCATAAGCTAGAACAATGTGTAAATGAGTGGAACAATCGTATTCAGGACGCTTTGACCCATTTCGACGAAAAATATGATTTTTAAGAAAATCGTAGAGCCTTAACGAAGAGTATTATAGCCTCCTCTCGTATTCTTGAGCCGACAGCCATGAGCTTGAATGGAGCAGACATCGTTTCTATACGAGATCTGTCGAGGGAACAGATCGAGCAAACAATGGAATTAGCACAAAAAATGGTTCCATATGCTCACGGAGAAAAAAGGACCAAGGCGTTGGAGGACCGTATCCTAGCTAATCTGTTCTTCGAACCTTCCACAAGAACAAGGCTCTCTTTTGAGACGGCGATGGTCAGGCTTGGTGGAAGGTATATAGAGATAGCTTCTCCAACAAGTTCATCAGTTGCTAAAGGGGAGAACCTTGCAGATACGATAAGGACCGTCGAAGGTTATTCTGATGCCATAGTGTTGCGGCATCCGTACGAAGGTGCCGCTAGATTGGCTGCACATTATTCTTCAAAACCTGTAATAAATGCAGGTGACGGTGCTGGGCAGCACCCGACCCAAACTATTCTGGACCTATTCACGATCAAACAACAGAGCGGTAGCATAGCTGGGAAAAAAGTCGTACTAGTTGGCGATCTGAAATATGGCCGCACGGTACACTCCCTGGCGGAGGCTTTGGCTATGTTCGGTGCGGAGCTTATATTTGTGGCACCTCCGACCCTTCAAATGCCAAAGGAAACCATCAACCAACTCGTGCACATAGGCGTAAAGCCTCGCACCTGCAATAGGATAGATGAGGTCATCGCTGATGCAGATGTACTTTATATCACTCGGATCCAGAAGGAGCGTTTCCCGGATCCAGCCGAGTATGAGAAGGTAGCTGGAATATACCGGGTTGATAATGCTTTATTAAGGGAAGCAAAGAAGAACCTAGTGATAATGCATCCCTTACCACGTGTAAATGAGATAGCACCAGAAGTCGATTCTACCGAGAATGCAAAATACTTCCAGCAAGCATTCAATGGGGTCCCGGTCAGAATGGCCTTGCTTCTCCAAGTAATGGGAGGTGAGCTTTAATGAAGGATTTTCGTGTAACTCCGATCAGGAATGGAACGGTGATCGACCATATAGAGTGTGGCCAGGCATTAAAAGTACTAAGGATAATCCGCGTTACAGGCGATGTACAATCTACAGTTTCGGTCCTGATGCATGTCCCATCCAAGAAAGGTAGCTGGAAAGACGTGATAAAAGTGGAGGATAGAGAACTGGATCCAAAAGAGGTTGATAAGATATCGCTAATAGCTCCTAAAGCTACGATCAATATCATAAGAGATTTTAACGTGGCTCAAAAGTCCAATGTAAAAACCCCAGATATAGTGCATGGCATGGTACGATGTGGTAATCCTAATTGCATAACCAATAAAAATGAACCAGTAGAGACCGAGTTCATGGTAGAATCGAAAGACCCAGTGGTCCTTAGATGCGTTTATTGCGATCGTATTCAAGAGGATTTCTCAGAAAGATTGGTCTAAGCCATGATCGCAAAACTTAACATCTTCTTCGCTTTGGTATAGATGGCCGATATATGCAAGGAGGTGGGGCCGAACGCCTTGATCATTTTCAACGGCCCCAGCCTGGATCACTGCATACCATGCCTCACGCTGGTGACGGTCAATCTCTTTTGGGCATCAACCACTCCAGCAGCCTCATTTTTTGTCCTTTCGACTATCTTTTCTATTCCCTCTCTGATCAGAAGATCATCAGCATCATGATCAACGGTCACTACAATGAGCAAGCTCGGGGATAGCTCCGATATAACGAGCTTGGTGTTATGGAACATCACTATAACTCGATCTAATGCATCCTTGAATATGTCGTTCTTTGTAGCCTCTGCTGCAGAGAACATGACCGCAGCCATGGCAGAAAATGTCCCAACCCTTGCCGAGGACGCCCCTTTACCTGCCACCATAAGCCCTGTCTTTGATACTATTGAAACACTCTGGATGCTCTTTCTTTGCGGGAACTCGCCTATCATTATCTCTTCAAGAATATTTTCCATTGATCTTGCATCTTGCAATAGCTGGCCTCCAGTCAAGTATGAGTGAGATTTAGGTGATCGATTCACCCTCTTGGGTAACGCATCTTACTATACCCCAATATTTTCAGGTCGTAAGATGACTTTTTATTTTAGCTCATGCTCAATGTCGATACAACTTGCTCTTGACCGCATTATTATCCATTATATATGGATAATTTACGTTTTCGCACATGCTCGATCATATGCTCCCTCTTGGAAAGAGCATCGGGAATTGAAGTCCCAAGTATGCCATAGAGCTGACTGGTGTTCTCTGGGGATCGACGCATATATATAGCTTGCTTGAATTGACTGCCCACCCCTATCATAAAGACTTTTTGATCTATCCAGCTTAAAAATAATCGGTCCGCCGACCTTTGTAAAGGGCATTCGTTGATCAGCTTAAGCTGTGGTGTTCGAACATTATATGCTCGGTGTTCCTGAGGCACCTCGCTCCCTAGGACAATACTTCTTTGATCGATTCGTGCGGCTTGCTATGCCTTCACCAGGTCCTGTGCAGGTCGGCCGTCAACGTTCTTTAGTTCCGATCGTTCCAATATGAGCGTAGGGACCTTTTCGCTCGCTGAGATACAGACAAGCACAAATTGATCTCTAAGAAAAATAAAATAGGGAGGAAATATCACAGCCTGGTGATATCCCTGCTCCCGTTATTCTGTTCGTCTGGGTTCCCCTCATTATTATTATTATCAAGTATCTGCTTTAATTTTGCTTTTTTGTCATCCGCTGTCTTTCCTTCTGGGACTTTTTGTCCAGACATCGGAAGTTCTTCTGGAACCAACTGCTCATCTGCTTGCCCAGATGGAATGTTCTCTTGTGGTTCTGGTGCAAATCTAGAGACCTCATCTTTCTCTTGAACGGTCTGCGCTGCGTTCATTATCTCCTTATCCTTTGGTGAGGTGACATTTCCTCTGGAATACTTTTCAGTGTCACGCATAAGTTTTGCTATCATCTGATCCTTATCAGGCATCACTGCATTCCTTTCACGGTTAGACACATCCTTATCAGCCTCGGCAAGCCTTTTAAGGGCCCAGCGCTGCTGTATGGCTTTACGCTGATCGTCAGATTCGATCAGATCATTGTCGTCCTTTACCACCTTGGTAGCTGTCCCGTCTTTGAACACTAATGGAGTATGACAGCCTGGACATGAATCCAGCTTTGAAACACACTCCATACAGAACAGTGTTCCACATTGTGGACATGCTGAGACAGCAATGTCACCATGGTACAGGCATTTCCGTCCCTTGTACTCATTCGTGTTCGGATAATAATTTACAGATGCCGCATTGCTGCGGTCTACCGGACGTGCCGGTTCGAATTCTTCCTTCTTCTTTTTTCTGAACATGTTCTTCACCTCCGGCTGTGAAGCATCCCCTGGGCCGATATCATATTCCCTGGATATCTCGTTCCTTTCGGCCATTCTAACTGTCTCTCGTTCATTTGTCGACGAGACTGGTTCACTAATGTCATCGTTGATCAACTGATCTGCGTCCCTTTTGAGGGAGCTGGAGATGACCGCTCTTCTTTTGCAGGTCTAGCCTCTGTCTCAAAACCTTTCAGAATGCTGACAAGACAGTCTTGCGGTGTACAGGCCTACCCCGAGATGTTCCATGATCCCCAAAGTAGAATGCTCGCTGGACGGAAGGTCCATAGCTCTCCTTAGCAGCCTCTCCGTCTCCTTATTAGGGATTCCTGACCAAAATTCAACTTGTTGACGGTTCCTATATAGGATAGCACTTTCTTTGCCTTTACGACATCCCGCTCTGGCATGTTCATATAAACATCTGCAAGGTGAATACCTTGTTTCTGGAACATCGGATTACCTAGAGTAGCAAGAAGAACATCCCTTGAAAGTTCTTCATATGCCTGGAACTTCTCATCATCCATTTGATCGATATCGATCATCTCTTTATCTTGAAGATATCCTGTCACTTCGTCCAATGCTGCGAATGGAATGCCGCATTCCTTGAAAGCTTCTTCCCTTGTTACTTTTCGGTTCTGATGATATTCATATTCTAGGACCTTCCCAGCATATATCGAGATCTCTCTTTCCTTGATCCTTTTTTCAACGCTGGAGTTACCTTCGACCGCAGACGCCAAAGATGGATCGATCTCCAAAGCTTTCTCAAAAGCCCGTTTAGATTGATCGATCTTCTCCATCTTAAGGAGGATCTTTCCCTTGCCGCTCCATGCATATTTATCCGTAGGCTCGTTCCCTATGACCGTGTCATAGCAACGCAGGGCTTCCTCATCATAGCCTAACTTTTGAAGTATCGCTGCTTTGTTGAGCCAGGCACGATTGTTCAAATGATCTATCGATATGCTTTTATCAAGGGAATCTGAGGCATCCTGAAGCTTGTTCAGCTTGGCCTGCACTATGCCTATGCGCATCCACAACGTCGCATCAGTATCTTCCAATCTAACTGCATGCACATATGAAGCCAATGCATCCTCATTATTCCCGAGCTCTTCCTGGACCTTTCCAATGGCCTTGAAGACCGATAGGGACTCTAGCCCAAGATCTATGGCCGTTTGATAGCAGCGGAGCGCTTCTTCCTTGCGCCCCATCTTGGCAAGGACATTTCCCTTGTACTTGTATTGTCCAGCTCCAGAGCGATCGATGGCTAGTGAGGCATCAAGTTCGTTCAACGCCTCTTCGTATCGACCAAGTGTCGCAAGTGCACGCCCTACGTCCGCATGGTATCTCGGGTTACCTGCTTCAGCATCCGCACATTGCTTGAAAGAAGCGAGAGCCCCTTCTCCATCTCTGGCCAATAACTGAGCGTTCCCCTCCTTGTCTAGTATTTCCATATCCTGAGGGTTCAATCGGTGACAGACCTCAAACGCCTCAATAGACCCTGAGTAGTCCTCAAGTTCCAGTAAAAGTGAGCCTTTCTTGCCAAATACCGATGCATCGTTCTGGTCGATCCGTATCGCTGCATCATACTCCACCGCAGCCTCCTCGGACCTTGAAAGGGCACGCAATGCGTCAGCACGGTCGACATGAGCAGCTTTGTTATTTTGGTCGATCGTAAGTAAAGTATTGCATAATTCGATCACGCCCTCTTTATCATCTTTATAGATCAAGGCATCCTTCTTATGCTCAAGGACCAGGACATCTCTTGGATCTGAATCCAATGCTTTGTTGTATGCCTTTAGTGCTTCTTCCATTTTGCCAAGGCCCTGTAATGCAATAGCTTTATCAACTACGGCACCTCTGTTCTTTGGGTCTATCTTTAGTATGCTGTCGCATACGGAGATTATATCCTCGTACTTATTATCCAGGAACTTCAGGCTCTCCTTCTTAGCCTCAAGAATATCAAGGTCCTTTTTACCAAGTGCTAAAGCACGATTAAATGCGTTGACCGCCTCGGCATGCATCCCGATCTTGGCAAGCGACTTACCCCTTTCTATGTGGGCGAGCTTATTGTCTTCATCTATAGAGACCGCGTGATCGAAACACTGGATGGCTTGAGAGTTCATATTATTGCTAGCTAGCGCTATACCTTTGCTTATCAGGATCTCATAATCGTTGGGGTCCAGTTTTAGCGCTTTATCATAAGACGATACCGCTTCCTCGAACCTTAGGTCAGACGCCAGGGCTATACCTCTCGACCACCAGAGCCTCTTATCGGTCGGGTCCAGTGATATAGCTGTTGCAAGCGCTTCTGATGCTTCAGCGTAATGACCCAGTGCATACAGGGCATCTCCTTTAACATGCCAGAATGCTGGATCAGAAGGGAACAGTTGGGATCCCGCTGAAGCTCGATCGAGGGCTTGCTCGATCTTCTTTTGCGCAAAAAGGGATATTACGAGATTACGAAGAGCATCCTGATTGCTTGGCTCTAGCTCAAGGGCACTTTCGTAATATTTGGTTGACTCGGACCTCCTTCCCAATCGATCAAGTGCGATGGCCATATCCACAAGCGCCGATACACATTTTGGATTAGCCTTCAACAAGCGCTCGCAAACATCAAGAATATCCTTGTCGCGCCCCTCCGCTTTATATACGTCCTTTATACCAAGCCATACTTTTTCCTTGTCCGCATGATATTTAAGGTCCTTCTCGAACGTCTTTATGGCCTCTTGGTATCGCATGACCCTAAGATACGCCAACCCGAGATCGTACATAGTCTCAGGGTCATTGGGGTGTTGCGCCAGGATCTCTTCACAGTTCTTTATTGCTTCATTGTTCATACCTAGAGCCATTATGGTGTCCCGTTTTTTAGACATCAGCTCCGGGTCTGATGGCCAGCGCTGTAAGGCCCCATTGGTAGCATCTAATGCTTCCTGGAACCGACCTAATTTAATAAGAGCATCGATCTTGGTCTTGAATATTGACAGGTCTTCTTTAATGGCGATCAACCGCGATGAGCAATCGATCAGCTCAGCACTTTTTCCCTCTTGCTTAAGGACCCGATAAAGCCCTTCCAAGGCAGATCGGTCAGATCGGATCAAGCTCCAAGGCCTTATCATATACTTTCTCCGCTTCCTCAAGCCGGTTAAGATGCTCAAGTACTAGACCCACTTCCGTCCAGACCTCCTTCCTCTCCACATCTGATCGGAGCGATTCTCTGTAGTATTTAACAGAGCTGTCCAGGTCACCTAAGGCATTCAATGTCCTAGCTTTTCCTAAGTTGGCGTCTGATATTGTCGGTGATATCTCAAGGATGGTGTCGTATATTTTATTCGCATCATCAAGACGCATTGATCCCAGGAGAATGCTTGCTTTTACAAGTAATACATCAGTATTGCGTGCATCTTGCGCAAGTACATCATCGATAGCATTCATGGCGTCGTCCATTCTTTTTAGATGAAGAAGAGCTTCGACCTTTGCTATCGACCAACGTGACTTATCATCTATGTCCCTTAGAATGTCATACTGTTCGATATCGGATGGGTCAATATCTACAGCTCTTTTTAATGATAAAACAGCTTCTTGCTGCTTTCCTGCCTTGCAAAGTATCTTTCCCTTTTCTAGGAAAAGCATGTGATCATTATTGTTCAGTGATATCGCTTTATCCAACAAAGCTATGGCATCTGGATATGCTCCTTTTGCCGCCAACGCCTTAGCTTTCATGGTAATTGCCACTATAGCGTTCGGTGAGATCGTCAGCGCTTTGTCTGCCGACCTGATGGAATCATCATAGAGCTCAGCCTTTAGCTGTATACCGGACATGGTCGACAGAATGTCAGTATAATCCTTGGAATGGGGACTCTCCTTACTTACATCTGTAAATAATATCTCTTGCGCTTTTACAAGGTCAGATTTTGCCTCTGGCATCCGACCATTTGCAAGATGAAGATCTGCACTCTCTATCAATTTTCTAGCCTTATAGAGGCCTCTAAGCTCCCTATCTCGGAGTGACTCTAGAAATCCCATCCCATCACCTATTTTCAGAGTGGATCACGGTCCATATTGAAAAAGCTTTTCTATGGAAGGGCCAATTTATGAATTTCGGCATGTGATTGTCTGACAGCGATGGATATTGATATACCCAAAACATATCTGGATATGTCGTCTCCCCCTAGCCTAGAACAGTTAGCATAATCTATTTATACTAGATAACAATATGCGTGTATTCGTCTGACATAAGTCGGACGAAACAATTTAGATGGGATGCAATAATTTAAACAATTGGCATAGATCAAAATGCTAATCGGTCCTGGTCAAATAATGTCTAGGCCCCAACAATTGGCGATCTGTAGCCCCTTGCCCCGAACATCAGTATGCAAGGAATACGCCGAGCTGGGACCTGTCGTTATTTAGATTCGATCAGGATGTACGATCGCAAGGATGGGAGCGGTCGGACGAACCGGTCAACATTAAGGTCTAAGCCTCAGGAGAGGACGAAGGATGGGACGTCCTCTCTCCCCCTTTCTTATGATAACTAGCGCTAAGCCATGGGGCACTTTTACTAGGCGATCTAGGCCATTAATTTTTTTATGTTGCCACGATGAACCCTAGGCCATATATCCTCAATGATCGACAAGGCCGTCGGCATCGATGTCTGTCTAGAGCACTATGCCGTCGATAGGGACGGCCCGGAGGTCGAAAAACCTCGATGGCTAAAGCACCAGCTCAAGAAGCTGAGAAGGGAGAATCGCTCCCTCCATCGCAAGGTCTTAGGCAGCAACAACCGCGACAAACAGAGAATGATCGTCACTCGAACATATGAGAAAGTATGCGATAGACGAAACGACTTCCAGCACAAGGGCGCTGGCTACTACGTCAACAACTAAGAGCTGATCGTAACTGAGGAATTACGGCCCGGCAATATGGTAAAGGACCGCAAACTGTCAATGAGCATATCTGACACCGCATGGTCATCGTTCGATCATAAGATAGCTTACAATGCTGAAAGAGCTGGTAAGCTGTTCGTTCAGGTCGACCCAGCATATACGTCGCAGATATGCTTAACTGCAGCAGAATAGAACCTAAATTGCTTTCTCAGAGAACGCATGAAGTCTTTATGACTATAGGGACACTCGTGATCGTACCTCTTCCCTCGTGATCCTTGGGGGTACTAAAGAATGTACGGTGGAACGACCGAAACTAAAGCTTGTGGACAGCCGACCCCTACAGCCGTCAGCGCAGGTACAGCAAGCCGCCTGGTTGAAGCAAGAAGCCCCGCACGCAAGGGCGGGGTAGTTCACGGTCAATAGTCGAGTATCTCGTCTTGTTTCATGAACTCTCGTAACAGACATGTCGCATAGCAACCTTTGTCAAGGGTGAAGCAGAAAGTAGCTGTATCTCCCTCGTTCTCGACCTTCAGGTCGGAATATCTAGCTATCAGCTCTCTCCTTGACCCCTTCGAGCAACATTGTGACATATTGGGAACGATGAAATCCTTTGCTTCCAGGCCCTCTTCTAATATGGCTGCTCTTTCTATTTCTCCCATTTCCCCTTCGGTCAACTTTGATTCTGAGCCAAAAAGGGTTCCGCTCACACAAGCCCTTCCGTTCCGCAACTGTTTATCGACCATATCCTGATTTGACTTTGTCACAAGAACAGAATGATCGTGGTCAGGAAGACCCTGGCGATACTATCGGGAGTACGAGGTCCCCTAAGACCGCACGGTCCAAAGGAATGCCACGCCTTATCCTTTCGCTCAGAACACGATTGAATATCAAGGACTGGTATGCATGGACGAACATCATCTGCAGATTTGGCGGAAGGACCATGATACCTCCCCTATAATCACCTGGATTCCTCGCAAGATAACCGCAGATCATGCGTTCGAACGTAAGTGTCCTTGGAAGCTCGGTCATTGCACGCTGGAAGTCATGTGTCTCATCCAGCATAGCTCTTGCATCCCTGACATCATCTGCCTCCTCTGGCATAGGGTTCCCACAGTATGTGAGGACTGCTTTTTCGAGGTCTCCCTTGATGATGCACTTGCCAACCTCCTGGGTCACTGGCCTTAACGCGCCGAAACGTTGAACTCCAAAAAAGTTAGGGAAACCCTTGAGCTGTTCAAGGATCAATGCTGTTCGATCAATAGAAGCCTGAAGCTCGGCTCCTTTCAATGAGGTGCCGGTCACCTTTACGATGAACTGGTTACCTATTAGGGACCCTATCGTGATATTCTTTTTAGCAGTGTACGCATCAGATATTCTCACCTGATGTATATTGAGGCCCATTACCTCATCCATTGGTGCCTCGAAGGACATCAGTTGACTAGTTATGGCCCGTTTATCCTTGGTGCCAGCAAAACCTATCTTTTCTCGACTTATCCCTAAGGCTTTAGATAGCTGCCTTACCAACCGGTTCATTTCCCAGTTCTGGGCAGTAACTTTAGCTATAGTGAAGCTCCCGCCTTCCATTCTTTCTGGATAAGTAGATACCTCATTGACGAGAAAGTCTTCTGGTGAACGCTTTAGGCGTCCGCCTATCCCTTCGCTATCAGAATAAAAGACCTCCATGCCTATGAGTGCTTCCTTACCTTTGCACTCTAACATGGGCTACCGATCACTTACTCTTTTCGAGCTTCTCTTTAGCTTCCTTGAAGTCGTTGGAGATACTCTTAGCCGCTCGCTTGAGCGCGGTCTGGGGTTTCCCTGTCTTGACCTTTATCAATAGGCATGGTATATCGAGCTCAGGATGGCCCGTTATGAACTTTACCTCTGCCACGGTCTCGTCCTTGAGCAGAGTATCGATAAGTGGCGATATGAGCGTCATATCTGCGTCGCGGATCTGGACCTTCATTGAGTCTTTGTCCTTCTCTAGCAACTGAATTTCCATATTGCCGCCCAATACCAGTCCCGCCTATAAATCTTTTCTAGGAAGTCAATCGACCTTTTTGAGTTGTCGCCTATACATTTCTAACAATTCTTGGCTTGTAGTAGCATCCCTTGGCTCTTTATCATCCCTAAAGGCGCCAGTGAACCTTGGGAACCTTATCGCGAGACCAGAGCCCTCACGTACCTTATCGTGGGCGCACATGTGCGTTGGCGAAATGGATATCTCCGCCCCAAGGACTTCCAGTACAACAGCTGGCTCGAACCATACATCTGCTTCCATCTTTGATTCAACAAGTGGATGCTTTGAAGCGAACCTGAACTTCCCCAATTTATCAGGGAGAGCGTTGAGCGTTGCATCATCAAAACCACTCCCAAGCTTGGTAACTGTCTCGAACCTATCGTCCTCTGGATTATAGGTGGCCATCAGCAACGCACCATAAACCCCTCCCCTTTTCCCTCGTCCATGGTAAGCACCAACAACGACAAGGTCGACCGTATCGTTCATATCGGAACGGTACTCTTTCTTGTATTTAATCCAGATATATCCACGGGAGCCGGCGCGATATACTGAATCATCAGCCAAGGACTTAGCCATAAGCCCTTCGCATCCGGCCTGTAATGCCTCGATGAAGAATTCCTGCACCTTGACAGGATCGTCCATCACCCTAGCTTCTGAAAATCGTACACCATCGACCACATCGAACATGCGCGTCAATGCAGTTCTTCGATCGGGTAGGGGACGCATTGTCATGTCCTCGCCATTAAGGAACAGACAGTCGAAAAGGTGGAGCTTAACTGGATAATCTTCTATCGCCGCTTCCAGCCCCTCCTTTCGTCCGCGTCGATGAGATACTTCTTGAAAAGGGCAGAAGTTCCCCTGTGTTGATATCTATGGGCACGCATTCGCCCTCTACTATGGCGCTGCTGCCCTTGAACGCCTTCCTTATCGTCCTTGCTACGTCTGGAAATTGATCTGTAAGGTCCTCAAGTCGCCTGGAATACAACTTTACTTCATTAGGCGAAATATGCGCTTGGACTCTTAGGCCATCATACTTGTACTCGAACATGGCCTTCCCACCCATGCGCTCGAGTATCTCTTCAGGGGAGGGCAATCGCTCCGCGAGCATGGCTCTTATAGGGTTTCCAACTATGACGTGCATACTGTTGATGGCCGGAAGTCCCTCTGTCGATAACACCTCGGCTACAAGGCCAAGATCCGATGTTATATTGAACGCACGCTCTACGGCGGATTTGTCATTCTTTGACCCAAATGCTACTGCAAGTGAGTCTATGACCGTCTGAGATGCTACACCGAGCCTCATCCTTCCGGTGACTATGCGAGCTATATACTTGGCCTCGTTCGGCTTTGCATCATGAAGTATATCGGCGAGCAATTTCATCTTTAGGTCCTGCGATCCCGACCCTTCAGATCTCGCGATCTTGATAAGCGCATCATAAACTCTCTCAAGGGTCAAAGGTTCAGAGAACAGGGTGGTCTGCTTTTTAGTGCTGAATATCCTTTCTGTAACTACGCCAGGATCGCCTTCTTTAGCCCATAGGTCCCGGACAAAAGCTTCATCTGCACCTGTGGCCATTACAAGGGTCCGCTGATATAATTTGTCGGCCAGCCCTAATTTCTCAGGATAGAAATCGGGAACGATCCCACCTTGGGTCATGTATACTATTTTTTTGATATCCTTATGATCTGCTGATCTGAACAGGTTAGCCAATATGTCTGTCATCTCTAGCCTGGATGAGGTTGACTCTAAGGCCTCGTAGACCTTGACCAGGTCCTGATATTGCATATGATGGTGTAGGCAATCAGAGATATAAACAAGATCTCAAAAGGAGTTAGAAATCGCCTAGTTCAGCCTGTCCCTTTTTTCCCTACCTTTAAGGGCTTGAACTTATGCCCTTCTAGATCCAGATCGCTCTTGAGCGACCGCAATCGCTTATTCATATTCTTTTCTTTCCTTTCACTTGAATAGAGCGATGCTTCATCCCTCGTACCGGCCGTGACCATTACGATCACTTTTCCTGCCCTGCTCCTACCTGTTCGGCCCCTACGCTGGATACTTCTTATCTCCGAGGGTACCGGTTCATAAAAGATCACAAGATCCGTGTTCGCGACATCTAGACCTTCCTCACCGACCGACGTCGCTACCAATACATTCGTCTCGCCAGAACGGAACTTATCAAGCACCTCGATCTGATCCTTCTGTCTGAGCCCTTTCTCTTCTCCCCTCCCGGACTGACCGAATAAGCGGGCGACCCTTGCACCAGGTATCCTTGAGAGATAATTCGCTACCATATCACAAGCATCACGATATTGGGTGAAAACCATTACCCTAGAATCATCTCTTTCGTTAAGCTGGTGCGAAACTATGCTCATGACACGCGATACTTTGGGATGCTCCATCTTAAGGTCCTTGAGCAAGTCATTGACTTTCTTGAACTCTTCTGAACTGACGATCGCCCTGGTCGCTTTCGAGCCTTCCTCAGAAAGTGATTCCCGGCTGAGCTTTTCCATATAGTCCCTTAGTGCGGTCACTCCCTGCGTCTCAGCCATCTCTATGGCATGGTTCACCTTTATGGCCATCGCAATAACGCTCAAGCCTCTATAGAGCCCAGCATTCCTTTCACCGCTTCTTAGTCGGGCCTGGATCTCCGTTTGTATATCTAAGAGATATTTGATGGACGGAGGTCTAGAGGAGTTCATTGCGCCCATTGTGATCAACTGCTGAATATGCTTGTTGAATGATTTCCTTAGTATATCCCCTATGATCCTCATCTCCTCTGGGACCTCGACCTCGACCCAGTCAACAAGAATGTCATGAACGTAAGGCACTACATCAGGGTCGCTCTCTGATCTTACTTCGATATTGCATATGCCCAGGTTCGTACAGATCTCTCTGATCTTGGCCGTATCATATCCGGGCGATGCTGTCATTCCGAGAACAAGCCCTTTCGTCCCGCGATAAGACTCCGCTATCGTGACATATGCATAGTTCCCAACAGCACGATGCGCTTCATCGAATATTATAAGCTTAACCTTATCCAGACTTATTCGTTCGCTCTTAAGATCGTTAGATATGACCTGAGGAGTGGACACGATGACATCGCTCTGTATCCAATCGACCTCTCGTTCTGATGGGTCCTTTTCACCAGTTAGTACGCAGACCTTCTTACCGACCAGAAATTTTTCGAAAAAAGCGGAATGCTGCTCAGCAAGAGGCTTTGTTGGCGCCAGAATGAGCACCTTTCCTTTGCTTTGCCCAAAGATCTTCGCGATGACCCTTAAGGCTACCACCGTTTTGCCCATCCCTGTCGGTAATACTACTAAAGTGGATGTATTGAGACATGAAGCAGCAAGTGACCTTTGATAATCGCGGTCCTCGATGCTGTCCCTTTTTATGAGCGGGTCCTCAACGAACACAGAACTCGATCACCATCGTGGATAAAGAGGTTATT
Source organism: Methanomassiliicoccaceae archaeon (assembly GCA_963726655.1). Lineage (GTDB taxonomy): Archaea > Thermoplasmatota > Thermoplasmata > Methanomassiliicoccales > Methanomassiliicoccaceae > CAVSDP01. Next base: position 31,386 of record CAVSDP010000053.1, read on the forward strand.
ATGTTGATCACGCAGATCGTAGATCATATTACTTGTTCCTCGCTCCCATCCGGCTTGTATAAGAACCCGGTCACTGTGTAATTATTGATCGAGCGCCCTTCGATACATCGCCTTCTTATCTGTGTAGATTTCAGTTCTATGAACTCTTCCGAAAATTCTTCCTTTGGAAAATGAAGTGCTATATGGCCATTGTTATGTAGTGAATTGATATAATCGTCGTCCAACATATCTTTGGCGGAACTTGTGGACTCCACGAACTCTTCCCTTATCGTGCGGTCAGCAAGTTCTACAGTGATCCGCACGCGTTTTCCATCTTCTCGGATCCTGGAACATACTATTGCCAATGGGACCTCCTTTTTTATTTGGATGGTACGGTTGACCACGACGGCTAGCAGCATCCTTGCCTCATCGGTAGTAAGCAATCCATCAGGATTCATATGTGTCAATATGCTTTTCCTGAACTTCATTTTTGCTCTACGCAACCGCTCATTGGATGTATGTCAAATTCTTTGACCGGGATATCAGATATCTGAACATTTACCTTCCCATGTTTTACCCAAATATGCTGTCTGACATCCTCAATGACCTCGTTGACATCATCGCTCGATGAACGATAAGTACACCCTTCTTCAGGGCATCTTGCCTCCTTCATGTGATCATATTCTTCAGCTTCACATGTATCTAATTAACCGTTCGACCAGGATATTGTACTAAATAAGCTGGTATGCATCAACTTTGTTATATCGGGACCACAAGGCCATAACCATCATTTCTTAGATCCGTGTGATATCTCAACATGATCATCATAACAGGCCTACTTATCTATAGTAAGTAACTGAAACTTCACAAAGGCATGTTCGCATTCATTCTTGCATGATCAAAGTATCCTGGGTAGATGGACCACATGTGCATCGATCTCTTTTTCTCTATGTTCTATGGACATGTCATCCATCAGTTGAAGTGCGTTCTTTGGCGCGTTCGCCCCTCCACAATTGCCAAAATATGCTCTAACTCCGTCACTGATGCTAGAGATGCCTTCTATCGTTTTACTCCACATCTCTATTTCTTCCTTAGAATACTTGTAACTCTGCCGATCGGGATCACAGATATCATCATTCTGACTGACATCCGATCGACCGTGCATGCTGATATATGCATGGTCGGCTGATAATTTAGGTCGATATATGCCAGATGGACTATCGAACATCGCAGCTGCTACATTCCTTTCTTGAAGGATCTGCGCAACCTCTTGTAAAAGGCTTTGATCATCAATGTACCAGGAGCTTGAAGTAAGCTCCAGTGCATACCTATATTTGCCAGTGTCGAACAGGTCCAATGTATCTGTCAGTCCTTTAGTACCTACGGATCCTAGATCGAATGAATGAGGCAATTGTATCAGTGCAGTACCTAGAATGTCATTCTTACTGATCGGTTGAAGACATACTTTCTCAAAATCTATAGCACTTCGTCCTGCTTTTTCAAGGTCTTTGGCCATGGCCTCGTCCAGTATCTGCCTTGGGACCTTTATCGAAAGTTCGAACTCCTTCAATGGAATGCTTTTCTTGACCCACCCACTTACCACAAGCTCGGTGGGTGGGCGATTGTATGAACTTCCTATCTCAACCGTATTGAAGAAGTCAGAGTAATATCTTAGCCATTCCTCCTTCTTCCTAGCCAAGATAGTGGGATAGAATTTTCCGACCCAATTATCGTATGACCAACCGCTGCAACCTATCAGGACTGACACATCAGTACAGATTTCATCTAAGACTACATATGTTTTCCTTGAAGTTGTAGTGCGACTTGGTATGATATGTTCTTTATAGAGGTAATATGGTGAGAGGCATGCCTCTAGATATCGGGGAGGATCAATGAATCCCCTTGCATCCTAGGGGCGTACAGTGTGCCCTGGTATAATGGGTCTCTTCACGAACTTCGACTGTGACGTCGTGTGATGATTGAGGAACAACTTGGGTGCACGACATAACCCCCAGCCTGGGTCAGTGTGGGGAGAATAGGCATCTGCCGTCCATGAACCAATCTGTTAAGGCTGGGGTACATGGCCCGATCGTTGTCTACACGATCTGGCCAATTACACACTTTCCATTAGAATCGCCGATGCACAGACCTCGGTATGTCGCTCTTTTTCGATGCACGCTATCAGGCCGCTCATGAAATGAGCCAAAAAAGGTTTATCAAACCCAGTTCCAATGATATACATTGTTCCCATGATGAAAGAGGACATGCGTAAGATGTTCAGGGACAGACCCCTGAGAGATAATCCACCAGGGCCGCTCAGACCAGATGAAGCTCTGATCGAGCTGATAATGGGGGGCTTTATCAAGCGAGGGTCAGCACTGGACATTTGTTGTACCAATGCCATTAACCCGATTTTCCTTTCCCAGGAAAGATGGCATGTAACTGTTGGAAATATAAATGGAAATGACCTCAAGGATGTTAGATCGATAGTTGACCAGTCTGGCGCGAAAATAGATATGGTCGATAACATTTCCTCGCCGTTCCCATTCCCGGACGGGTCTTTCGATCTAGTTTATGACCTTGCGTGTTTTGGTTCTAAGCCTAAGAGCATCATCGTTGGCGAGGTTGAACGGGTGCTTAGGAAAGGGGGTAAAGCGCTTTTTATAGTCCCGAACTATCGCAATGGCCCAGGACCGGCTTGCTTTACCAGGGAAATGGTTGATGGTATGTTCCACCCACCTTTTGAGGTCGAACGTATAACCGACCTATATCGCGACAGAATAGAAAAGGATGGAAGGCAGGTAACCGGATATTATTATGCTATCCTGCTGCGGAAGATCTGATCACTGGAGAAAAACCTTGTTACCTGTTTTTGGGTCAAATACAAAGATATCACCGGGACCCCCACTCTGTTTTGCGATGATGAACCTCTCCAGTTTTGCATCCAGCTCATCTGCGAAATTTAACGCCAACGCTTCTGGGATGGAGGGCTCAGTAGGGGACCCCTTTTCAGCGCTTCCATGGCTTGCTAGGACCATGTGGACAAGTTTCGTCCTTAGGATGATAGGGAAATCGGGTATTGCTGAGCATGAATCCTCGATCATCTGAGCTCCGATCACGAGATGTCCTTTCAACCTCCCATCCACAGATTCAGTGATGGTGGTCGTTATATTGTAGCATTTTACCTTTCCGATATCATGCAGTATGGCTGATGCCAGAAGAAGATCACGGTCCAGTTCTGGATATAATTTTGATATATAGTCGCAAACACGCAGTACGTTCACAGTATGCTCCAGCAAGCCGCCTTTCCAGGCGCAGTGAAATGAGACAGACGCCGGGGCGGTCATGAATGCCCTGAGTACATCCGGCTTCGAGAGGATCTCCTGCAATAACCGCTTAATGAATGGGTCGTTCATCTCTTCGATACATGAAGTTACCAGCCCCATCAGCTCATTAGGGTCCTTATCTGTACAAGGGATGAAGTCATCAATATTGTACTGGTCATTTCTAGCGATCTCTAGGCATCCGCCATAGCCAGGGTTTATGTTGATCAGGACTCGATCGTTGAAGACCCCACTTGTACCTTTAACATGCACTATATCGCTTTCTCTTATTGAATCATATTTTTTCCTGACCTCGGACTCCTCAGCGTTCCCACCCCAATATTGGACCTTTATTTCTCCGCTTGAATCGGTCACGACCAGCGCGAACCCGAACCCCGTCTTGAAACGCTTGGGTGGGTCCTTCTTCCTAACAGAGAAGACATCCTCTACCTCGATGTCTTTTTTCGAAATAGTGTTTATGAACTGGTGTCTTCTCTCCATTCATTAACCCTAAAGGGGAGATGACTTATCCATTAATATATTCTCAGGACAAAAATGACCTAGATCATATATTGTTCTTGCTTGCGGCCAAACGAGTTAGCCATTCTTCGGATTCTTTCCATTTTGGGTACATCTTTTCATGTGCCTTGAAAGCTTTTGAATGATGTCTTCGTCCAGACTGTCAGGCTATTGTCAAGATGCAATAGCTCATGGTACAACACATATTCATGTACATACTGGGGGATATTCTCCGAATCCAACAATGAACTGACAGATATCACTCTCATTAGGACCGAACAGCATCCCACGCGCATACAGTTCCTAGTTATCGTCCAATTCAAAGAGATGTTCTTCTGCTCTTCGATCAATCCTTTTGCGACCAACGCATTGTAAGTCTCGGAAAGATCGTATACTTCCCCCTTAGGCGTCGCCGTGATATTGCGGCTCCTTTCAATGAAGAGATTTTGGTTCCTATTGACGAAATCGTCTGAATGAAGCCATGATCTTAGCCTATCTGAGCTTGGCCCATCGAATTTCTGTTTTTTTATCTTATAGAATAAGGATTTTGAAAAATCGTACAGAATGATCGGTTCGGCACCATGAAAGTAGTCAGAAATTTGGAACCTTATTGATGTTCCAGATCTTCTCCAAGTGCTCTTAAAGTCCTTGAATGACGCAAACTCAGCATCTACTTCTATAAAGCCAAGTTCATGGCCTACGGTGCTGAAAGCATATTTAAGCAATTCATCATCGGTCGTCTCATCTAATTCATTCCCTTGATAACAATAAATATCTGTCATTCTTATCTTCAGCTATCCCAGAGAGCGGGTCATGACATTTTTGATGCTGATCTTTCTTGAATAACGAGATGTCCCGTTAACCATCGAGCGTATATCCACTAGGTCCATGATGTCCCATCCTCAGTCCTGAAAAGCTAGACCACTAAATGAAATTATATGTCATATTTCAAGAAATGATATTCACTCCTGAACGGCACCCTGACCGGCCTCTTCTGATAGGTGATATCTCAAAAGTCGGCCAGGCGTTCGTCGTCCCCGATATGCGTTCGACACATATGCTTGAACGGCAAGCCTCCAGGGCCATCGGTAGCTGATCGATACCACGTCAACTAGATCATTTAGAGGGTGTCTTAGATCATACGCTCCAGATCAATGAGCATATGCGTTGGCGTTAGTGGGATCTAATTTGATAATCAGCAGAAGACGTTCATATACGGTCTGACCGTCGATAGATCATATGATGATAAGCGGGGATCCAGAGAGGACTGTCCTGGTGACAAGAGGCAATTTAGATGGGATATCTTCTGCCGCCATATTCCTGACAAGATTCCCAAAGGGAGAAGTTCACTTCGTTAACTCCCCGTCCTCGGCTGTATCCAAGATCAGAACACTTAGATCTGGAACAATTATTCTTTCCGACATTGCCTTGACAAGTGAGCTAGCATTGTTCATAGAAAGTGAACAAGGAAAGCTTGACATCTTCCTCGTGGATCATCACCCTGCTGACCCTGTTAAAGTCTCGAATGATCATGTATATATCGATATGAGCAGGTCAGCGGCAGGCTCCCTTCATGTTGTATTAGGATCAGATCCAAGTATGGAGCACATTGTTGCACTTGCAGACCATCATGAAAGATATGACACTTGTATATTGAGAAAAGAGACAGAAAAGTATGGCATGTCCAAGATAAAGGAAGAAGCTGACATATTTGATCGTTCCTGGCGTTCCGATATAACGGATGACTCTTTTCGTTTAGATGCTGCAAAAGCACTTTCTAATGGTATATGGCCATCCGAGGCCCAAGAAATATATCAGAGGCACTGCATGATAATAAAGAGCGGCTCCTGGGAGAAAGCTCTGGACAATGTCCGAGCAATGCTCAGGGCAGAGAGGCACTTAGCGATAGTGGACCTTGGCCATCGTAGACTCTCGATGTATGGCTTTGGAAGCAAGGCGCTTGAAGAGGTCGCCTTTGAGGAAGGTTGCGATTGTGCAATTATGTTAGCAGATGCCCCAGACGGAATAACGGTATCACTAAGGGGTATCGGACGTTGCTCTTTCGACCTAGGTGAGTTCATCAGCTCATTCACAAAAGAAAACGGAGGGAGCGGAGGGGGACATTTCAATAGCGCAGGCGGCCGCATACCAGCATATTCAAAAAAGCAGTTCATAGAAGAACTTTCAGGGCTTGTCTATGCCAGATCATCACGCAAACCAGTATCATCCTTGGAGAATGGCTCTGCATTGGCCGCTTCTTTATCTGAGCAAGCTGGAAGTCCACCTGCGTAAGCTTGCAGTTCTAACTGGCACATATCTATAGGGTACCATGTTGGATGGCCCTGAAAAACGGTCATGGACTAGCTACTATTAGAAAGCCATTGAGCTGTATCCAGATATCCTAATAATAGTAGTGATCTGTCAACCAGGTCGGGACGGTTATGACCTATCAATAAGTTACTGGTACTGGATGAAATTTTCCATCAAGCACTTTTCTCATAAGGTAGTTGCTCCCTTGCCTAGATATCATCCTATATCCCATATGCTTATAGAATTTCATTGCGGTCCGGTTAGTGATTTGGACCCAAAGCTCGATCGTGCTAGCCTTTTCCTCACACGCCATTTGTTCGATGCTTCTTATCATATCCCCACCTAGCCCCAGTCCTTGGTATCCTCTTTTCACTTGTATGCTATTTATGAATAAAATGTCGGATCTCATTTCGACAGAATAATATGCTACTATCGATCCGTCGATCTCACGGACAACTGTGACGCAAGCAGGATCGACCAAGATATGCAATAGATCCTCATCCCTCCATTCTACCCCCCAAGAAGTGAATATGATGTGTGCCATGTTCTCCCGGCTCATGCTTAAGAGCTGAGGTAGGTCCTTTCTGACCATAGGCCGATAAACGGGGGATGTCATCATTGCGAGCATGGCGAGACCTCAAGATATATTCTTGCGAACTGTACCACCCTTTCGGACGGAAACTCTTGCCTTGACCCGCCTGCTTGCTGTGCCTTCACCGAGGTCAGTGGTGGTCGCTTGTTCAAGAGTGTAATTTCAGGTCGCTCAGACCATACATTCCATGACCTCATCTGGAATCACAGGTCACTATGCGTTCCTTAAGCAGGATCGGGCTTGCCCTCATTCCCGAGCTTACCCATGGGCTTCTAGCGCGCAAGGATCTAGAAAATAATAGATCCCTCTTTCGGTGATCCTAAAATAAGATATTCGTACAAAATGGGGTCTCATCGCATAAGATACACCATACAGGCAAAGAGAATATATAGATCCGTGAGGCTCATGTATGACAGTGATGGACATGGTCGTAGTAACCCCAGAGGCTACAAAGTTCATTAATGACCTTCTTGCTAAGAACAACAAGAAGGGGTATGGCATTAGAATCTACCTAGCAGGTATGGGATGTTCTGGACCCCAGTTCGGGATGGCGTTCCAAGAGAAGATGAAGGAAGGAGATGCTGAGGAAAAGTCCGATGGTTTCTCTTTCTTTTATGACGCTGAAACGAAAGAGATGTTAGAAGGGTCCACCGTGGACTACATGGAAACGCAGCAGGGCGCTGGTCTTATTGTCAACAACCCGAATGCTAGGTCTTCATGTGGTGGCGGCTGCTCAGGTTGCCACTAAACTCCTTTATTATTTATAGATCGCAAAGTTCCTAGATTCCATAGATGGCTATGATGGGACATCTGTAGTCCTTAGTCCTTTGAGATCACACATTCCTATTCTTTATGATTTTGCGTAAGATCTCTCGCTCGCTTAGCTAAAATATACGCTTTATCTCAATGTTGGATACTGACGCTCAGGAACTGATACTTGAAAAATAAAATAAACATAGAGATATTTAGATAATATAACAGACATGTCATGATGAATATCTCAGGCGGTATGGCCGATTGAAGACCAAAAGTAGCAGTAAATTGGGCAAACAGTTGCTGGATGGAGAGTCGGTTCTTTGGGAGGGCCGACCGTCCAAGATCGCATATTTTGTACGTTCATTTTCCCTCCTCGCCATTGGACTTGTATTCGCAGTTATACTATACTCCTTGAATGGCCACATGTTCAGTAGCATGTCCTCTTCTGACTACATCATACTCATCCTGGGCATCTTACTTCTGTTACTGTTGAGGCTTATCGATAAAGGATGGGGAACAGTACAGCTTATCACAGGCGTTCTTGCGCTTATCGCTATTATCCTTGCAACAATATGGTGGATAGCTTTCATCCCTGCTATAGTGGGCCTGATCGCGTTCTTCATCGATTATGTGAAATGGAGCCATACGATATTCGCTATTACTGATAGACGCATAATCACCCAGACCGGCCTGTTCAGCATAGAAGCTGCAGATATACAGACCGATAGGGTCCAGAACTGTCACAGTAGAACAAAGGATCGTGAAACGCATTTTCGGTTTCGGTGATGTTCTTTTCGCAACATCTGGCAGAATCCGGGGGACTCAGATCTGATGAGAGCCGAGATATTCTAAGGAATGGCGGGGCAGTGATATGGGAAAACATACATTATCCCTTTGCTGTTAGGCGGATAGCAGAGCACTTGATATATCACCCGAACATAGTTCCTAGCCAAGCCAACGTTTCGAGGGTACAGAGTACTGTCCAAGCACCTTTGCCATCCGATCAACATAACACCCAAACTGCCGCATATCAGGCACCTGCGCCATATCGGGCCCCTCCTGTCACATCTGCCCAAATACCAGCAATGAGGTCCGCCGAGCAAAAGCTCAATGAAATCAATGACCTCAAAAAGAAAGGACTGATAACCGATACGGAATATGAGCAAAAAAGAAAGGAAATATTGAATAATATGTGATCGCCCAGATCACTTCAGGTCCGGTCGTCAGTAATGATGACCGATGAACCGTCATCAGTCTCTTTTATCGTTAGTACGCTTTCCATCAGGTCCTTAGTATCATCTATGTGCGTTATCAGAATGATCTGATGAAATTGTTTCTCTAGCTGGTTCAAGGCATTCATTATGTTCCGCTTTCGTACTTGGTCCTGCGATCCGAATATCTCATCCAATATCAGAAAATTGATCTCATTGCCTGAACGATCGGCCAGTACACGGGAGATGGCAAGGCGAAGGCATAGGTTCGCGAGATCGCTCTCTCCTCCGGAGAACCTATTTAGATCATATTTTTCTCCACCATCATATATCTGCATTTCGTAATCATCATTGATCTCGATACCGCCATATCTGCTGTCCGTCATATCTCTGAAAAGGTCGGATGATACCTCAGATAAGGTAGGTACTATCCTTTCCATCACATTTTGCTTGAAATCTGACATCAGTTTCCAAAGAACGGACAGTTCTTGCACACGTTCAGTACGGTCCTTAGCGCTTTTCTCAAGTCCCCTTATTCTCATATAGTGTAGTCTGCTTATCATCGATCCTTTTTTCGTTCAGTTCTAGTTCACTTGCTCTCTTAGAGACCTCAACGAACCAAGATTCCCTGGCTGAGAACGCCTTATCATATTCTGACTGTACCTTGGCGCGATCTCCTTCCGAATATCCGATGGTTGCAAGCTCCTTTTCGGCAGAGAATATATCACTTTCCTTTGTGGAGACGATATTCAACAATGATGCCTTTCTGGACTCAAGCTCAGGGATCCTTCCAGATTCGCTCCTCAATGCTCTTGAACGCTCTGCAACTGGCTTAAGTGCGCTTATCCTCAAGCGAAGGTCTGCGTACTCCTTCTCTGAAAAATCGATACTGGACAAAGCGTCCGCTCTGTCCTTGAGTATCTTGGACTCATTGGTCAGCTGTTCTTTTCTCTCTTCTAGCCCATCTATAGTGCTTTTTAGACGTTGTTCGATCTTCCAGTCATTTTGAAGCTTCTCTTTTCTTTCGATAAGCACCTTTTTTCTCCGCTCATTTGTCCCAAGATCGGCCATCAGCTTTTCACGGTCAGCTATCGAACTCGCACTGTGACTTGATATGCTCTTCTATGGAAGAGACCAATTTTGAGAGCAAAAGCCGATGGTGCTCACCAAGGGTCCTTTCACACGTAGGACATTTGCTTTCCGGTCCCATGGTAGCTATCTCTTCTTGCCTTTTCATCAGCTCCTTGCTCTCTTTATCTAGCTGCTTGACCTCGGAGTCTATAGCGGAGATCTTCTCCTTTATTTTGGTAGTACCTTCATCTAGTTCCTCTAAGCTCTTCGTCACAGTGGACAAGCTTGAAGAGGGGTCCTTGAGCAATTCCAGGTCTTTCCTTGCTTTTAAGAACGCTTCCTCGGTCCGGTTAAAGGTAGCTATATTCTTCTCGAGACCGATCTTTATGCTCTTTTGCTCTTCATATGCACCCTGATTAAGGTCCAGGGCCTCTTTTCTGACGAGAAGTGATTCATACTCGATCTCTTTCAGCTTTAACTCTTCTAATGAACTGATCCTTGTCCGGATGTCCGTTATATCCTTATTGAGCTCGTCCAGGGACCTCTTTAGACCGGAAAGTTCCTCTCGCCTTGCGATCAATTTTTTTTCTTGTTGACGATATGAACTTTCTTTTAACGCGGTCCATTCCCTATTTCCCTTGGCTTTTGCGAAAAGCTCTTCCGAAGATCTCACATTTGAATTTGCGATCTCAAGTGACTCCTTAAGTGCGACCATGGACCGCTGAAGCGAGATCATCTCCTCGGAAATGACATCACATTTATTCCTTCTATCCGACGTTAATAATTGCTCATTCGCAAGCTCAAGCGCTGCTTTCTCCGCGTTGGCATCCTTCCTTATATCGTCAAGTACATCCTGCAGAACATCTAGTTCTAGCATCTTAACGATCAACTTCTTCCTTTCAGCCGGCGCGAGCACTGAAAGCGCTGAAAGGTCCTTCTGCCTTGCGAAGACAGATACAAAGAATGCTTTATAGTCCATGCCCAAGGCCTTCTCGATCTGCGCTGTCACGCCTTTATCCGATGATGCGATAAGTTCTCCATTGGCTTTCAGCTCAGCTTCAGCTTTCAGGTCCTTCCCTCTCATCGCCCTCCTGAGCTGATATTGTACACCACCGACCTCAAAAATAAGCTGGACGGCACAATCATCGTTCGGACCTGCTCCAACGCTCCTTATCCCTTCCTTGCCATCTCTTACGATCTCGCTTTTGTTACCATATAGGGCCCATGAGATAGATTCGATAAGGGTGCTCTTACCCGAGCCATTAGGACCCATTATGCCTATCACCCCATCAGGGAACTCGATCTGACAATGACGGAACCTTCGATAGTTCAGAAGTTCCAAGTAGATCAATTTGATCTTTCCATCCCCCTCTTCATATACTCTAGTCCTTTGACACGCACGATATCTTTCTGAACATTTTCAATCGGATAGTGCTCAAGGAAAGAGACGAACTCCTGCTCCAATGAAGAGATGGTCCCGCTCCCAGATTGGACGCTGACATTATCATGCTGGACCTCGAACCTTGGTTCAAAATGCGTGGCCTTTGATGTGAGGTCCCTTAGCCTACGGAAATCTATCGATTCGTATGCTTCTTTGGCTACGTTCCTGACGACCAGACGTACTATCTTATCAGCTAGCTCCCTGTTCAACGCTTCCTCGATCTCATTTTTCAGGGAAGCGGCATCCATATGCCTGGCATCGATCGGTCTTATGTCGATCATCTCCCTAAGGGGGATCTCGATGAAACTGCGCTCTTTTCTTTCAGGGTCCAATACAATGAAACCTTTTGGTTGCCCGGCTTCCGAAAATGAGAAATGTTCGGTCGAACCAGAATAAACTGTGTTCTTATTCACTTCGTAATGTTGATGATAATGCCCCATGGCAATATAGTCAAGGTCGTCGCTCAGATAGCATGAGTCGATGAGCTGTTCGTTGAACTCATTCATTTTGAATTCCTTGAAACCGACGACCCCTGCATGCAGCATTGCGATATTGTATGTAGTCTCCCTGTTCTTTTCTAGCTTCGGGAGCTGTTCTTTGAATGTTCCATCATCCGAATGCGGTATCGCATGTATGGTCACATCGCCAAAAACTAAGCGCTCGTATATCCCTTTGTAAACTGGATACACATTATCCAGATGCTCAAAAAGCCGAAAAGCGCTCCCCGTCTCACGAATGCGTGGCGTAGAATGGTTCCCGGCTATGACCACTATGGGTATGCCAGCATCAGAAAGTCTTACTAACTGCTCTAACGCAAAAGAGAGCGCACGATTGGAAGGCCTGACGCTATCGAAAAGATCCCCCGAATGGAGAATGATATCTGGATGTATCTCTAGCGCCTTATCTACAAAACATTGGAAGGCGTTATATGTATCAACCTCCCGGAGGTTAAGCCCCTTGAACTGGCAATCCTCATCGCATATTTTCCTATAGGCAGAATAGCCGATATGAGTATCCGCAACATGAATGATCTTCAACGATCTATCTCCCTCAAGTCCGTGACCATGAACTACCCTCACTTCTGGAGGGACCTATTGCTTCATCCAGCTTATTCGGATCGCGCCCTAGGACGCATGTAACGGTCGCTTGTATATGATTTCGATCATCATTCGTGCTGATCGTACTTCCATAGCACCAGCGTAACGACAAAGCATTATTGTCACGGCTGTCGCGATAACCGCAGTTCTGACAGTCATTACCGCTGATGCTTAAGTTTTTTTGTACCAACTTATCGCGTGCACGAATATCTGACCCATATGCATGGTGTCAGCTCGAACTAACATCTTACCGCTCTCTCTGACCCATAGGCGTGAGCTTTTCAACGGGGATCAATTCGAAAGCGATCAATAGAACGCTGCCCCGGTCCTTGTTTTTTCTACCAATCTTCCAGATACCGATTCGCTCCGTGTTATCTTTGTTCATCTGGTCCTCATATAGATCTATCTTGACAGGGACAGCGAAGGGAGTGAAAGGGGATGCTATAAGCGCTTCACCTGGCATTAGCATCTGGATCTCATTATCTAGTTGGGAGATGTCTTGTTTAGCGGAGTTCCTTAATATCTCACGATCTTTTTTATCTGCCAATCCTAATATGAAGAGCGTATTGAACTGGGACAGTATCTCTGAGTCAATGAGCTTTGGCTGCTGAGATACCGCACACAATCCGGTTTTGAACTTTCTACCTTCTCTAGCGATCTGGGAGAATATGCTGCCTTTGGCTTCTGTCAGCACCCTCTGTGCTTCTTCTAGCGCAATAAGAACAGGGGGTATCTTATCGAACTCCGTCTTATCCGCGTATATTGCTTTGTTCTTCTCGAATATCGCCCTTGAGAGCACTGTTGAGATCAAAAGCTCTTCTGTCTCGAACATATTCGAGGTGTCTACCAGTACGACCTTTCCGCTATGCAAACATTCAATGACATTGCTGGTAATGGAGAGCTTTGGGTCTTTGGATACCAGTTCGAAACGGAAAAGATTCTCTAATCTTCGCTTGATAACATTTATTGTTCCCTCGTGATATTTATCTCCAAGGTCCTTTGATACCTGCCCGATGGGGCGTGTGTTGAGATCGGTCAACCAGTTGTCTCCATACTTCCACTGTGCTGCCTGCATACATTCCCGTTGAGGTTCTGTGAACTCATACAGATTCTCAAGGTCAGATATCTGGATTCTCAGACGCTGCGACATGCAGAGTATTGTATGGTCCATCTAGCTTTCGGGACGAGAATACGACGAGGGCATCGGGATATCCAGCATGTTTCAGGCCTTTCTTACCGACCTCTCCACCATCGTAATATTCTCCGTGTGGGTCCAACACTAGGAACCCATATTTACGAAGACGCATGCAGGATAATGCCAGATTCTTCATTAGGTTAGATTTCCCCATCCCAGTGGTGGCAAATATACCGATATGATGAGGGAAGGCACGTCCATCGATCCCGACCGGTAGATCTAGGACCTTGTCTCCAGAGCGCAGGTTCCCTACCTTAACATCTCCAAGATAATGTCTTAGAAATTGATAGTCATCGACCGTTGCCCTCCCGACCTTGGAGAAATGGTATGGTATGGTCTTGGTCTTCTTGAACTGTGATCCATTTATGAATCCGAGCGGTGAGCAAATACCAGTGCAGAACAGCTGACCTTTTATCTTTTCAAGATCGTATTCGTCATTTTTCAGATCGATCTTTAGTATCTTTCCTGCTTCTGTTACCATCCAGTTCTGCTCATCCGAGTCTGCCCCATGTTCGATGTCCATGACCCTTATCAAATACTTCTCATCGGAAACGCCATTATCCACAATTAGCATTTCTCCCACCTGGAGCGGCTCCCGAATTCCATTCTGAACCTAGTTTCCATCACGTTATTGCCGATGACCCTTCCGATATGCATATTCGCGCCGCTAGGGTCCTTAGACCTCTCGATCATGTAGACACCAAGCCCGTATGCTAATGATAATCATATTATCTTCTGCTATTGTCTTGAGCCTAAAAAGATCCTTCACCCTAGAGAACTAAGAATTCGCCTATGTTATCCACAACAATATATCCGAGTATATGCCTCCGCCCTTAGGTCTTAAGGAATACGCGATAGTATGAAAACAATTATCGTGTATGAACTTAGAGAATAGATCGTAATATGGGGTGGTAAGATTCCAAAATGCTGGAATTGTGGAGCAGAGGTGGGCGAGAATGATAAGTTCTGTCCATATTGTGGAAAATCATTCGCAGTATCGAACAACGATAAGCCTATGCAACAGAACCAATATCAACAGACGCCGCCTCCAGTAGTGACGAACGTAAATGCATTGGAACGAAAGGTTGACATGATCTATAGGATGGTACTTGTTGTATTCTTCCTACAGTTAGTGTTCATATTATTGCTGTTCCTTTGAAGAACATAACCCTTTCAATATCATCCTGATCCTCCCGATATCCTGATGGACCAGATGGTTCGATCAGGTATTGGTCCATAGACCTAGCCTAACTTCGTTAGGTGGTTGGATCTATCTGGGCCTCGAATGGGCAAAAAAGGGGCAGGATGATACGTAATCTTTCTTGCGTTAGTTCATATTTTGACCAAATAGATTTATTGCTTAATGATGGATAAGCATGATGATGGCACTTGAAGTGCTTCCGTTAGGCAATGGGGAGGTAAAGACCCGCCCAAAGCTAAAGGTCGTCGGGATAGGTGGTGCAGGCTGCAATGCGATAACGAATTCCTCTTTCGACGCTGTTGGCATCTGTCGACAGAGAAGCATCAGCAATGCCAAAGCATCGAACCATACCCGATTAGCTCTTGAACCAGATGAGCTCGAGACCCTTAGAGCAACCCCCCATCGGATATTGACATCTACAAAAAATAGAACGCTTGAACGGATAAAATATACCATAGGGAATAGTGATATGGTTTTTATTTTTACGGGGCTAGGCGGAGAGTTCGGAAGCGGATTGACATCCGCTATAGCTCACTCATGTCGTGAGATAAGTCAGCTGGTCGTGGTATCAACGACCATCCCTTTCTCGGTCGAAGGCACTGGTAGAAAGGAAGTTGCATCAAAAGCCTTACCAGCGATCATTAATTCATCAGATCTTACCATAACATATCCGAACGATGGGCTCCTTGCGATGGCACCTGAGCTACCAATTCACAAGGCGTTCCGTGTTATGGACAGCATAATGATGATCCCGCCAGTGGAGCTAGCAGAGGTGTTGACAAAAGATGATATCGCCATATTGCGAGAAGAATCTCAACATCTCGGAGCGCTCCGTATGGGAATGGGATACGGCGTTGGAATGAGACGCGGAGAGATGGCAGCGTTCGATGCTTTGACCTCACCATGGTTCGACTTTTCTTTGAAGAACGTTTCAAAGGCTCTTGCAGTGATCTCTGGAAATGACCTATCACCTATGGATATTGATGATGCATTGTCCATCATCTCCTCAAAGTTGCCGTCCGCTAGGATACGGTACGCTGTGCGATAGATGGCTCTGCTGGGGATAGAGCTAAGGTTATGTTGCTCCTTGGTCAATGAGCTCAGTCATTCCTGCTCAATATCTCCTTTGGCGCACCAGCTAGCTCCACTAAAGCCTGTGCTTCGATAAAATGTAATTTTCCTGGAAGCACCATGCAATGAAGAGGTGGTCCTATGTCACTGAGTACGATATCCTTAGGCCATCCAGCATATAATCTTTCGGATCTTGACCCTATTCGGGCCCCAGCACAGAACAAGGTATCGTCATTAACAAGGCCCTTGCCTATCTCCTTTTCCAGGTCCATCAGGCATTGCATTGCTATATTGGCAGTCATGTATCTTCCTTCTTCCTCCTTTATGTCCAGTAGGATAAGGGTATGCAAGCCTCTCGAGCTATTCTCTAGAATGTTCTCATATGGGCTTGTTGGTCTGAAGTTAGGTTCTGGGAACGGGATAGTAACGGTCCTACCGAACTTGTACGGTTGCAGACCAAATGATGTTGCTGCAGCTGTGAATATCGATACTCCATGTACCAGACTTGTAGCTATCCCTTTCCGCATAGCTTCAAGGCGGATCTCAATGTGCGTTGTAGCGGCCATTGGATCTCCAGCTGTAATTAAAGCGATCTTCTTTCTTCCAGCTGCTTTTATCAAAGTATCTTTCTCTTCGACATCTGAACGTTTTATGACCGTGATCGGTCTGCCTATGAATGACCCAAGCTCGTCCATATTGCTGTCTATAAGCTTGGAAGTGTAGAACTCAGCATATATCTCATCGCAACTACGCAAAGCCTCCAATGCCTTAATGCTCATATCCTTAGGCTCTGCCATCCCTAAACCGACAAATAGCAATTCTCCCATCGTGACACCCGTGCGGTCCATTTGTATAAAGGTACCAAAGGGGGAAGCGGAGAACGTGCGTAAAAAGCTTATAGAGAGAGGAATGCTCGATACCGCTCACCGAATAAAGCGTTCCGAAGGGCATGTTCTGATCCCCGTTACCTCAAAGGATGCGTTAGAGCTAGGATATCAACAGGTCGATGAAGAGCTTCAGGAAAGGGAACCTAAGGATACAGATTATCGTCAATTGGTCAAGGTTCCAGAGGACCTGAGGGATTTGTTGCCTGTATCATTCGACAGTTATCGGGGACGTTGCTATTGTCAGGCTGGAAGGGGAACTGACGCCATATTCCAAGGATATCGGGGAGGCCATGATGCGGACTTTCCCAAGGCTCCGCGTGATAGCAATGGATAAAGGTGTTAAAGGTGAACTTAGGGTCAGGGACCTGCATATCATGGCCGGCGGCGATACTTCTGAGACCGTCCATATGGAGTATGGCATAAAGTTACTTATCGATCCTTCAAAGGCGTATTTCAACCCAAGGTTGGCCAATGAGAGGAAACGAATAGCAACGCTAGTAAAAGATGGTGAAACCGTAGTTGACATGTTCGCTGGGGTTGGGCCTTTCTCGATCATGATCGCTAAGTATGCAAGACCTGAGGTCATATTCGCGATGGACCTTAACCATGATGCCATCGAATATATGAAGAAGAATATCGAGCTCAATAAGGTCACGAACATAGTTCCGATGGAGGGAAATTCACGTGAGCTGATCTTCGAGGTCCCATGTGCGGACAGGATCGTGATGAACCTTCCACATTCGGCCTTTGATTTCTTTGCTGATGCTCTTACCCGTCTTAAGCTAGGTGGTACGATCCATATCTATACCATCTGTGAAAATGAGGACATAGAAGCTATTCTTCTTCGTCAAGTGATAATCGCAAGAGGTATGGGCATTAAATTGTGCATCGACCGGCAAGAGGCTCTAAAGACCTACTCGCCCTCGATGAGCGTTTTCTCAGCTGATCTTACATTTGCTGATTGGGCATGACCTGTTCAAGATGCATATGTGGACAGTGAACTTGAACGACGGAGCATATGGTCTTTCGATGTTGGTCGTTCTATCAAGAATTGGTAGTACGATCTCCGATCTTGAGAATGAGCTACAACACTCTTTCAAGCGGACTCCTTTCTTCGACCAAGTTAATTGTACTATATGCTCATGGCTAAGCAGGAAAGATGAGCGAGGTAGAGTCTTCTTGCTTTAGCCTACTTACCGCATTCTTGCCAACGACCTCACGCTTGCGTGGGGGATACATTCTGCTGGCTTAGTTAGACTTGATATATCCATCCGAAGTTGTCAGGCTTTGTACCATATTGTATTCCAGTTATCTCATCATATAAGCGCTGGGAGATCTTCCCGATCTTTCCATCATTTATCATGAGGGACTCGCCTTTATGAGATATTTCCCCTATCGGAGATATCACAGCCGCTGTCCCAGTACCAAAGACCTCGGTCATCGAGCCGTCCTTGATCGCTTTTACCACTTCATCGATGGAGATCCTACGCTCAGAGACCTTCATTCCCCAGGAACGAGCGATCTGCAGAACACTGTCCCTTGTTACCCCAGGCAGTATTGTTCCTTCAAGAGGCGGAGTTATCAGTTCATCGTCCTTCACAAAGGCGATGTTCATGGTCCCGACCTCATCGATGTATTTGCCTTCGATCGCATCGAGCCATATGACCTGTGCATATCCCTGACGCTTAGCTTCATAGGCCGGAAGTAAGGAAGCGGCATAGTTCGCCGCGGTCTTAGCCTCGCCAAGCCCACCACGGACAGCTCTGACGAATTGACCTGAGGTGATCAGTTTGACCGGTTCCATACCTCCTTTGAAATATGACCCAACTGGTCCAGTGATTATATAGAATGAATATGTTTCAGAGACCCTTACACCGATATAGCTTTCCGTGGCGAACGTGAATGGCCTGATGTATAGAGATGTCCCACGCTTGTCTGGGACCCATGCCCTGTCCAGATCAATAAGGGCGATGATAGCATCAACGAACTCTTTCTTCTCTACTCTAGGAATGCATAACCTATCGGCCGAGTGCTGCATCCTTTCAGCATGTTTATCCGGGCGGAATATGTTTATCTTTCCATTAGTGGCATGGAACGCCTTCAACCCTTCAAATATGCTTTGCCCATAATGTAAGGTGGATAATGATGGAAGAATCTCGATCTTGCCGAAAGGTACGATTTTTGGCATCTGCCATGACCCATCCGTATAGTCCATCTGGAACATATGATCGGAGAATGTCTCACCGAACATAAGATGGTCAAAATCGACCGTCCCGATCCGGCTATTTCGCACCTTGTGTATATCTATATTCATGCTTTCGCCAGCTTTTTTTGGTAATGCCGACCATCTATTTTTAGATGTTTCCCGAGCTTACTGCATTCATACTACCCTCCCAGGCAGAGCTTTTCGCTTAATTCGAGCTACTAGCGTGATGTCCAAGGGTGTTCGCATGTCACTCGTCGATGAGCTTTATTTCCGGTCGTATCCTACATAGCCATGGATGAAACTACCGGGTAGTTTCATCCATGGCTATGTAGGATACGACCGGAAATAAAGCTCATCGACGAGTGACATGCGAACACCCTTGGACATCACGCTAGTAGCTCGAATTAAGCGAAAAGCTCTGCCTGGGAGGGTAGTATGAATGCAGTAAGCTCGGGAAACATCTAAAAATAGATGGTCGGCATTACCAAAAAAAGCTGGCGAAAGCATGAATATAGATATACACAAGGTGCGAAATAGCCGGATCGGGACGGTCGATTTTGACCATCTTATGTTCGGTGAGACATTCTCCGATCATATGTTCCAGATGGACTATACGGATGGGTCATGGCAGATGCCAAAAATCGTACCTTTCGGGCAGATCGAGATTCTTCCATCATTATCCACCTTACATTATGGGCAAAGCATATTTGAAGGGTTGAAGGCGTTCCATGCCACTAATGGAAAGATAAACATATTCCGCCCGGATAAACATGCTGAAAGGATGCAGCACTCGGCCGATAGGGTTATGCATTCCTAGAGTAGAGAAGAAAGAGTTCGTTGATGCTATCATCGCCCTTATTGATCTGGACAGGGCATGGGTCCCAGACAAGCGTGGGACATCTCTATACATCAGGCCATTGATATGTTCGCCACGGAAAGCTATATCGGTGTAAG
This sequence comes from Methanomassiliicoccaceae archaeon, assembly GCA_963726655.1. Classification (GTDB taxonomy): domain Archaea; phylum Thermoplasmatota; class Thermoplasmata; order Methanomassiliicoccales; family Methanomassiliicoccaceae; genus CAVSDP01. Next base: position 51,199 of record CAVSDP010000053.1, read on the forward strand.
GGTCTGCGAAACATATTCATTCTATATAATCACTGGACCAGTTGGGTCATATTTCAAAGGAGGTATGGAACCGGTCAAACTGATCACCTCAGGTCAATTCGTCAGAGCTGTCCGTGGTGGGCTTGGCGAGGCTAAGACCGCGGCGAACTATGCCGCTTCCTTACTTCCGGCCTATGAAGCTAAGCGTCAGGGATATGCACAGGTCATATGGCTCGATGCGATCGAAGGCAAATACATCGATGAGGTCGGGACCATGAACATCGCCTTTGTGAAGGACGATGAACTGATAACTCCGCCTCTTGAAGGAACAATACTGCCTGGGGTAACAAGGGACAGTGTTCTACATCCCTCTCGTGAATCCTGGGCAATGAAGGTCTCTGAGCGAACAATCTCTCCATCGATGAAGTGGTAAAAGCGATCAAGGACGGCTCGATGACCGAGGTCTTTGGTACTGGGACAGCGGCTGTGATATCTCCGATAGGGGAAATATCTCATAAAGGCGAGTCCCTCATGATAAATGATGGAAAGATCGGGAAGATCTCCCAGCGCTTATATGATGAAATATACTGGAATACAATATGGTACAAAGCCTGACAACTTCGGATGGATATATCAAGTCTAACTAAGCCAGCAGAATGTATCCCCCACGCAAGCGTGAGGTCGTTGGCAAGAATGCGGTAAGTAGGCTAAAGCAAGAAGATCTACCTCGCTCATCTTTCCTGCTTAGCCATGAGCATATAGTACAATTAACTTGGTCGAAGAAAGGAGTCCGCTTGAAAGAGTGTTGTAGCTCATTCTCAAGATCGTAGATCGTACTACCAATTCTTGATAGAACGACCAACATCGAAAGACCATATGCTCCGTCGTTCAACTTCGAACATGTCGACATATGCATCTTGAACAGGTCATGCCCAATCAGCAAATGTAAGATCAGCTGAGAAAACGCTCATCGAGGGCGAGTAGGTCTTTAGAGCCTCTTGCCGGTCGATGCACAATTTAATGCCCATACCTCTTGCGATTATCACTTGACGAAGAAGAATAGCTTCTATGTCCTCATTTTCACAGATGGTATAGATAATGAATCGTACCACCTAGCTTAAGACGGGTAAGAGCATCAGCAAAGAAATCAAAGGCCGAATGTGGAAGGTTCATCACGATCCGTCCGCACATGGGACCTCGAAGATCAGTCACGTGAATTTCCCTCCATCGGAACTATGTTCGTGACCTTATTGAGCTCGATACTGT
>CAVSDP010000054.1:0-145279 GCA_963726655.1 Methanomassiliicoccaceae archaeon
TTCAATGAACGAGAGGTCATTATCATAACATTGCCAGAGAAACCTGGAGAGCTACAAAAGTAACGAGGGCGCTTTCAAAATCAGGCCTTAATATCCTGTCACTTACCGTATCTGGCGTTTACGGTCCTTTGGTCGATGAGCTATAAGCATAGACATCCGGTGTGAGCTATGGCGTAATTTTCAAAATACCTATCAGAGAAATAACCTGAAGGTTGAATGCTGAAGAATATGGGCCGCCATTTAGGCGGCCTTACCTTCGAACATATCAATGTTCTAGGATCGCTCGGTCCAGGGATATGGGACCGTTAATTTTGCACCATCGCCAACGATGCACTTGGTCAGCGAAACATTTGGACCAACACACAGTCCCTCCGAAGAAGGCTGCCTTGTACGTTACACCTTCTTCCAAGGTTGCAGTTTCCATTAAGAACGAACCGTTTATCTTACATTCATCTCCGATGTTAGCTCCATCCCCTACCGCAGATGAGGAGAGCATTGTCTCCTTACCAAGGGTCGCCCCATACCCAATATATGCTGGACCTTCGATCAGCGCATTCTCGGCCTGCATAAGTGAAGCTACTATCCTCCCTGAGCATCTTGCGCCACCAACGCAGATTGAGCTGCCTTTGCGATCCGCCATCCTTATATTGGCATCTAGGAGGTCTGATGGCCTTCCTATATCCTTCCAAAGCCCCTCCAATTGAGAGCCATGGATAAGACAATTGGACTTTAGGAACATCGGGAACAATTGTTTTGAGAAATCGTACATTTGTCCAGCTGGTACCTTGGACAACACATCTGGCTCCATTACATATATCCCGGCATTTATCAGATTAGAGAAGACCTCTTCCTTTTTTGGCTTCTCCTTGAACCTTTCTACCATGCCGCTTTTGTCCAGACCGACGATCCCGAACTCTTCTGGGTGTTCTACCTTTGCCAATGCCATCGTCGCTTTGGCGTTGCTATTGAGATGACCTTCAATGAGGGCGTTTATGTCCACGTCCGCCAGCACATCCCCGCTTGCTACTACGAAGGTTCCATTCAGCTCTTTCTCGAGGAGCTTCACTGCACCTGCCGTACCAGCAGGCTTCTCCTCTACTGTGAATTTGATATCAAGGCCATATCGGCTTCCATCCCCCAATGCATCCATCATATCCTTTGCACGATATCCACATGTCACGAATACTTCCCTTATACCAGCGTCCGAGAGAGCGGTCAAGGTGTAATCGATACATGGTTTCCCAAGTATGGGGAGCAGAGGCTTTGGTATATTATCTGTCAATGGCCTAAGCCTCGTGCCCTGACCGCCTGCTAGTATTACCGCTTGGACATCGTTCTTTGTCATTTTCCCACCCTTTTCTAAGGAACTTGATAGATACCAGTTATCAAACTTTATTATATGCAAATGGATCAGCCAATATTTAACTATGCGAGCGGCAGGCCCTTCATAAGTGTGAGAATGAACGCAAGCATACAACAGAAATATGGTACCGATCTTATCTAGGCCAGCTCATCTCGGAGCGTCTCATCACCCACGACCGTCCTGATCGCTGCTATCATGACGGCTCGTTATCATGACCGTTCATTGATGGTACCTGGAAGGGCGAATGGTTCACCAGATCTATGCGCTCCTTTCCTTGATCCTTGCTACATTGTCCCCTTTTTTGGCTCCTATCGCATCAGCGACAGGACGGCATTTCGCTCTCAGAAGGAAAAGTATCGGGCCTATCTTTGAATCAGATAGCGACTCAAAATTGGCCATGCCTTTAGATATTATCAGATCGGAAGAGGCTATGGCTTCCCTAAGCTCATCCCCCATTCGGTCCAGATCGATACCGACCGCAAAAACTCCCGTGTCCAGGATCTCATCGAATATATCGAACATACCTACTTTTAGGAGGTCATCACGAGTAGCGTCCGTCAGTATAGGCTTCCCTTTAACGACCCCTATTACCTTTGAGCCAGTATTTTTTATCTCGCGAACAAGGACCCGATCGAGCACTATCTCCCCACAATTGTCCATCAGGTAAAGGACTTTTTTCCCAGGTCCAAGTGACCCGCTGATCTCATCTAGATCATCAATGTCAAGACCTTGTTGGATTAGCTGATCGAACTGACCGATAATGGCAGTAGGGTCGTCCAACCCCTGGATCCCAAAATCCATAACATTACCTGCGATCGAGATGAGTACAGCGGTCCTGAAACGGTCCTTTGCCTTCAAGAGGGCCTGTTCAGCCTTGGGATAGAGCTTCATCGCGATATCATTGGCCTGATCCTTCAATCGCCTATACGGGTCATCAGTCCTGAGAATATCATACACTCTACGGTGTACTATGGTCGCGACCTCTGCGGAATTCGCCCCTGGGACATACTCAGTTCCAAGGATCTTAAGACTATCACGGACTGCTGTGGCTTCCTTCTTAGGGGCACACAGATCCGATTCGAACAAAACCCTGCCAAGTAAGCATGGTATGCACTCTGGGGCCATTTCCATGAGCTTAATGAGACCGATACATGGTCTTTAGTTTTTCGATATCAACAATGATCAGCTCTTCATATGGCTTTATAAGATGGTCCGTGGTTCTCTCCCTTGATATCGTGGTTGACTCAGTTACCCTTCGTGTAGCAAGTGCCCAACATCAATCCGAGGTAGGTCTTGGTAGAGCTAGGATAGACACCAAGACGCGTAAGGAATTGAATGTAGATATGGGCGATTTCATAGAAATAATAGGTAAACGAAAGACGGCTGCAAAGGTCTTTCGTGCATCCAATGAGGATGAGGGAAAGGGCACGATATCCATAGATGGAATGATACGATCGAACGCAGGCGTTTCGATAGGGGAAAAGGTCACCGTCACAAGGGCTGAGACCCAACCTGCAACGAAGATCGTGGTTGCGCCAAAGATACCCCCTGGGAAGAGGGTAAGGTTCGGACAAGGCGTGGAAGAGCTTTTCAAGAAAGGACTTACCAATCGGCCACTTGTCAAAGGCGATGCGATCATAATTCCTAACATAGCGCTTATGGGCGGTTTCCTGCCGTTCGTCGTTATATCCACACTGCCAGCTGGCGTCGTTGTCGTTGGTGGTCATACCGAGCTAGTTGTAAAGACTGAGCCCATGGAAGCAACAGAGGTCGCTACCACATCTGTCACTTACGATGATGTTGGTGGCCTTGAGGATGAGCTTAAACGGGTCAGAGATATCATTGAACTGCCTCTTAAGCATCCAGAACTTTTCGACCGTTTGGGTATAGATCCACCTAAGGGGGTTCTTCTTTATGGTCCCCCAGGGACTGGAAAGACTCTCATAGCAAAGGCCGTGGCCAATGAAGCAGGTGCGAACTTCTATTCTATTCAGGGGCCAGAGATAATGTCAAAGTATTATGGCCAAAGCGAGGAGAAGTTACGCGAAAAGTTCGAAGAAGCAGAAAAGACAGCGCCATCCATTATATTCATTGATGAGATCGATTCAATAGCGCCTAAGCGGGAAGAGGTGACAGGCGAAACGGAGCGCCGTGTCGTTGCTCAACTGCTTACTTTGATGGACGGACTTGGTGGCCGTGGACAGGTAATAGTAATAGGCGCGACTAATCGAGAGAATGCCATAGATCCGGCCCTGCGACGGCCTGGCAGGTTCGATCGTGAGATAGAGATAGGCGTACCTTCAATAGAGGGGCGCCAGGAGATACTACTGATCCATACAAGGGGTATGCCCTTATCAGATGATGTCAACCTTGAGTACCTGGCGAGGGTCACCCATGGATTCGTAGGGGCAGATATAGCTTCGTTAGCAAGAGAAGCGGCCATGAAATGTTTGGCAAGGTACATACCCGAATTTGAACTCGACAAACCAGTACCTCCCGAGCTATTGGAGACCATGAAGGTCACGATGCGCGACTTCAAGGATGCTTTGCATGAGGTCGAGCCCTCCGCGATGCGAGAGGTATCTGTCGAGATACCAACGGTTGGTTGGGAGGACGTTGGAGGCCTAGAGGACGTAAAAATATTGCTCAAAGAAATGATCCAGCTCCCTTTGGATGACCCTCAATGCTTCAAAAGGATGGGTATCCGTCCTGGGCGCGGGGTCTTATTATATGGACCTCCAGGTACAGGAAAGACTCTCTTAGCTAGAGCAGTGGCTAATGAATGCAAGGTCAATTTCATCTCGATCAAAGGTCCAGAGATAATGAGCAAATGGGTAGGAGAGTCCGAGAAGGCTATCCGACAGATATTCAAGAAAGCAAAACAGGTCGCTCCAGCAATAATTTTCCTAGATGAGATCGACTCTATCGCGCCTAGACGTGGAGCGTCATCCGATTCGAACGTAACAGAAAGGGTCGTTAACCAATTATTGACCTCCATGGATGGCTTTGAGGCATTGGACCGTGTGACCGTAATGGCAGCTACGAACCGTCCAGATATCGTAGATCCTGCGCTGCTCCGTCCAGGGAGGTTCGACCGCCTTGCTCTTGTTCCAGTACCCGACCCGTCTGTGCGATTAAGCATATTAAAGATCAATACTAAGGCCATGCCACTAAGCGGTGTGGACCTGGAGCATATCGTGACCAGGACGGACGGGTATGTCGGTGCGGACCTGGAAGCATTGTGCAGAGAAGCCGCGATGATATCTCTAAGAGAGAATAAGAACGCCGATAAGGTATGCGCACAGCACTTTGACGCGGCCTTGAAAGTGATCAAGCCTTCGACCACTAAGGAAGTAATGAAATGGTATGAGGAGTTCGCAAGGAGCATAGAGCCTATCAAGGTGAAATGGCAGGACCCAGGCGTTTATAGATGAACGGGGCGATTTCATTCCCCCTGCCAAGTATCGGCAAGCGGCCCTGCCGGCAAGGGCATGCATTGCATTAGCCTGATATTCATCCAGGATGGATCATCCATTTTCATTATTTTCTGACCATTCGACCGATCAACACATATCATTCGATGATACGTGCGCGTAACGGTCGCTTTTCGATAGTTCCGATGACGGTCTTGCTCCATGTATCGGAGGATCGGCCCATGGACGATAGCGTGCTAGTTCACTCATTCAGCTTCCGCAATGAACCTTTTTGTAGCTCAGTTCAGATACCTATCGATACAGGCTAATATGAACGGGGCTTTCGGTGATCCAATGCATGTTTCCATAGGGGTCTGTGCCTTCAATGAAGAAAGGAACATGGATGATTGTCTAGCCTCCATATCTGAGCAGAAAGAGGACGGGTTCAGGATAGAAGAGGTCATAGTAGTTTCGAGCGGTAGTACTGACCGCACTAATGAGATCGTCATAGAACGGTGTAGATCGGACCCCAGGTTCAGGTTAATAGTACAAAACAAACGCGAGGGGAAGAACTCTGCGATAAATGAGTTCATTAAAGCGTCAAAGAGCGAAGTGCTTGTCCTCGTTAATGCGGATAATACTTTGGACCCTTTCTCACTAAAATATCTTCTAGAGCCATTAAAAGATGAGAAAGTAGGCATTGTTGGTGGCCATCCAAAGCCAGTTAACCCAAAGGATAACGTTGTCGGGTTCGCTGTGTACATGTTATGGGATATGCATCATCGCCTTTCTCTCATATATCCTAAGACAGGCGAGCTTATTGCGTTCAGGAATCTTAGCTACACATTGCCTACCACCATGCAGTCCGATGAGGACCTCATCCGTTTAGACCTTGAAAAGAAGGGATATGTAGCAGCATATGCCGCCGATGCGATAGTGCATAATAAAGGGCCTGTGACGATAGGGGATTTTATTAAACAGCGGACAAGGGTCAACATCGGTGAGAAATATCTCAGACGGAACTTTGACTATAGCGTCCCTACATGGAATCCCAGATATCTTTTTGGGGCATATATCGATTTCATGAGGGCCAATCGCAAAAGCGTACTGCGGACAGCTCAAGCTATGAGCCTTGAGCTTTACTGCAGGGCCTACGCGACGATCTATGTAAAGATGGATAAAGGCGATAAAAAGATGTGGAGCCAGGTAGGCTCCACCAAAGATGTAAAGAAAAAGGATTGAGAATCTTACTGTCCGTTCAATATCTGTTCGACGGCATCGTTGAACGTGAATTCCCGCTTCACTTGTATAGTGCGGCATCCTGCCTTTTTACCCAGATTCATATCGTGCTCAGCGTCACCGACCACATAGGAAGACCGTATATCTATCCCAAGGTCCTTGACCGCTTTCTCTAAAAGGCCAGTCTCAGGCTTCCGGCAAGAGCATTCATCGTCTGGGTGATGAGGACAATAGTATATCCCATCCAATCTTGCACCGTCCGCTCCTAGGTCGGCTATCATCTTTTCATGGATACGCTTCAGCATAGGCTCATCAAAATATCCTCTAGCTATACCTGACTGGTTCGTAATGACAACGACCAAGTACCCAGCATCGTTCAATTTTTTTATGGACGCACCGACACCTGGGAACAGATGCATATCCTCAGGCTTTGAGCAGTATGGAACGTCCCTTGCGATGGTATCATCACGGTCAACGAATACGGCTTTCTTTCCAAAGATCCCTTTCTCTACTAGCCCGCATATGATGTGCCCGGCACATAGATACCCTTCCTGGATACGGGGCGTATTGGTAGATGGTATGGTCAACGGAAGGTCCACACTGTCCTTCAATTTTCCCTTTACCCCTGTGAAAGCGATGGTTGTTGCACCAAGCTCCTTGGCCCTTGCGATAGCGTTCAATATGTTCGGAGAATTACCAGACTGTGCTTATGCCAATGACAGCATCGCCTTTCTCTACACATGCCTCGATCTGCCGAAGGAACACCCGCTCATAGCCATAATCATTGCCTATCCCAGTAATGGATGAAAGATTGACGAGCGCTACACCATTAAGCGCCGGCCTCTCCATAGCATATCTTCCAGAGAACTCTGCAGCTAAGTGCTGTGCATCCGATGCACTGCCACCATTCCCGAACAGGACTACTTTCTTTTTGTCCCTGAATGTCCCGATCAACGCATCCACTATTCGTCTTATCTGCTCAGGGTCTATCGAAGATATCACAGAAGAGCTCTCGCTCAGCTCGTTCTCGATCAATAAGCTCATTTCGGGTACCTCCACGTCTGAAGCCCTTTCTTATCGAAATTATAATGCATTATGTCAACGTTCAATCGTTCCAGTTCATTGGCGACCATGTGTTTTTTGTCGTATTCGCAGATGAAGAACATGAAACCACCCCCACCTGCGCCAGATATCTTCCCTCCGATAGCACCATTCTGGATCGCGGCATTGTATATGGTGTCTATGCGGTCATTAGAGATATTCTCGGTGAACTTCTTTTTATATTGCCAGCTCTGATTAAGAAGCTCCCCTATCCTGTGGACATCACCTAGAAGAAGAGCATCTGTTGTTTCTCGAGCAAGACGCTTTACATTATCGAGAGCATCAACTACCTGCTCTTCGCGTTTTGTATACCCTGCGGTCTGGCATTTTATGATGTTGCTGGAATCTCGTGTCTTTCCAGTGTTCCCAAGCAGAAGAACATATTGCAGCTCGTTGAGCACATCGGATTTGACCCTTAGAGGAGTGACGACCGTCCCGTCATGTTTGAACTCCATGAAATTGAACCCGCCGAACACCGATGCGAACTGATCCTGCTTACCACCGGCCAGACCAAGTTCTTTTCGCTCAAGCAGATACGCCAGGTTCGCTATATCATATTGGGGCATCGGTTCATTAAGCCATTCCGACATGGCGCCTATGATCGATACGATCACGGTAGACGAGGAGCCAAGTCCTGAACCAGGTGGCGCATCGCAATGGAGGAACATATCAAATCCCTCATCGACCGTGAAATGGTTCAGCACAGCTTTCACAAGGTCTAGGTTGCCATCATAGGTGAACATGTCACCGCTGGCCATCCATCTTTCGACCTTACCATAGTCCAGAGAACGTACATTGATCTCCTTATCACTTCTAGGCGATATGGTGCAGTAAGCATATTTGTCAATGGTCGCATTCAGAACGGCTCCACCTCTTTCGTCGCAATAAGGCGGGACATGTCCGTGCCTCCACCAGCTAAACCGATCCTTAACGGCGATTTTGCCCGTATCAGCATTTCTTTTCGTTCCATGGTCCCGCGGTAATCCTCATGTGCTGATATTAACTTATGCGATCGGTAACCTACTGAAGAACTCAGAAGCTCAGAACCTTCTGAGCAATGTTCAGGCCGCTAGTTCTTGTACTGCTCGATTCGAATCGTATTTGTACCTAAGGGTCCAAACAATACCCGGTGGGATAACTATGGAGAACGAGGTAAAAGTTTGGATGGATGGAAGGATATTGAACGAGGGCGAGGCAAGTGTCCCCATAATGACATACGGACTTCACTACGGGATCTCTATTTTCGAAGGCATACGGGCATACGATACACGAAATGGTAAAGCAATATTCAGGCTCAACGACCATGTCGATAGGTTCTTCAATTCGGCAAAGGTGCTGAGACTTAACATCCGATATACAAAACAAGAGATAGGGGCCGCGATCAAGACCATTGTCAACCTGAACCCCTCGGATCATGATTACATAAGGCCGTTGGCATTCCTTGGAGAGTCTGGAGGATTTTCAATAGAACCGAAGGATATCCCAACGAGGGTCGCGATCATGTCGATCCACATGGGCACACATCTGATGAATGACCAGCCTGTCAAGGGCGTATCCATGATAACGTCTTCCTGGGATAGACCAAGCAGCGGGGCCACATCATTGCTCGCTAAGATAGGCGGCAATTACGTCAATTCATTTATGGGGAAATGGGATGCGTTGAACGCTGGGGCCGATGAAGCCATCTTGATGAACAATAATGGTACTGTAGCGGAAGGCACAGGAGAGAACATATTCTTCATCAGGAATGGAGAGCTGATAACCCCTAGCCTAGACTCCAACATACTGGAAGGGATAACTCGAGATACAGTAATAAGATTGGCAAGGGAGATGGGGCACAGGGCGTCGGAGCGAAGGATAACGAAAGGCGAGATGTACATTGCGGATGAGGCTTTCCTTACTGGTACTGCAGCAGAGGATTCTTCCGATACGTGAGATCGACGGCATAACCGTAGGTAGTGGTCAGCGTGGCCCCATAACAGAAGCATTACAGGAAGCATATGCTGCCATTGTAAGCGGACGGGACCCTGGTCATATGCAATGGCTTGAAACGACAAGGACCGCTCTACCGCTCGTAAAAAGCTGATCCGTACCTGATAGGGTCAAAAATCATATATGACCATCCTGATGAAAAGGTGTGAGCAAGGAATGACCAACACTAATGATGACCTAAAAGCAGCGTTCGCTGGAGAATCGCAGGCCAAGATGAAATATCTAGCTTTTGCCCAAAAGGCTGAGGAAGAAGGGTATCTTCAAGTAGCGAAGGTTTTCCGGGCCGCCGCAGAAGCTGAGACAGTGCATGCGATCAATCATTTGAAAGTTATGAACGGGATCGGTGGAACTGAAGAAAATCTGAGAGAAGCGGTCAAAGGCGAGAACTACGAGCACACAACGATGTATCCTGGTTTCATAGAGACTGCCAAGAAGGAAAGCAATAAGGATGCTTTGCGATCGTTCACATTTGCCAATAAAGCTGAGCAGGTCCATGAGAAAAGATATAGGGCAGCCGCTGAAGCGGTCATGATAAAAAGGGACTTACCAGGAAAGAAACTGTTCGTATGTCCGATCTGTGGAAATATAGAAGAGGGTGAAGCCCCGGACCATTGTCAGATATGTGGTTCACCTGGATCAACATTCAAAGAGATATTGTGATCGGCACCTTGAACATCTTTTTCTTTTTAGGATATTAAGGACCGCCCTGCCCTTTCGGGCGGGGCATACCACTTCATCCAATTCTGTTCTTCATTGAGCCGAATAAAGTATTTAGTGGTCGCATGTCCACGATCAATAGTTCATGGTGTTCTGACCACATATTGAACGGTTCCAAAAGGATCTCTGGTGAAGCATTATGATCGTGGGGATCGTGATGACCGCAACCATGACGTCTCAGGGATATTGCAAAGTTCACATGATGAATGACCGAGCGGAGATCGGCAGTCGATCGTACGCGCGCCCTTCCCTCATGCTTGCGCAGGATGCTTCACTTTCGATCAAATAACTTCATGAATCGTGCGTCTCTTTGCCTATTTCTGATCGCCTAGACCGCTCCATACTGATCCCCGAAGATCAGACAACAACCTTTTTGAGGCAGCTCGGTCTCATATCTCGAGAACAAGAGGGACATGATGAGCTTCTGTCTCGGTATGCCAACCTTAATTGAGATCCCGGACTTGGACCGCACTGTAGAACTTGGTCAAGAGCTCGGTCTGTCGTTCATTGAGCTCAACATGAACATGCCAGAATACTGCCCTGAGAACCTGGATGCCAAGAAGCTTAAGAAAATAACCAAAGATACTGGCATGCATTTTGCGCTGCATTCCCCTGACGATCTGGATATCGGCTCCTTCCATCCAAGTGTAAGGCATGGCTATCTCGACCGCATGCTGGAGGCGGTTCACTGGTCCAAGGAAGCTGGGATCGACCTGATAAATCTGCACATGAGCCCAGGCATATACTTCACATTGCCTGATCACAAGGTCTGGATATATGATAGGTATGTCGACCGTTTCATAGACAATCTTCATGCATCCTATCTAGAGCTGCTTTCCGTCGCAGAACGATCTGGTATCGAGATATGCACTGAGAATGTCATGAACTTCGATAAATCGTTCATAGCGAGAGCCGTGGACGAGCTCTGTGCTCTCGATGGCTTCGAACTGACATGGGATGTTGGTCATGATGCAAGGACTGGTTATGCTGAGATGCCAGTACTGATGCGTCATGAGGGCCGGATCAAGCATATGCATCTTCATGACTACGATGGAAAGAGCGATCATCAGGTGCCGGGAAGAGGCAGATTGGACATCTCTGATCGGCTCGCGTTCGCTAGGTCCCATGATATCAGTGTACTGATCGAGGTCAAGACCGCCGATGCTTTAACAACATCTATTCCTATAGTACGAGATATGCTCCAGAGGTAACTTCGGCATTTCCCGAACGACCTTCTCGCTCCATCCGATCTGCTCACACTGGATCGGAGAGCCCGTGCAGCGGTCGCTTGTCTAAAATTATTTTTCATATCATTTTGTTAGAGCATGAATATGGACTTGTGGTATGCCCGTTCGCATCCCGCGCTAAATCGCATGGCGTCTCGCTCAGCCAACTATATGCTGGCCACATATGATCAACTATAAATATGGCCGTCACTTTTGGTCCAGGTACATTCTTCGGAACCGATGAATGATGAGGATGTGAAAACATCCGAATGAGGTGTGATAATGGCAAAGCCAATGTTTGTTCGCTTTGAGATGCCTAAGGAACTCTCAGACAAAGCCTACGAGATCGTCGAGGCTGCTAGGGATACTGGAAAAATAAGGAAGGGGACCAACGAGGTCACAAAGCTGATCGAGCGTGGAGATGCACTGCTCGTGATAATGGCTGAAGATGTACAGCCAGCTGAGATACTTGCCCACATACCCCTCTTGTGCGAGGAGAGGAATATCGCCTATGCCTATGTGCCATCGAAGGCCGAACTAGGTAAGGCTGTTGGTATGGAGAAGCCCACTGCTTCCGTAGCTATACTCGATGCCGGAAAGGCAAAACCGCTGCTCGATGGATTCAACGAGCAGGTAAAGAAGCTAAAGCAGTAGGTGAACTTAGATGCCTGAGGAGACTGAGACTAGCATCCCCTCTGAGGTGGTCGAGATCATCGGTCGTACTGGTATGACCGGCGAAGCCACCCAGGTGAAGGTGCGTGTGCTTGAGGGCCGCGATAAGGGGCGGGTCATAACCCGCAACATCATGGGCCCTGTGCGCATGGGAGATATATTGATGCTCAGAGAGACCTCGAGAGAGGCTCGTAAGCTATCCATTAGGTGAACGGAGGCATAACCATGGTAGAAAGAGAACTCTGCTCATTCTGTGGAGCAGAACTGGAGCCCGGGACGGGCAAGATGTTCGTAAAGAGGGACGGCACAGTACTTACGTTCGACTCCAATAAGTGCTTCGTCAACATGGTAAAGCTGGGCCGCGTACCCCGTAAAACCATGTGGACAAGGTCCGCTGTGAAGGAAAAGGCGACCCGTATGGGAAAAACCGCCTCCGCAGAGGGCGCCGCAAAATCATCCGCTGCTCCTGAGGAGAAGGCGGAGACCGGCCGAAAGGCTAAGAAAGTAAAGGCGACGCCTGAGCCGAAGGCTGAGAAAGCCGTGAAGGCCAAAGCTAAAACTGAACCAAAGCCCGAAAAGAAAGAGTGAGGCGAGCCGCATGATGGAGCGCACATTCGTGATGCTCAAACCGGATGCTTTGCAAAGAGGGCTGATGGGTGAGATAATTGGCCGCATAGAGCGGAAAGGATACAAGGTCGTGGCCATGAAGCTCATGGTGATCCTTCGAGAGCTAGCTGAACGGCATTATGCTGAGCATAAGGGAAAACCATTTTTCCCAGGTCTGATAGAGTACATGACCTCCGGTCCTGTGCTTGTCATGGTATGGGAAGGGGACAATATCGTAGCTAGCGTAAGAGCAATGATGGGCAAGACAAACCCTCAGGATTCACCCCTTGGGACGATCCGCGGGGACCTAGCCCAGCAGACTGGTCGTAACCTGATCCATGGTTCTGACTCTCCTGAATCCGCAAAACGGGAGATCGGACTGTTCTTCAACGACTACGAGCTAGTGTCATTTAAGAGAACAATAGACCCTTGGCTCATAGAGTGAACGTTTCCGCCCGAAAGGGTGGGCCCTTTTCTTATCTTCTAGTCCTTTGAGCGCACTGTATGATGTTCATAGTTGACCCATCTTTTTACCTATTCTAGCAATACTTCTTCAAAATGGTCAAGCCCTTTCGAGAAAGATACTAATATTGATTCCATGATGAGAATGAATATGCCCACCAGGCAACCGATAGTTAGTGTTCTTGGACACGTTGATCATGGCAAGACGACAGTTGCTTGATCATATCAGGGGTACGACAGTAGTGAAACGGGAAGCCGGCCGGATCACCCAGCATATCGGCGCAACCGAGGTCCCGATAAATCATATCTATGACGTATGCCGCCCTCTCATCGGTTCAAAGAAGTTCGATATGCCTGGTCTGCTGTTCATCGATACGCCAGGTCACCAATCTTTCATATCACTACGTGCCAGGGGGGGATCGCTCGCTGATCTTGCCGTACTGGTCATTGATATCAATGAAGGAATAAAACCACAAACGCTGGAATCGATGAATATCCTGAAGCGCTTCAAGACCCCCTTTATAATAGCTATGAATAAGATAGATATGATCCAAGGCTGGCATGTAAAGCCCGAGAGGCCGTTCGTGATCGGCATAAAGGAACAGAGTGAGGAGGCCCAATCAGCCCTTGATGAGAAGCTCTATGCCATTGTAGGCTCTTTGCATGAACATGGATATTCAGCCGATAGGTATGATCGGATAGAAGATTTCACCAAGGCCATCGCGATAGTTCCCATATCTGCTAAGAACGGAGAAGGTGTGCCTGATCTTCTCCTCATGCTCATCGGTCTTGCACAAAGGTTCTTGGAACAGCAACTGGTGACCGAAGAGGGACCTGCCCGCGGCACTATACTGGAGGTAAAGGAGGAAAAGGGACTTGGTGCGACAATAGATGTTATCATCTATGCAGGCACGTTGCGTCGCGGGGACACTGTAGCACTGGGTACAAGGGGTGCACCGCTTGTAACAAAAGTGAAAGCAGTGCTAAGGCCAAAACCGCTGGATGAGATAAGGGACCCCCGTGACCGTTTTGACTCAGTAAAGGAGGTATCAGCAGCAATTGGCATAAAGCTGCTATGCCATGATCTTGTAGGCGTCGTCGCCGGCGGTCCCCTACGGGTCATATCGGGAAGTGATGACCATGCACTTGAGGAAGTAGCTGAGGAGACCAAGGTGCATATAGAGACCGTTGATGAAGGCGTGACCATCAAGGCAGATGCGATCGGCTCCTTGGAGGCATTGGCGTTCGAGTGCAAGAAAGCCGAGATACCTGTTCGCAATTTTGATGTCGGCCCGATATCGAGAAGGGACATTGTCGACACATCAGCGTATGGTGACGTGCTCCATCGTGTTATCCTTGGGTTCAATGTTGACCTTCTTCCTGAGGCAAAGGAGCTCGTCGGGAATTATCCGATCAAGGTGTTTACAAGCGATGTTGTCTATAGGCTAATAGACGAATATCAAGAATGGGTAAATGATGAGAAGCATAGGATAGATATTGAGAAGCGATCCGAGTTCGCTTTCCCCGGAAAGGTAAAGCTGTTGCCGAACTGCATTTTCCGTACATCAAAACCAGCGATAGTGGGCGTTAGGGTACTAGCAGGGCGGATAAGACCGAACCAGAATCTTATCGATGTAGAGGGAAGACCGATCGGTAAGATCAAGAGCGTAAGGGATGATGAGAAGATACTACCCGAGGCGATCGCCGGTGCTGAGATCGCCATATCCATCGATGGCCCCACTGTAGGCCGCCAGATAAATGTTGAGGACATACTCTACGTCGACCTAAGGGAAACGTCGATAAAGGAGCTGCAAAAGATCGACCTTAATGAGGACGATAAGATGGTCCTCGAAGAGCTCACTTTGATAAAAAGAAAGACTGATAAGTTCTGGGGAATGTGAGAGTATAGCGAGGCCAGTAAACTGATCTTCTTGCCGATCGATAGGGGTTTGACTATCTAAGGGTCAAACCCCTTTTCATCTTTTTATAGCCCTCACGGACGATTTTGAATCAAGAGAATTTTTACGTTCATATGCTTCAATAACATGATTGCCAGACAGGCTTACTGGATGAGTGGGTAAAGAAAAGAAAAATAATAAGGGGTGGCCGGTCATGCCACTTCTTACAGAGGGGCTGAACCTCATTCCCCTCTGCGCTCATACAGCATAGATGCTTACAAAACCGGTCTCATTGCAAAGAGCCTCATTGACAGATACGGTCAGCATGTAGTTGATGAACGCTTCATCGGCAGCGCTAGGAGCACCCATTGTCACAAGCTCCAATGCTCTTGTGCAACCATACCCTTGACCTGGCTCCATCACGCCTTCCATTATGGTCGTCTTTGATGCAAAGACCTGTCCGCTCGTCAGGCTTCTTTGGTTGTATGAGAAAGCCTCCGCGTTGCTGTCCGAGGATACCAGGCCGAATGATGTAAAGCCTATCCCATTCTTGTCCTGTTCTACATCGTAGATCATACCAGTGTTCCCGTTAGCACCCTTAAACGTAGAGTTCTCCTCAGCGGTCATCCAAGTCGTTGATGAGAAGTATCCTTTGTCGTTCATGTACAACAATGCAAAGTCCGTCTGGGTTCCAGAGCTGTCGGACCTGTAGTATACATCTAATGCTTCGTAAGAGTAAGGATCAGTTGCTGGGTTAATGCCTATCGCTGTCTCTAGCGCCCCCCAGGTCTTGTAGTCCCCTTCGTACATCTTAAGCGCTACGGCTGCATCCATTACCATCTCGTTCGAGGTAAGTCCGTGGTACGATGCAGCTTGGCTACCAATGAACAATACGATGCCATCGTACGCGAATTGTGTTTCTTGGAAGTCCACTGGGTTACCGCCCAGGGCTGAGACCGTCGACGAGAGCATTGCTATATCGACATTTCCAGCCTCGATCGCGCTTAGACCTGCACCGCTCCCGACGCTATCGACAGATATCTGAACGTTCGTGTTATTGACCATATACCACTCAGCGGCCAATTGCACCATTGGGTCTGCCGTCGTGCTTCCAGCTATGCTCAATGTTATAGTGGTTACTGTTGTAGTACTGATAGACGAAGAGAATGGTCCAGTACCAGCTGAATTGACCGCCGAGACTACATAAGTGTACGATTGACCGTCGGTGAGACCGGTATCCAGATATGAGGTCGTGTCAACAGTCGTCAGATAAGTCATCGTCCCAGAGGCAGTGGCCCGATAGATCATGTATCCAGTTATTGTAGCCCCACCATCGGATGACGGTGCGGTCCAAGTGAGAGAGACCTGAGAGTCACCAGGGGTCGCGGTCAGCCCGGTAGGCTGCCCAGGAACGGTGGCAGGTGTAACACTTACCGTCGAAGACGCCGGTCCGATGCCAGCTGAGTTGACAGATGCTACTGTGAAAGTGTAGGATCGTCCGTTCGTCAGACCTGTGATAATAACTGCTGTCGTAGTGAGAGTACATATTGGGACGGTATCACCGTTCTCGTAGACATTATAGCCAGTTATTGCCGCTCCGCCATCGCTGTTAGGTGCAGTCCATCGCAGGGCGATCTCACCATCGCTAGATATTGCATTGAGCCCGATCGGTTGCCCAGAAACGGTGGCAGGCGTAGCACTTGATGATGAAGAGGCTTCCCCGATTCCAGCTAAGTTGCCAGCTGCGACCGTGAACTTATACTCCTGCCCATTGGTCAGGTTATTGAATGTGGTCGAGGTAGATGTAACGTTGTCCCATAGGATCCCGTCCTGGTAGACCTGGTAGTAGCTTATCGCTGCCCCTCCGTTATTGCTAGGTGCGGTCCAGGACAATGCTACCCGATCATCACCTGATGTTATGGTCAGTCCTGTTGGAGCGGATGGTGTCGTAAAAGGCGTAGATATGACAGAACTGGATGCGGTGCTCGTACCGATTGAGTTAACAGCTACGACAGTGAACTTGTAAGGCATGCCGTTCGTCAGACCGTTGATGGTCGTTGAGGTCGAAGCAACGGTAGCTATTGGGACGGTATCACCGTTCTCGTAGACATTATAGCCAGTTATTGCCGCTCCGCCATCGCTGATCGGTACGGTCCATGTCAATATAACAGTACCATTGCCAGAGATCGCAGTAAGTCCAGTTGGAGCATCGGGCACGGTAGACCTATTAGCATAAGCTGTGGCCATTACCGTTGCGATAAGTATCATGGCTACAATGACCACGGCCGCAATGACCATCTTCGTATGTTTGCTAGATCTTCGAGGTGGTCGGGCTTGAGCATTATTACTGGGCTGTGCGGCCGGTTCACCTACGCTAGATGGCAGTGCGACCATAGATGCACCGCAGCTATTGCAGAACTGGGCGGCATCGTCGTTAACGGCACCGCACTTAGAGCAATTCATCTGACTAACTTCCTTTCAAAATGGATGAACTTTATAAATATATAATATATTTGATTTTTAAGGGTTTTGAATTATCATCATGTGAGATAAAAATGTATCCGATATATTCTTCCGCTCTGCGTTGGCAGAACCGTTCGATGAAAAATGATTGTTCATCGCATGCGGCAGACTGGCGCTTGAGGAGGGTTTGGTCACTTAAGTTATAAGAAGGACAAAAGGTATTCACGCTAGAACAGGGATGACAAATAGTGCCTACTTTGGAACTGAATGAGGTATCTTCCGGGTACAATAAGCAGGTCATCCTGCACGATATCGACTTTAAACTTCAAGAGCCTTCCATTTACGTTGTCCTGGGGCCGAACGGCGCCGGCAAGACAACTCTTTTCCGGACGATCGCTGGCATATTGGAGCCTTTCAGCGGTAGGATACTTCTCGACGGCCAGGACACGACTGTTTCGGCTCAGGCAAGAATCTAGGATGGGCTATTCCTCGCAGTACAACGCCATGCCCGAAGAGATGACCGTATATCAGGCGCTCAAGTTCTATTCAGGAATCGAAGGTGGGGACCCGAACAAAGCCATCGAACTGCTGGACCTCGACCAACTGAAGGACAAAAGATTCTCGGACCTTTCACAGGGACAGAAGAAGCGAGCAGCCATCGCCAAGGTGTTCCTCAAAGAAAGGGACCTGTACCTCCTGGATGAGCCGACCGCGAACTTGGACCCTGTGGCGTCCAAGGAGATACGGGACATAATTTTAAAGCTGAGCAAGGACAGAATGATCCTGTACTCATCTCACAACCTCTATGAAGCTACCGACATAGGGACCTACTTGATCCTTATAAAGAACGGCTCGGTTACGATGATCGATAGGATATCGAACATCAAACCAAAGAGCTACCGGGTGGGCATTAGGGCAGCGACCGACATCACCGGTATCGTAGGTGCCGAACGCGAGGGAGAATACTACGTCCTAAGCGTATCTAGCCCCGAGGAAGCTGGGCTTGCCCTAAAAAAGATCGTCGAAAAGGGCATATTGGTCACTGAAATGCGTCAGCTAGATAATCCGCTGCAGGAGCTGTTCGAGATGCCTAGGACTGGAAAAGGGCAGGAGGCGACGAAAGATGCAAAGTAATGCGGTCGTCTTTGCCAAGCGCAGCCTTAGCTTGAGCAAAACACAAGCGGTGATCGGACTGTCCATGGCAGCCGTTGGGCTTTTTTTCATAGTCCCCCTCACTCTTTTCCACGGAACCTCCAGCGGGACGTTGTTTCTGCTTTCCGTTTCATTCCTGGCCTTTGGGACCATAATGTTCCCAATGCCGGTCGTCATGCTCTACGTATATGACAAGAACAACGGGGTCCTGGAGCATTTGCTCTCTATTGGGTGGAACCAAAGCGACATCTTCAAGCAGTATCTGAAGGCCGCTCTCATTATGGCATTGGCCGTTTTCGTCGTTGAATCCGTCGTCGTTCTGATCGCGTGCGCCATCGCTGGATCACTTACGGTCCTTCTTTTGGACCTATTGGTGCTGTTGCTCACTGCATTCCTCGGTCTCTCCGTGCTCTCATTCATTATCATGGCGATGATGGCTTTTAGCTCGTTGCAAAAGCAACGAGCAGGTGGCAACGCTCCTCTCGCCATGTCACTTGGGGGGTTGTTCATAGTTCCAACTTTTTATCTAGTATTTCTGGGATTTACCTTGGCGTCCATCGTCGATGTTTCGATCGCCAGTTTAGCCTGTGCCATGTCCCTGGTGCTGCTGGTCCTGTCGAGCAGGCTTATCAGAAGGGAAAAGATGCTTCCATGATGTAAGGCGTGTTCGCCTTGTCTTTCTGTCAAGACGACCGAGCTCCGATAGTAACAAGTACCCTGAGTGAGACAAAGTTTTCTAAAAAGTGTCATCCAGGCTCTTGTTCCATATTTGCTCCCATCGATAAGGTAAGTGCCTCGCCCATAGGTAGAGGTGCTTGAATTCCCCCCGGGACATCGAACTTCCTCGCTTGGCATGAGGGATCGATCCTCAGGGCGCTACACAGTAGCGGGCAACGATAGCAAGAGCAATGAATGATATTCTGTTTATCAATGGACCTATATCAATACCCAGATAAGAACTCCGACCGCTGTAAGTACTAGTCCCATTACATAAATTTTCCAGTTCGGTATCTTTGGGCTCTCTAATTCCTCGAATGATTCCATTCTTGATTCCCCCGTCTCAAATGATTATCATTTCTAATTATCGATTTTGTTATTGATAATGAAATATATAAAATATATGCCTATTCGTAAAGTAATTGCTATAATGACGTAATGGCATTAAGTGATGAATTAATAATTTAAGACAACGACCGGTAAGGACAAATGACATCTTTGTGATTTTGATTTTGGATCATTGACAATATTATCAAGACCCGTTTCCTAGTCAAGGTCTTTACATTAGTCGGTTCATGCTTATCCGAATTTTGTACCGTTATCGATAATTTACGGCTCAATAGATATATATTAATAGATACTCACACCGCCGTCGATCTCACATCAGTGCTGAAAATTATGATAACGAACTTATTCGAAAGTGCTTGGTTCCAGTCGTTCTATGCTCTTATCATATTGTCGTATACTTTCCTTGGGGCATATCAGATGTATCTTATCGCTATCGGTCTGATGAATAGGGACAAACACCATCTGTCCGATGAGGAAACGCCTGAAGTGAATAACCGGGTGGTAGTTGAGATCACCACGAATGGTATGGCGACGAGTGTTGTCGAGAAGATAATAGCCACCACGAAGAGCTATGCACTTGGTGTAGAGATCTTTGTCCTAAAGGAAGAACGGGACCCTTTCAAATACAGCTGTGACGAGATAATCGTCCCTAAGGACTACAAGAGCAAGAACGCCTCAAGGAACAAGATGCGCGCACTGCAGTATGGCATAGAGTATCTCCATGATAAGGGGTATGGCAAGGAGACATACATCTGTCATCTTGACGATGACACCATTGCGGACAAAGATTATCTTGAATACGCGATCCATCACATGACCGGGGCTGGTGGACAAGGATGCATCAGGCTAAGGCAGTTCGGCAGGCATCTCTTCTCTTCCCTAGCTGACATCATAAGGATCTCAAATTGTGAGTCCTGGTGCAAGCATTGTAATAAGAAGAACAAGCCGCAGTTCGTCCATGGCGAAGGGCTTATAGTCAGGGCAGACGTCGAATGGGAGATCGGCTGGG
Organism: Methanomassiliicoccaceae archaeon; assembly: GCA_963726655.1. Lineage (GTDB taxonomy): Archaea > Thermoplasmatota > Thermoplasmata > Methanomassiliicoccales > Methanomassiliicoccaceae > CAVSDP01. The sequence continues at coordinate 20,379 of CAVSDP010000054.1, forward strand.
ACTATGGCACTTACGGCGCTGAGGATCTGATCATGGGGCTTAGGATCTCGGAAAAATACATTTTCTCATATATCCCGATGGGACATATATACATAGCACCGCCGACAAGCACGAAGGATTTCTATAAACAAAGAAGAAGATGGTTCTGGTCAGTGTTGACCGCCAAGGACCAGATATGTGGAATAAGCAAGAGAACGTATGCCATGTACATTTACATGTATATCGTTGGGATCACAGGTATGATCAGCCTGATATTGCTCCCCCTGACCTTGTTGTTACATTTTGGTGTGAGCAGTCTCCTATTGTTTGCCTGGCTGTTGAACACGATCGCGTTCATATTCTATTATCAGTTCGGGGCCATGCACCAAGGTTCGATATGGTATGCTGTGATACTCATGATCCTGCTGATACCCGTAGCCTTCTACGAGGGTTTCACGATATTATACTCCATCTTAACACTGTCCGAACTTCCAGACATTCGAGACCATTAAGAAAGTATGACGCATAAAACTGTCAATGCAAGTATCAGATCACTGCATGATAAGATCCAGATCTTGATGTTAACTAAGGTCGATCGCCCATGACAATGTTCACAAAATTGACCTAACACGATAAGATCCTAAGAACTGTCGTTAAGAAAGCTCAGGTCTGATCACTTCTTTTACAGCACTAAGACCCAACCTTCTTGCAACTAGTGTAATATGAGGTTGAAGTGCAGATCAGGACAATGAGTTCCAAGTTTGTTGCGTGAACTACCCCCGATTTGTGTGAGGCTTCTTGCTCCATCTAAGCTACTTGTTTACACCCTTGAGAGAGATCGATCGTAGATCCTGCCTGTAAAACCTGATCTCCACAACAGATTCCTATTTTCCCGTTCGTTAATTTAGATACCGGACTTGTACACGAGCATTGTTCACACCGATGATCAAGTTGAGCGTATATTCTGATGATCATGCGATCATACAGTTACTTGCTCACCCTCATCTCTCAGCTTTTCTGGGGGAATTTCTCGTTCGTATGAGGTTAAAGAATAAGGCCCATGAACGTATAGAAGAAGAATCGTACGGTCAAGAGCCAAAGGTTGTTGACGTTATACCTTTTGCGATCGGCTGGTCCTAGGCGCCACGATATAACGTCCAGCTAGGATAAAGAATATCAGTGGACCTAATGTCACCCATATCAGGGCCTGGTCGTAAGCAAATAACATCGATATATTGAAATTTAGGAACGATGCGATTATAACACCGATAGCAACGACCCATGCTGTCCACAGAAGGATGCCGATCAACTGTCCCTCTCTTGATGTTCTTTTGTTCAAGTCTGTTGGATATCGTCGCGTTGGTGTACATGGGTAACATGCTCGATCCATATACTGTCCAGCAAGTCTTTATCAGACTTGACCATGTCAGTATTTATTGGATGAGATCGTACCTACGAATCGTTTATTAGTATCCTTTTCCCAAGATATTGATATTGATAACAAGAATCTTTGATGATATTGGAACTGCATGAAGGACCATTAGACTTCTATGGCCAGTAGAGGCGCGTTATTATGGATGCAAGCTTATTCTTAGCTTAGGTACTAAATCCCTTTGATATAATGATCCGGATCGCATGCCATCGAGATTTTTTATCATCTGCATCTAGCTCACTTCATTATTTTCGTTTAACGTTGATATTCGCAAATCGATGAGCGCCACTGTCTGGCACCTCGGCAAGGACGACCCGATAGAATTCGTATCCCTTCAGATTTCTTCTCTTGCCTCCCAGATAACATGTGCACGATAATCTAACGAGCCGGTATCAGAAAGAAGGACCATGCCATGTTCATTCAGATATCCTGGCACATCTGCTGGATCGAGGCCGAATGTCCATGGTTCTCCGATGGCGCGTAATGTTTTCGTCACCGATCTTGTGCTTGAGAAGGCTCCTGGGTCCTTGATAACATTTTGATTTATATATGTGAATATAAGTCTACTGCCGGAAGCGACACCTCTAACATGATCAAGCGTAGCATCGACCGCTTCGTGTGTAAGATAATTGGTCACACCTTCCCAAATGAAGAAACTTCTTTTATCTGGATCGAATCCAGCTGATGACAGTTCGTCGCCTAGATCCTGCTTAGTGAAATCTATCGGTACAAAATGAACATGGGCGGGAATACCTCCTAGAATACGATCCATACTTTGCTTTTTATGCAGTGATGTATTTGGATGATCGACCTCAAAAACCTGCGTTTTTTCGATCCCGGGTATACGATATGCTCGTGAATCATATCCAGCTCCCAAGATAACGATCTGACCGAACCCCCCTTCATGGAGCGCTTTCGATAGCATATCGTCGATGAAGCGTGTTCGGCCGATCCCCGGAGGTGCGAGCCCCAGGCCACTTGTGATCGATGTAAAATGATATGCTCATACCTATGATGGGGATACGAGATATCTGTACTACCAACTTATATGACGGACTTAGAAATTTACGAGCATAGATGTCGGTAAATAAACGGTGTTTCGCCGGGCGAGCTGACTCTATGGCCCGGAACAATGCCATGAACTCAGCTGTGCGGCTAGCATCATGATCATTCATCTATATCAAAAACGGATACTTGTGCTATTATTTAAGATGGAACTGCGATAGGTTCTGGTAAGCCCAATCAAGAAGTTGCTCAAGCATCTCATATCTCGATATTATAGATATGGCCTTTCCGTTCATCATATTACGTTTTCTTATTTGAGGCCGGTGAACTTAGCAGATATCTCCCAAAGGTCGTGCGCGAGCTTTGCATCTTGGGCCTGCTTGCTAGTTCCTGCGATCTTTCTCTTGTGGTAGTATCCGCCGGATGTCCAATCTATACCTGGCTTAGATGTAGCTAACCATACCATTGTATCAGCGCCTTGGGCAGGGTCGATAAGGAACCGTTTGAGAAATGAGCCATATACAAAATTCCAGCCTCCACCGAACTCGGAGGAAAAGCTAGTTCTTACCGAGCCCGGATGGAAAGCCGCAGCCGATATGCCCTTGTCGTTGTATCGCTTGTGAAGCTCTCTCGTGAATAAGATGTTCATGAGCTTAGCTTTGCCATAGGCGCTTGATCTTCGATAGCCATGCTCGATCTCGATGTTATTCAGGTCCAGCTTTCCTGCAGATCTGTGAGCGATGCTTGAGGTCGCGATAACACTTGCTCTTGAAGCAATGAGCGTATCGAGCAAGAGATTTGTAAGTAGGAATGGGGCAAGATGATTTACTTGCATGGTCATTTCGTGCCCGTCGACCGTAAGCGTGCGTTCGCCCATGACCCCACCGGCATTATTTGCCAGTACATCTATCTGAGGGAGATCCTTTTTAAGACGAGAAGCTAGCGTACGTACATCCTCCAACCTTGAAAAATCAGCAAGATAATAGGGAGCGTTAAGTTCATTGGCTATGTCCTTGCTCTTTTTAGGCGATCTGCCGACAATGATAACGTGAGCACCTTTAGCATTCAGTAGTCGTGCGGCTGCCGCCCCGATACCATCACTGGCACCCGTTATAACAATGACCTTGTCTTTCACCAATGTATGACCATTAACGACCGTTCTTTCATCCACTCCCCTTTCCATGATCTCGTGCCCCATCTAATTTTTGTTGGGAATTATCAGACTTTCATGACATGGTTCTGTAATGTCTCGGAACCCACTTGGCAATAGTATTCGTTCCCATCCCTCATTAATGAACGCATTATTACTTCATCAGCCCCTCTAACTTCTAGACTTATCAAAGATCTTCACCCATTCGATAGGAATGTCGTTAAATTTGGTATATCAAAATAAAAAAACTCATTTTTAGATAATAATCATTACTATGCATCATGCAGGGGATAATATTTCTAAGAGCGATGATTATCTGAACGTATTAATGGCATGGGACATTCGTTTTTCATCGTATTCACATATGCCAGCATCAAGACCACATATTATGTTATATAATGCCAAAGCAGACATTTTAAATGAGTTGTCCAAAAGGATATCTGAGAATTTGAGATACAATCTATTGAACTCGATCTCTAGGTTCAGGAGAGGCCCGTGAAATATTTTATCACATCTCTTTCGAGGTTTAATGAACTCATCATACAGCGATCGTTCACTATTGCGCCCATGATGATGTCCCATCACAGTGACATACTCCTCAATGAGCGTTAGGAAGTATTCCTTCCATCCATCGATCCTCCATCCATTTCTGGGAGGAGGTGGTGCTTCACCTTTACAGTTATGGCCTCCACATCGCATCTCCAAATAATCAAAAAATGCATTAAATGCCATTTTATAATTCTCATCATCAACGTCTATCATGCTTGATGCTCTTCGCTCGGCTTGGTACTCGTCCCAAAGATGGAGAGCTGAAGCAAACAATTGCTCATCTTTAGCATTTGTAAGACGCTTTGGGGTAAGCCGTCGGATGGCCAATTTACCGATCTCATGATTTTTTATAAGCACGCTCCTAAAATGGACATGTCCCAGTTCGTGAAATATCGTTTTGGTTGAACTTGGGTAGCCACTCTGGAAATCTCTTGCTAAGCTAGATGACAGTTCTATGAATATATGCGGACAGGACCATTTTTTTTTGTGATCTGTGTATGCATAGTGAAAGGTCCCATTCGGAAGCTGCTTTTTATCGACAACATATACACGATCTAAGTAAGAAATATCTAGTTCAGTCCTTGTTGCGGAATCGATCACATATTCAATGATCTTATTTTTATCAGCCTCTGACAATAAGAATGAACTTTTATTCTTCAACTCTATTATTTTATCACCCAGTGTATCAGCATACGATAGTTTGGTATGTGTCTAAATATCGTTATTTAGATTATTTTTTATTAGGGGAAGACCGTAATAAAACCTCTCTGGTCTGAGAGAGCTGATACTCCAATGTGATAGATCCATTAAGCATTCCAGTACACTTCGGGCGATCCTTAGTTCTTCGCTTCTTTAAAAAAATGGGACATGGTCCCGTTCAACCTCTTTCTATACTTTCGGCCTATGACGTTCAGTCACATGCCAGCTATTTACTTACCCAGAACTCAGAAGGGACCTTGATCCTTACCCTGTGGTCATACCCTCGGATCGTTACCATATCCTGATCGCAGACCGACCTAAGATGCTTCCACAGCCATGAGGACATGTACTCATCAATATCCGGCGGAACGCTGTTCAGTAGGTTCTCTGAGCATACGACGATCAGGCGTTCTTTTGCCCTTGAGAATATCACGTTAGTGCGGTGGATGTCCAATATGAACTCAGCATTGTCGGATATTGCCGACATATCGCTCTGCGTACCGGATACTATTATCGTGTCACATTCCCCGCCCTGCAGTCTCTCGACTGTATCGATAGTGTTGATCTCCCCCGCGAAATCGCCTTTCAGAAGGTTCTGCAGAATACTTCTTTGAGCCCTATGCGGTGTGATTATGGATACCGACCCCAGCACCGGTGCGGCCCTGGACCTAGGACGTGAAGACAATATGTCCCTGATCAGGCCAGCTTCGAACTGGTTGCTCTTTTTTGACTCATTTTCATCGTGGACGATGAGATATACCCCTCCGCGGGTCCATATGTCACTGAGGTCACCGATCGGATGATCCTTTACCGACCTGACCTTGCTGGATCTTAGCTCCACTCCTTCTCTCTGATATACTTCTGATATGAGCCTGATAAGCTCTGGTGTCAGCCTGTACGATGTAGATAATGCAGAATCGAACGACCTGCCCTGGCCCGCACCTTGCAGCTAGTTTATTGACGGACATGTACGCGCTCTCGTGCGGCTGCAGTCTAACGATCTGCTCTCGGGTCTCGTTCTCCCAATCATGGGAGGTGATAGGTGAGAGCTGCATGTGGTCCCCTGCTAGCATGATCTCCCCATCGCTCTTCACGAGCGTGGCCAGCGCCAGGAAGTCAGCGAAGACCATCATGCTCGCCTCGTCGACTATCAGGCCATCCACAGAGAACTTTGAACCTCTCAGGAGCCCAGAACTGTTCATTTTCTCCGCCAGTTTCAGGAGATCGTTCGTCGTCCCTCCGACGATCACGTCCCCCTTGTCCGCTTCGTTCTTTACCGTGAGCACATCATTGGAAGATAAGTGGTATCCTGGCTCTTCGTTCTGTCCCTTCACCCTGCGTACAGCTATCGGTCTTCCACGAATGCCATGCTTCTTTTCCAGCTCAGTGAACAGCGGGACAGTGGATCTTGACCCTTTCCATCAGTTCATCGACAGCCTTATGCGTGTTCGCGGCAATGAAGAAAATAGTATTTTTATCATGGGCCGCAAGGCGGATAAGGACCGCAGCCGTGGTCGTGCTCGTCTTCCCGGTGCCGGGCGGCCCGAGCAAGAGCTGCATCGTATTGTCCAGTCCTTCAATGCATACAGCCACTTGCTTATCGTCCAGCCGTCTTCCTGCTATATCCAGTTCTTTCAATAGTAAGAGCAGGTCGTTTGAACGTTCATTCGGGATCTTATTTTTTACCGGGACATTTGGCTTTTCTGGGTCGAACCAGCCCAACACACTGCTTGACCTATTGTCTTCCAACCATGAATCGACCTTATAATTTACGAAATCAGAGATGCTGTCGCTTATCAATGCGAACGGCACATCCTTCTCGCTAGCGAAGGAAGGAAGTATGTATCTACCGGCCAGTGGGTCTCGACTACGCGTAGGTATTATATCCGCCTCTACCGACGTGCTGTCTAGCCTCTTGATCATGGCGGTCACTCCAGAATTAATGACCTCCCACTTGCTCTGTCCATCGTTTATGTTGGGTGTGCAGGGCGATATGCGAACGAACGAATCGACCCCATAATCGCATGTAGATATGAACATGTCCGGCCTCAGTCCATATGGCCCGAGGTCCAGCTGTCCTGAGAATGTGGACTGGTTCCCCACCCTGCTTATCTTCCCATTTGTCACCGGTATGGCTGTACCATCAGCCACCCGGTTCGCTGACGAACGAAGACTCGGACGTGAGCCATTCTATTTTCCTGACGTTATGGTCCAATCTGAGGAAGTCCTGACATGCCTTTGCTAGATCATACCGTTCAGCGAAATGATCCTCAATGCGATATAGATCTCTTATCGGCATCATCGGCTTTTGTATAGCGGGGTCCTTGAACAGGCGCTCCTCCGCCCATCTTAGAGCCTGGCATTTGCATTCGAGGAGTGCTCTTATCAGCACTGGTGTGCCCGCTCGTTTATATTCGGCCAGGGCCCTTTTCAATAGCGGATCTTTTGTCTCTTTTTCTGGCAGAATGCCCCAAAGCGCGTGCCAGTACGGGGTGTTCAGATCAGAGCCGAAACGTGTCCTGATCTCGAAATATTCCCTTCTGGCGGTCCCATCCTCTTTCCGGCACCATTCGCTCCTATCATTCAGGTAGATCGAAGTGCTGAGATCGAACATATCCCTGTGGAAGGTGTAGGAAAGATCCACATCGTTCCCTTCGATCGATCGGACCCAATGAAATCTCGGGAAACCGAACCAGCCCATTGACGTTATCATCTGTAGGCTTAGTCCAGTATAGCCAAATGCAAAGCTTGATTGGACCTCGTCCCTGATCGGGGTGTAAATGAGCTGTTCAAGGTCCCCTTGGCACTCTTCACGGCAGCCTAGCAGCTCCGTTAGATTGTGCAGGAGATGCCCACCCGCCCTTGAACATGCATCTATCAGATGGACCATGTCTCGCTGTGACCAGACGTAAACTGGATCGGCCTCATCTCGTCCTTGCCAGCGGTCCTAGTAATGGCCTCAACGATCCCGTTAAAGAAGCCCCCGATCAATCGTCCTTCTGCCTCATCGTCCTTGGATAGGTTCCCGCTCCAAGGCGTATCCTTACAGCACACAACGCTCTCACCCCTCAAAGGCCACACTGATGAAGGGCCCTTGATGCATTCTTTTGGGAGGGGGTCATCGTGGTCGTTGTCCCCGCTTTCTTTCACATGCATGGTGAGCAGTAACTTGTCGCTGTCCGTGATATGAGCAGCCAGCGAGACCATGCGGTCCTCTATGTAGTCGTACCCAACGTCCAGATATATCCTGATAAGACGGATACCGTTGCCGTTGTCATAAGCCGGAAGCTGACTTACGTTCCGGTGCCTCTTTCCCATGACCTTGAAGTCACCAGCTTTCCGGTTCATAAGCGTCGAGCGCCTAGCCTTGGCACTGTATGATAAGGTCGTCCAGATCGACGTTGAACCCGATAGTGGATCTCAAGGCGTTCCCGACCTCGGAGATTAATTGAAGGTCTGCTAGATCGTCTATGGTGTTCACTTGGTTCTCCTTCAGTATCCTTACTATTGAAGGATCTATAGCAAGGAGCTCCAGACGCTGCTTGATGGCACTGTCCGGCAAGCATATGGGGCAGAAAACACAAGAATCGCATTTCGGCTCAAGCTTATAGGGAATATCGTCAAGACTTCGCCCAGCAATTCGATCCAGTGAGCCACCTTTATCTAGCATGTTCCTGACATCATCCATTTCTTCACAAAGGCCAAGAGATGGCAACATCATTGGGTCCTGAACGCCGTTCGTCTCTTCGTCTATTCTAGCTACAACTGTCTCTAGCTCGATCGACCGATAGGAACTGCCGCCGATCATTATCCCATCCTGCAGAAGTTCCCCCACTATGACCTTGTAAGTGGCAAGCTGAACCCTATGATATGTTTTATCTTTTCGACTGGCTTTGCATTCTACTATCCTAAGACGCGGTATTCCGTCCCTCCATCTCAGGATAACAAAGTCCATCCTTCCAGTGACGATGAACTCACCTATGCGCCCTGACACCTGGACCTCTCTTGCATAGACATCGTTCCCGATCGTGGTATCTGCCAATGCGCTCAGGAACTCAGCCCAGGATGTATGTTCATCCTCCACCCCTTCAGTTGGTCCCAGGTATCGAAGTTTTTTAGATAATGCCGCGTCCACCTCATCCTCACGTCTCTTCCCGATCGCTGAAAGTATCGGGTTCAACGGGCTCCTGACCGTTGGATAGAACGGATAGGATCTAGCTAGCTCACCCTTGTCAAGCCTGAACCTGAACCCCCGTTGGCAGCATCGCTGATCAACATATTCGCCAAGGTCCGTGACAGCGATCTCCCTGAGATCATCGCTCAACAGGGCACCCCCTGGATCCTACTTCCTCTTCGCGTTCTTATCCACATCGAGCTATCTGGTCCTATCAAATGGGTCCTATCCCAATATTTGTACGAGCCCATGGTCGCTAGAGAACTAGAGGTCCTTACTGCGAGCTCTTTCCTGTCCCTTCTTGAGATGTGACCTCTGCAAAGTCCATCGATCATACATCCCTGTACTTTATCGTTATCTTCGGTCCTGACCAGCTTCTTCTCGGACCTTTTCCCTCCAGAATGAACATACTTTCTAAGATGAACGATCGCCATTATCCCCGCACGGCTCTCAGCTGAATGATCGATAAATTTCATCTGTCCATCAGTAAAAGAGAGAACCATTGATCATGGACCAGCATAATAATATATAATCTATGTTGAGCGAACAGTCCTGCTCTTTGGGGCGGGACTATGGCAATGATGCTCGCTTGAAAGTTCTGCATATGTCCTAACAAAAGAGGAGTGTGAGCCCTATCTTGTACAGCAGATGTTCGCTGGACTGTTTACGAAAATTTTACTTGCTATCCCGCATACTGCAGGTAGCTTGGAAGAAGCAAGAGTGCTCACTGATCAGGGTGGGGAGGCTCGCGTATCCTCATTCCTGGGCCGTTGGCTCAATTTTTCAGAGATCCAGCTCATTATCGTGCCAAAGGTGTCCTTTGTGAACCCCATGTGACCGGCATCATAGAACCTGGCACATTTCGGACTGCCATGCTCGAGTAGCATATAGTAGTCCTTGATCGGGAACACTGAGTCGTGTATCCCATTAATAAGCAATAGCGGCGCACTAGGTCCATCTATAATGCCCTGCTTCAGAAGTGAGAGCTTTGGCGCGTATTCTACCCACTCCTCGTAGGTCGAAAGGCCGAACGCATAAGCGAGAGTATCGAATAACTCAAAAGGATATTCTCCTCTTTCTTGCTGGCTTATCCATTCAGGTTCAAAAGCGTAGTGAACGGGTCCGCCTTGGCTCACTGCACAGGCTAACTTGTCCCTATAGACATGAGCTACTTTAACCGCCCAATAACCACCGGTGCTGTAGCCCCACACCCCTACTCTACGCCGATCAAATGTCTTATTCGCCTCGGCCCAGTCGAACACCGCTCCGAACAATCTTTCTGCATCTACTGAGCCCTTGATCGGCGAATCACCTACTCCAGGTCCATCAATTGCTAGAGTTGCGATGCCTCGCTCTAAAGCAGGGTCGTTCAGTTGTTCTTCCTTGAAACCATCTATCCCGCCCCAGCTTATGAGCAGAGGAAAAGGTGCAGCACCTGTCCTAGGTGTTCGAAGATAACCGATGATCCTGCTCCCTTCACCGCCTCTTGCTTTGAACGGTATCTCCACCCGTTCTATTGGTATGTCAAAATAACGCGAAGCCTTTAGGAGCATTTCCTGGGACTTCCGGTATGCTTGCTTCTTTCCTTGTGAATTAATTGTTGGGTACCTACCTAGCCTGTAATACTGGTATGCGCGAAGATAGTCTTCTTTGGGGCTTTGTGCATCTCCTGTTCTTTCTGCCTGAGATGCTTTTTCTTCATATTTCTTAGCTAGAGAGCTGAACGCCGCCGCCCACTTGTCCCTATCATAGGATGTAAGACCGGTCATCACCTCTTCCACATCTTCATACAAAGCATAAGTGAATGGATAGATCTTCATTCTTACTCGTGGTTTCCACATCTCCCACAATTCGTTTATGGGACGACTGTATCCTTTCGATCCATCTTGTCTTGATCTTTCATTCTGGTCCGGAGGCGTGGCCATGGCGTAGATCAACTCCTCTTCATCGTACTTCCGATCATGGCATTACCATGTGGAGCTCAGAGCTAATTAGTCTTCGGGGACGATTCAACAGAACGAGCAAGATGGCCCTCTCCACAAGATATGATATGACAACGAAAGCAACATATGCCTGTAGAAAAGGCATTGTGGAGATCTTGATCCGGAACGGATGGACCTTGAGCTCATAGAATTGCGGTCTTTGCATATATCTTTTGAAGCGGTGCAAGCAGAGCGGATGGATCAATATGTTCCGCCAAAAAAGGGCAATTAGCTCTGAACCAATGAACACCGATATCTCTGGATAGCCCTCGAACAAGGCGCCCTTTTTGGGATGACCCAACTTCCGCTCACGTGTAAATATAAGCTGTTATAATATTTCTTTACCTGAAAAGGTAGGAAACAAAATATGCCTGATATTGTTGATCTAGCCATGAGCGGGAATTTTAAGACTTTGGTCGCTGCTGTTAAGGCGGCCGGACTGGTAGATACACTTAAAGGACCCGGCCCGTTCACCGTGTTCGCACCTACGGACGAAGCATTCGCCAAACTACCAAGCGGCACCGTCGATGCGCTGATGAAAGATGTCCCCAAACTGAAGAACATACTTCTTTACCATGTGGTCCCTGGGAAGATCATGGCAGAGGAATTCGTAAAACTGAAGCATGTTAAGACCGTCCAGGGCGAAGATATTAAGATCGATGCAGCCAAGTGGCATCTTCATAAGTCAGTGAAGGTGAACAATGCGAACATCATCAACAAGGACATCGTTGCGAGCAATGGGGTCTGCCACTCCATCGATACAGTTCTCATGCCAAAATAGGCCAAGGACCTTTTAAGCTATGAGATAAACTTATTTTTCCTATTTTTTGGTTCCTTTCATTGACCAGCCCTGTACTTGGGAGTACCCAGTGGACGGCGAAAAACTAGACCTCCAAGGTCCACATTATCTTTGGGTCTTTTCGGTATCGGTACCGCATATACCTATCAGTGAACTACTCCGCCCTTTCAAGCAGGCATTCTAAATTCATCCAGTTGTCTTGCTATGCCTTCATAAAAAGGTCAGTGATGATCGATAGGCACAAGCTTGAGCTACGGCCGCTCCAACAACATATTCCGTACCCCCTCGAGTATCTCGAGTCATATGCGTTGCATAAAGCATCGGTATGCTCGCTCTCATCCCCAACTAGCGGGGGGGGGACTTTCAGCTTGCATTCGCTAAAGATGAAGATCCGTCCATGTGAAAGAGGATATCTCCTTCATAGGTTGCTCATCGGATAGGGAAATATTAATCCCGGATGGGATAAAGTGAATATTAGCATTACTCATGGAGCCAATTCAGAAGAATAATTCTGGAAAAATATCGGAGGAGCGCTCTCGGCCTCAGTCCATACTGGGGACCAGTACCAGATATGGTCACATCGGCGTCCAAGGGTCGAAGATCCTGGTCAATGGCCAGACCCCTGCCGACAAGTTTTACGGAGTTGTAGATGCGACCTTCCTCGAGTTCGCTATTCTGGCCTATTTGGAAGGACAATCTGAGTATGCTGGTAAAAGCTCAGTGTTCAATGGGCCTGATACGGGGGAATACGGACCTGTCTCGCCCAACGATACCGCCGCCCATTTCTTCGATCGATACTTTGCTCTGTTGGCATATTATCATTGTTGTCTTGTTCGCGTTGGGGCCTTCGATATCTGGGGCACTGGCGTACTATACGATGCCTGGTCGGACCATCATGAGGCCTACGTCTCCTTGCTCAAGACCATAGGAGCTGCAGCCAGATCGCATGGTGTTTGGATCGTTCTCGCACTAGCAGGTTCCACAGAATATCCCACCTATCCTTTCGAAGGCTCGGGAAGTGTGTTCAACAGCACCACCGACGCCTACCATAATTACATCAAGTATTGTAATGGGGTCATGTCCTCCTTGAACGATCAAGAAGGTATCGCCTGGTTCGACCTGTTCAACGAACCGGACCATAACACCTGCCATGCAGGCTACTGGAGCACAGGTGGTGGCAAGACCGCGTTCCACACTTGGGCATGTTCTGTGGCCAACGATACTGTCGATGTTTCTTCCCACCCTCGCACTATGGGGGTCGCCGGTCTTGGTAATATGTTCGGCTGGGGAAAAAGTGATTTTGATCTCTGCACTGGAACTGTACCGTTCGAGATCGCTTCTCGACATTACTATGCGTCAAATGATGATCCATACAATTTCACCACCCCGGAAGAATGGGCTACAGCCGACAACAAGCCGTTATACTGGGGCGAGCTAGCATATAACGCAGCTTATCCCCTGGTACGCTACATCTTCGCCGAGCAGACGATTTTCGCCAATGGAGGCCAAGCCGTAACCTCAATGGTGCTGACCGGCACTACCGCTTATCCGTTCGGTGATAGTACGATCTCCCACGAAATGACCTTAGGGTCAAATGATAAGAACGATCACACACAATAATTACTGTTCATGAACGCATCCCAAACTAGGAATGAGACCTTAACAGGCGTCGAAGAGAATATGAGATCGATGAAGACTCTTGATGATTCATGGAACAACCAGGACTGGGAGACTTTTAACAAGCGGCATGCCATGAATGTTGCTATATTATGGCCAGGAGGCGCAGACCCAACAATGGGCAGGCATGACCATGAAGCTGAGGCAAAGGAGTTCTTCAAGACCTTTCCTGACAACCATGTGGGGAACGACCCGTACAGGACCTTTTTCGGACAGGCTGATTGGACCTGCTCGATAGCTGATTTCACCGGCACTATGAAAGGGCCGATGAGGACCGCCGATGGCAAGATGATACAACCGACGAACAAGAGTTTTCATGTCGAGCTCTGCACCGTTGCCCATTGGAAGGACGGCGAGATCACAGAAGAGCGATTATTCTACGATCTTGTTGGCTTGATGAAGCAGATCGGGGTTATTTGAATGGTCATCCAGGAAAGACATAGCATAGCATGAGGCGATCGTGTTGGATACGAGGGATAGCAAACTGAAGCTGTTGACGGATAAGAACAGCATACTGTTATTGGTGGATTACCAGCCTACCATGATCAAGAGCATTGCATCGGGTGATAAGGTCAGGATAAAGGGCGCAGCGATTAATGCAGCGAAAGCCGCGAAGATACTGGATATCCCAGTAGTTATGTCGTCGATCAACCCAACCACGAACGGCGATTTTTTCCCTGAAGTGACCAGCCTATTTCCCGAGCAGAAAGTATATGCACGAAAGGTACCGACAGTTCGATGCCCTTGAGGATGAGGACGTTCTATCAGCGGTAGCTGAGATAGGTAGAAAGAAGATGGTAGTATCTGGCCTATGGACCAGCATGTGCTTCGCCTATTCAGCTATCCACGCCATTCGCGAGGGGTACGACGTCTACGGCCTTATTGACGCTGCAGGTGATTCGACCTTCGATGCTCACAAATATGGGGTCGATAGAATGATGCAGGCAGGCGTGATCCCGATCACCCTTGAATCCTTAGTATCGGAATGGATGCATGATTGGATGAACCCAAAGGCGGGGGAACTGATCAAAGAGGTCTATTCGAAGTATGGTGCGATGATCGGGCCTAACAAGTAAATTGCGAACTAGTGCCCAGATCTGCCATCTTAGACCGGGCTGGAGACCCATGGATGGGCCCATGAGTTTCCTTGCGCCATCGCTCGTGAGCTAGGGACCTACAAAGGTATATCAACCCTATCTCATCCCTAAGGTCCTATCTTTTAGATCGCACTTGAGATAGCTTCTCTTGGGCCTTTTTCTCGATCTTTACCTTCTTTGCTTCGCCCTTGGCTACATCTTTCTTTTCTTTAGCATCGATCTTAGCGACCATTTTCTTTTCTTTGGCTTTGACCTTGGATATCTTCTCGATTGCCTTCGGTTCCATGAGCGAGACATCAAGTTGACCGTATTTATGGTCTGGCTCGCAAATTCCCAAACCTTGAACTATCTCGCTCTTCCGGACTGGGGATATATACATTTAAAAATGGGACTCTTGATCGTCATCTTTTAGCTGGGAGGCATTTTATGGATCTGAGAACAGATCAATCAATGCGATCATCCTTGATGGACCTATAAGGATCAACCTCTGATAGCTGAATTGAAAAGGAATGAGATAACAATGCAATTTCGCATTGCGTACCTCAATATTTTACTAATCCGTCAGAAACATCTATTTTTGGTTTTTTACTCATTATCTTTTCCGTTTCATACTTCCCTAATGCATCTGATATGGTCTCTGTAACGATATCTATGACCTGATTTTGCGGTTTGTACTTGATATTGGCCTTTTCAGCGATCATCAAGATGTGTGGACATGGATCTCTTTCTCCGTTGATCTTTCTAACTTCATATTAGCGGATACAGGGGTAGTTTCAGTATCAACACTTGTCTTCTTCCACTCTTTTATTCTTATATTATTATACGTTATTAGTATTGTATAATCACCAAGTCTTTCATTATCTCCAGAAATGGATATATTCCCCGCTTTTAGTTTTCTTACTTTGGGTCTTCTAATTTCCATAGACACCAAATGATTTTTAAATTTTATAAAGTAATGTATTCGATCGGACTCTCTTCTCACTTTCAATAATCGAAAGGTTCGAGGGACAATGATCAGAGGAATAGGTCACCTAAGGATAAGGGGGCCGCGAGCTATGGATCCCGCCATTGAATGTCCCACGATATGGATGCGGACCTGATGGAGGCGATAATAGAGGAGAACGCTTATCCTGAGCAAGAAGCTGAACTTGTTACCTGGAGACGACTTTTCGCTAACACTATCGGGCTGAACAGAGAGCGCTGGAAGAAGGATCATGGGCGCTGAGTGAAGATGGGCCGGAAAATGATGAAACTAGCAATTCCCGATAAACGATAAGGGGACTCTAGTCTATCAAGATCAAACTGCCCGGTCCTGACATTGCATTAGCGATAACTATCACATTGGATATCTCTTCATATCTCTAGGTATCATCGCTGGGCACCGTTAGAAGCGAATCTCAAAAGCCCTGCTCAGGTCAGCGATGAGGTCCTCTATATCCTCTATGCCAACAGAAAGACGGACCATGCGATCAGTCAGACCTGACCTGGACCTCTCTTCAATAGGGACCATTCCATGGGTCATGGACCAGGGGTGCTCGATAAGCGACTCGACCCCGCCAAGGCTCTCGGCCAAGGCGAATATCCTGGTCGACTCAAGGAACTTCCGCATATCTAGTCCTGAGGACGCTTCGAAGGAGACCATTCCCGAGAATCCGCTCATCTGCCTCTTGGCCAGTTCATGCTGGGGATGGCTCTCTAGGCCTGGGTAATATACCTTCTTCACCATATCGCTCCGCTCGAGGAACCTAGCTACATCCTGCGCGTTCTCCTGATGCTTTTCCATGCGAATAGGAAGCGTCTTCATCCCCCTCATTATGAGAAAGCTATCTATGGAGCCAGGAGTGGCACCGACCGTTCTTTGAAGGAACCTTAACTTAGCTAAGATCGTTGTATCATTAGATACCAGCGCTCCACCCAGCACGTCTGAATGACCAGATATGTACTTGGTGGTCGAGTATACCACCAGATCCGCATCTAGCTCGAGGGGGCGCTGAAAGTAGGGACTGGCGAACGTATTATCGACAACTACCAAAGCTTGGGGGTTATGTTCATGAACTATCTGAGCCACCTCCTTGATATCTATAACTTTGAGCAGGGGATTGGTCGGTGTCTCGATCCATAGCATGTCAACCCCTTCCTGCATGGACATCTTGACCCGGTCGATGTCGGTCAGGTCTACATAAGAGAAGTCCAGTCCGAATCTGGTCATGCATTTGGAGAAAAGCCGATATGTCCCACCATAAATATCATTCGTGGCAATGACCCGGCTCCCCTTCTGAAGCAGCAGCGTAGCGGTGGTCTCCGCCCCCATGCCGGTTGAGAACGCCAATGCCCCTTGAGCATCCTCCAGCGCTGCCAATTTTTCCTCGAGCGCATGCCTAGTTGGGTTCCCACCCCTTGAATATTCGTAACCTTCGATCGGTTCGTCCAAGGTCTCTCGTGCGAAGGTGCTGGTCATATGAATTGGAGCAACCATGTCCCCGTAACGGGAGATCATTCCGACCTCTTCTCCGCCATGGACTGCTCTGGTAGCAAACTTCATACTTGATCATGGGACAATATATTATTTCATACTGGGGTCCAAATGTTGTAGCGATATTGGCGGTAGAATATTTTTTGTATAGATGATTCTAAGATAACATGTATGCGGTACAAGAACTTGGGAAGAACAGGTCTGTTGGTCTCTGAGATGTCATTGGGAACTATGACCTTTGGTGGCAATGGGACATGGTCGGCGATCGGTGCATTGAAGCAAGCCCAGGCCACTGAGCTAGTTGAAAGAGCTTTGAGCGCTGGGGTCAACTTGATCGATACGGCTAATGTTTACTCTAACGGCGAGGCAGAGCGTATGTTGGGACAAGCGCTCAAGGACCTGGATGTCCCTAGGGAGAACGTCGTGATCGCTACAAAGGTCCTTGGGCAAATGGGGCCAGGACCGAACGATAGTGGATTGGGACGAAAACAAGTCATGAGCCAAGTAAAAGCAAGCCTAGAACGTCTTCAGACGGATTATATTGACCTGTACCAGATCCATGGACGTGACACAACTACCCCGATCGAGGAAACGATGGGGGTCATGAACGATCTAGTGCGGAGCGGCCTGGTCAGGTATATAGGCTGCAGTAATCTGAGCGCCTGGGAGGTCGTGAAGGCTAACTATCTCGCAAAGAAGCATGATTGGGCAAAGTTCGAGAGCGTCCAAGCCTATTACAGCATCGCAGGAAGGGACATTGAACGGGAGATTGCCCCAATGATCCAGGACCAAAAATTAGGCCTTCTCGTATGGAGCCCTCTAGCTGGTGGGTTCCTGAGCGGAAAGTTCAAAAAAGGAGAGAAAGGGCCGGAAGGTTCACGGCGAACTTCATTTAATTTCCCACCGGTAGATCTTGATAGGGCATACCCGATACTTGACGCGATGCGAGAGATCGCCGAAGCGCATAACGCCTCAGTGGCTAGGGTCGCACTAGCATGGCTACTAACAAGGAAGTTCACGACCAGTGTGATAATCGGCGCTAGGACCATTGAGCAGCTTGAAGATAACCTACAGGCTACCTCTTTGCATCTGAAAGATGAGGAGATCATGAGACTTGACGAGCTGAGCATGCTTCGCCCGGAATATCCATCATGGATGCTCCACAGGTCCGATAGGAATGATTTTCTGAAGTGAGAGAGGCATGATAAGATATCCGCGATGGCCTAAATTGGGCGGAACAACTTGGATATTACGTATGGAAACATCTTAGTCAGCGGTCCACGGCTTTAGCGGTGAGCCGCTGACGATCTGAAGTGATTGAAAAGGGTGTTGATGATCGTATCAACATACTATTTCGATCCGCCCGAACGATACGCGCTCAGTCATATAGTATCGCGTCACCCCTGCATACGACCACTTTAGGCATCTCTAATTCTAGATCTTTCATATCATCTGATACCTTTTTTAATGGGGATATTAGCTCCGAGGATGCTAGGTTGACAATGGCCTTGGCAAATGAATTTATCCTGACTATATCGCCCTTCATGAATGTTCCTTCGACGGCTAATATTCCCAGGTTAACCATTGGATGACCAGACCTGAGGGCTTTTTCGGATTCCTTATCCACCACCAACTTTCCAAGTGGATAAGCGAACATTATCCAACGCTCCTTTTTATTGTATCTCGATACAGCCTTGAACATTGTTCCTAATTCTTCGCCCTGAGCGAGCCGCAATATGATGTTCTCTGTTCTTCCATTTGCCACTATCATATCACATCCAGAGCGCATTGATATTTTGGCCGCATCGATCTTTGCCTTCATACCCCCGATCGCTCGCTCGTTCCTGCTAGAACCGGCCATTCTTTCAATATCCCTCGTTATTTTTTCGACCGTCGTGATCAACTTTGCATCCGCATCCTTTCTAGGATCCCTATCAAATAAGCCATCTACATCGGTCAGCAGGACCAACATGTCGGCGTCCACTTTACTTGCTACTAAAGCTGATAACCGGTCATTATTGCCAAATATCTCTTTATCTTGCTCAGCTACGATGACATCGTTCTCATTAACGATCGGGACTATGCCCGAAGAGAACATCTCATTGATCGTATTCCTGAGATTGATATAGCTAACCTCATCCGAGAACGCTACATATGTCAGTAAAACCTGTCCCGCGATCAACCCATGCCTTTTGAACGCTTCTCTCCAAGCCGATATTATTATGCCTTGGCCTACTGAGGCGCAGACCTGCCTAGAGCAGGGACTTTTCATCTTTCCTTCATTACCTAGCTCTGTTGACCCCGATCCAACGGCACCTGAACTTACTATCAGGCACTGTGTACCCTTTTCTCTTAGTGATGCTATCTGATCAGCTACACTGTCCAGGTAGCATTGGTCTATTTTGCCATTCTGGCCGCATAAGGTGTTGGTCCCTATCTTCACGACAATCCTTTTAGGACATATCGGTCTCATTGGAATATTCCTCCGTGGACCGAAGGACCCAAAAGGGCAGATCTTGAGCTCATTATGATAAAATATGTTGAAATGCGTTCATAGATCCGATGATCTTTCTTAAAAAGGGCTTTGTCGGACCATTTATCTTCTGATGAAAAATAAATATTATGCGAGCTTATTGATGGTACCTGCATCTCCTTCCTTTTAAAATACGAATTTTTACGGCTCAACCATTCTGAAGGTACATCATTCATCTCACTTTGATCACATTTAATTTTTATATATAATCCTATATCAATAAACATCTCTCTCACTATCCCCCCATTTATATTACAACATCAAATATCCATCCTTGGAATAGATAATCACTGGAGCATCTATTCTCCGATTCCAAAGATACCTGATGTGGCACCCCAATCCTAGAGGAGTAAACGCGCTTATCACATATAATATTTCATTTTTTCATATCTTTTGTATAAAATAGACTCAATTTGATATGCCCTCAAATAAGATCCATATGATCTTGCTAACGACCTTGAGATATGCTATGATATATCGTTCATATGTCAACCCGTGACGCGCCGCTGCAGGCGAGACTTCCTTCTCTAAAAAGTCAGAACTGATGGAGCTCCGGTCAACATATACAATGATTTCATAAATGACGATTCCGAGCAGTTTTCGAAAATGTTGGTTCGGTTAGATCACATCGAGGTATGGATGACCTATTGACAAAAAATGCAAAATGGCTAGATCCGAGTGGGCTCGGTCGGGACCGCTAGTTCGCTTAGCAATATGACGTTCTTCAAAAAATCAACTATTTCGAGGATATACAGAGCCAACTTGAAAAGCCTCTTATATTCTTTTTTGAGCTGAGCTGAACTTAATTTGGACTAATGGGCGATCGAATTATTTCGACTATCATTTTATTTAGAGAAAGACAGTTCAGATATCTGTAATGGACGAAAAGGATATTCTCATAACTAAGGAACTAGCAACATCTCCTTGTATTCCGTACAGGGAGCTTTCTGAGCGTCTTTCACTGTCAGTGAACTCTGTGCACAAGAGGGTCCAAAAAATGGTTTCCATAGGGGTGATCATCGGCTTCAGGACTTATCTAAGTCCCTTGGTCACCGGCGGGGGATTCCTTGGCCTTAGTGGTAGGTCCCTTTCGACCGATCTAAATTCAACAATCGAGAAGATCGGCAATCATCCATGCACCCTCCGGGTATACCAAGCCGGTGGGCAGTTCCTTTACCTGGAATCCGTAGTGCGTTCCTACGAAGATATGCAGGAGTATCAGTCCTTTGTCAGGGAGACATGCAAGATAAACGACCTAAGGGCACCGTGGATGCTCATGCACGGTCAGCCACCCGTTAAAGACCCTCTATTGAAGTTGGATTACCGTATCATCCATTCACTTTCAGACAACTCCAGGCGCTCGATGCAAGATGTCGCCGATGCTGTAGGCTCCACCCCCAAAACGGTGAGGAGGAGGCTCAGGTCTATGGAGGCCAAAAGGTTACTATGCTATCGCCTAGAATGGAATCCTAGTGCCTCAGGCGACATCGTGTCCATCGTCCACGCCAAGGTGGGTGTGGACAGGTCCATGGCCAATGTCGCAATGAAATTGTCTGACCGAAAGGACCCGCACATCCTCGGTATATCCGTTTCCAACACCGAACCCGGCTTGATGATATTCACAATGTGGGGTCGGAATATGAATGAACTGAGGGGGGGCCGAAGCCTCGATAAATTCGAATAACGACTTCGAATCTATGTTCTCGAACTTGTTCTACGACATGAGGCTTTATATGACCTGGGCAGACAAGCTCGTTCTCGACCGATCGATGTAATTGGCCTGTTCATTCGTGGGTAATCGAAAAGGATATTCTGACTCTAATTCACGTAAAAATAGCTGTTTTATCACCCATCGATGGGACACAACCTAAAGGCCTCAGTGCCAATAACGTCGCATGATCAGAGGCTACCCATGGTCGAGGACGAAACAACTGAGGATATGAAAAGATTGGCACTGGAGTTCATTAGTAAGGTTTCAAGGGGAGATTATAAAGGCGCTATAACGAAGTTCGATGACAACATGAGGAGAACACTTACCTCTGAGAAGCTTCAGGCGCTCGTTCAGCAGCTAACGTCCCAGGTCGGCCCTATGGTCAAACTGGAAGGTGCAAGCATCTCTGAGATCCAGGGGCAAAAGATCGTGATAGTCACCGGCCAGTTCGCAAAAGCCAAAGTGGATATCCTCATTCCGTTTGATGATCAGGTAAGGATAAGCGGCCTGAGCTTCAGGCCCTCGACCGCAACGGTCGGTGAGTACCATCCGCCAGCTTATGTTGATAGGAATGCCTTCAACGAGACCGATATAACGATTGGCAGCGGCGAATGGGTGCTGCCAGGCACGTTGACAATGCCCAAGGGGACAGGCCCCTTCCCGGGAGTAGTGATGGTGCACGGCTCAGGCCCAAACGACCGGGATGAGAGCCTCGGCCCTAACAAGATATTCAAAGACCTAGCTTGGGGATTGGCCTCCCGGGGCGTCGCCGTTCTCCGTTACGACAAACGCACTTTCGTACACAAGAATAAGTTCACGCCGGAGCTGGCTTCAAAGCTCACGGTTAAGGACGAGGTGGTGGACGACGCCATGCTGGCTATCAATTTATTACACATAACCCCAAAAATTGACCCAACGCGTATTTTCATTCTTGGTCATAGTCTCGGGGGTAATCTGGCCCCCTGGATCGGCAGTGAGGATAAAAGCCTGGCCGGGCTGATAATCATAGCAGGATCACCGCGTCCGATCGAGGACTGCGCGCTGGACCAAGCTACTTACATCTTTAGTCTTTCTGGGACCTTGACCGAACTGCAGAAGGCGGACCTTGAAAAGTTGAAGGCGCAGGTGACCCGGGCGAAGGACCCCAAGCTTGACGAGAACACACCGAGAGAGGAACTGCCGCTGAGAATGTTCCCGAGATACATCTTAGCCTTAAGAGACTACAGACCCATTGAGGTGGCAAGGTCACTGCCCATGCCCATGTTGTTTCTCCAGGGGGGGCGGGATTATCAGGTAACGATAACGAAGGACTTTGAGGCATGGAAAGAAGGTCTCCAAGATAAAGTGAATGTAACATTCAGGCTTTTCCTGAAGCTGAACCACTTCATGATCGAGGGCGAGGGAGCACTTAGACCAGAGGAATACGCCATTGAGGGCCACGTGAGCAAGAATGTCGTAGAAACGGTCATCATATGGATCAATTAGAAAATGAGCCAGAGTCCAGGGAGGCCGCAGCCTAAGTCCCTATCTAGTAGAAAGAATGGTCAAGGAACACGGCGACAGGGTATGGGCTGAGGACCGTGTTCCTGATAATTATTCCACGGTAGCAAAGTTCTTTGTCATACCTTAATACTGACCGGCCTGAGCACCGACAAGAACAAGGTCTTAATTGTGGAGAGAACCCTGTTAACTGTGAAGCCTTTAGGCTATGAATGATATGTCCAGATGTCATAATTATCCCGCTCACCATACCATTTTCCTAGTATCTAAATAATCGATTTTTGGTCCACTGGATTAAAAGCGATATCATGAATAAAAAGCAATTCAATGAATGTTATATGATTTTTAATTTCATAGAAAAGCGACAAATGAAAACGATAGCTATTATCCCAAGATCATGGTGCGAGGGATGCGATCTGAACCCATCATTGTCTATACAATGATATTTGGAGCTCGATCAAAAGGGATCGACGAGATTGTTTCCTTTCCTTTTGCTAACTAGTTCACCTAATTAATAATGAGATGAATGATCAAATTCTGAAAATACTCCCTCCGACATTATACATCGTAAAAGAACGCTCGCCGGTTCTTCGTTGGGGTCCTGGGAAGCGAGCTCACATTGAAAGACAGATCTTAATATTTTTCTAAACGGACCCGTGTCCTCCAACTCAATGAGGGAGAGAATATACACAATAGCTGAGAACACACTCTCATCTAGGGACCTTGTGACCTATGTGCCACTTCACTCTTTCTGCTTAAGACTGGAAACGGTCCTCATAAGGTCCAGCAAGATCGAGCTCCTCGGAGCGTCCTCGAAGGAGCCTTTGCAGATAGCGTCGACAGAAAGGACATAGACCGATGAAGTGACCGCATTTATCGTGACATGGACAGAATCCGGTCTCGCGACCCATTCGTTCTTCTTGATGACCTGCGTCACCTCGTCGATAAGCTTGATAGGATCGATCGAGACGGGGACCTCATATCTGGTCCTCACCAGCCTTTCCTCCAGTTTGTGGGAGACAATAGCAGCCTGGATCAGGACGTTATTAGGATCTTCATCGTCGGCCCTTCATCGAGCTCTATATTCGTATATGCCAACCCGATCTCCTTTATAATACCGCTATAACCTGGCATTAGGATATCGTTCGAATAGAACCTGGGAGGATAGGCAGGCGCTATGGCGCCGTACTGCCAAGTGAATATGGTCACCCTGTCATCCACCTCAAATGGTCTTGCGAATATGACCATGAGGCCTGCTATATAGTTCGAAAGGACAGTCTGGCTTGCCAGGCCTAGGA
Organism: Methanomassiliicoccaceae archaeon; assembly: GCA_963726655.1. GTDB lineage: Archaea > Thermoplasmatota > Thermoplasmata > Methanomassiliicoccales > Methanomassiliicoccaceae > CAVSDP01. The sequence goes on from CAVSDP010000054.1 coordinate 44,437, forward strand.
TCAGACCTGCGAATGTTCCTCCAGCAAGTAGTTCGGTGCCTGAGACGCCAACGATCGCTAGAAGAATAAAGGCCAGGACCACATACGAAATGAATCTGTACACCTCATAAACGATGCTACCATGTCTTTTTCCGAGAATCTTCGATGAAACTTTCTTCAGCTCTCGACCGAGCAGTGTAATTAGAAGGAATCCAAGAACGATCACGGCTACCAGCAGGATCGCTGTTGAAGCAGTGACGGGAAATATCATCAGGACATGGAGAGCATAGTAAAGGCCAATTCCCGCCACGACAATGACCATGACGAACAGCACGGAGTATTCGAGCAGCCTGCCGTACCGCCTCTCTTTCTTATTCATTGACAATACAGACTCCCATTTCTATCATACAGTATATACAGGGCGTTAGATCGTAGACCGTCAGGTCGTGGACAGCGAACATTTCTATCGCCTACGTGTCTCCCTGATCCTTGCTGTATCGCGTCCCATTAGTATTTGGTAAATTCACCAAGCTGGATCAAAGTGTTCTATATATCATGATAAATTCATGATGTTATTATACTCGTCGTATCTTGGTCCGAGCGCTTTTCATATCGACCCTGCCTGTGCTCGTTCCTGTCATGGATGGGCAGGCGGGCGTTCTCCGCTCCCTTGCTTTGCTGTGTGCTGATGGGAACGTGGTCCTAGTCACGGACTCCCCCTAAACAACGAAGGCCTTAGGCTAAGAAGATATTATTTTGATAGCATATGAAAACCGTTTATCACATGATCTTCCTAGCATCTAAATGGTCGTTCTTTAGTGTAATGGGTAAATGTAGGAATGAATGATCCGCTTGAACGATAATACTGGCTATCAGATCAATGACCATTGATCCCGATCCCAAGTAGGCCTGTGTATCCCCGTAGTTGTCGTGTCTGTTCTAACCTTCATCAATATTTTATAGTTCCTGCGACAAAGGAACCCTTTTAGTTAGTTATGGGAGGATAAACGGTGAAAGGGAAAGTAATAGCGGCGATTGTGATCGTCCTGGCTCTTTTGATCGTCGGGGTCACTGCAGGCATGTTGATGAACAGTGGCTCGACGAATCAGACAAATTTGCCTGATAATACGAGCAATGGAAACAATAACAATGGGGGAAATGGAAGTGACGGTAGTGGTGGTACTACGGGCAGTTCAAATTGGACAGTAGTTTCACCAAGCCAGATAAATGCAGCGGATGCGAAGGTGGAGTTATCCGTTAACTATGATGGTTCTAACGCAAGTGGTTATGAATACGTCCTCGCCAACCCTTACAATCTTAGCATAACATCTAAGGCTTTGAGCGGGTGGAGCGGACAGGTCGTCGTCTACATTTTCGCAGAACAAACTAACAAAATATGCGATGCGTGCATTACGATCGATTATGGCGACGGCAATGTGGTCAATTGGACATATAATTGGGTGAACGATCAGGATACAAGCAGGATAAGCGGCCATTCCGGGATCATTTCGCTCGATAATGGTTCATCATCGAATGTAACGGCCTATCATTTCACGTTTGGTAATGTTGGGATCTTCAATATGACATTTCAAGCGTTCGATGCCCAAACGGGGGAGCCATTGTCCGTCCCTGTGATGATAGGTGGTATTCACGTGCCAGTAACCGGGACAATGAACTTCACCTTGCTCGAGGATCCGTCTTACAATGGTACGTACTTCTCGGTCCTGCTCAACGTGACGAACGATCTGAACATACCGAACTTTGTGAATGCATCCTACCTACAGTTATCGAATGGTACTGATACCGTGGGAGTGGTAAGTAACATGATGGGGTTCACTTCACAAGATACCAACCCAGGACAGTCGGCGCAGTTCTTGGCGGTCTTCAAGATAACAGGGGAGCAGAGCAAGTTCACGTTGATATACGATGACCCGACCATTGGAGGTATAAATATCAATATAAGTTGATGGCCAGCTCAAAAATTTTTCATTTTTTCATTTTTTGGACGAATCTTCCAGATCGGCCATTTTATCCAAAGGGAGATCTTGTACTCAGGATCAAATGTCAATGCTAGGTCATCCCGGTGATGATCGGTATGGATCGAACGATCCTGGTATGATATCAGGTTCAATAGTACCATTCTTCATTTTTGGTCATAGTATGTTCAAGTCGTGAGCCGCGAACAAAGAGGGTACCAGAGGTCGAAAGCCGAGAGCACTTACCTTGGTCGTATCCATGAGTCCGCTCCAAGGATCTGTCAAAGGTGTTGATGGATCTACGAGCTTGGCGGTCTGATGTGTGATCCGGAAAATTTCTTGGAGTGTGATCGGCGCGTCATCGCCGATGTTGTATATTTCTCCTCCAATACCTGGAGTACGAACTGCCAACTTCATGGCTTGAGCCACATCTGCATGATGGACAAGATGAAGCCGTTGGGCCGGATGCCGATTCGATCGCTCGAAGTACGGCACTGATTCAGAAAGATGAGGATCACCTGCACCGTATACGAAAGAAAGACGCAAAATACGCACATCAAGGTTTTTGGTCCTGTGCAGACCCAAGAGGTGTTTTTCCCCCGCCACCTTACTAGCAGGATAGGCGGCCGTTGGGTTCACATCATCCGTCTCCAAGCCTGGTGCGGCAACATTGCTATAGACGTTAGATGTGCTAGAAAATATGAAGCGCACGTCATCATTGATCTTTATAGCAGCCTCGACCAGATTTTTAGTACCGTCTATGTTGACACTGAGGATCCTCTCGGTATCCTGGCTGCGAAAAAAGGCTGCTAGATGCACTATCGCGTCCATGCCATCGATCGCTTTAGGGAGGCTTTCAGGTCGCATGATATCGCCAACAAAAACATCGGCCCCTTTTCCTGTAAGACCGTCAACAATATCGTCATCGGTCCTGCGAACAAGTATTCGTACCTTAAATCCAGCGTCTAGTAAGGATGGCACAAGTCTACTGCCTATCTTGCCTGTCGCTCCTGTCACCAAGATATGCATTCTTTCACCTTTTTGATGTATTTTGTTCGTCTGATCATGTGCATCCTCTTCATATTTGAAAGTTCAGAAAATAATAGTAGCGACTTCTCAGGCCGATCTAGAGATCTTATACAACAACTGCGGGGTCAGAGGTATCATTTTTGAGGTCACAAGAACGTCGTACGATCAATTAAAGCGTCGTAACTGTTTATCTGCCGTGGACGATGATAACGAACGACGGACCTTCATCTAAGAAGCGGCAGATATCGACCTGGAAGGTTTTTCTAGGTCTTGAAGGGAATATTCCTGGCCCCCTACGCAAGTTCAGGCGCTACCTGTTCGTAGTCTCAATGATCATGATATTTATGAGCACTCTCGCCTTGCTGAACGCTTATCTCCAGTTCGTGAACATATCATCATATGGTATTGATCAGGTAGGCGTCTCGTCACCGTTCTTGTTAGCCGGTTACCTTGGCATGTTCATCAGTATTGCCTTTCTACCGATCCCCGATTACTTTCTCATCCCTGCATATGGTTCTCTGGCGTCGATAGGTATCCTAAATCCTTACATGACGTTCCTGGTATGCCTCATCGCCGCAGTAGTTCCAATAGAGTATGTGCCAGGCAGATTGGCGGGCAGACCGCTGTTGCTGAAGGGCATATACTACTTCGGTATATCCGAGAAGACCATCGGAACGGCCGAGAAGTGGTTGGGGGAACACGGGAAATTCTCCATTTTCATATCCACCTTCATCCCATACTTCTATACCGTCACCTCCCTGGCAGCTGGGACGCTGAAGATGAAGGCGGGTGAGTTCATTCTGTCCAGTGCCGCAGGGTTCGGGTTGAGATACGCATTCCTAGAGCTCATCGGATTCTACGGCATCTTCATCTTCACCTCTTCCTTCGACCGCTCACAAATAGTCCTGATCGCTTCGGTCCTGTTCTTTGCTTGTCTTTACGCAGCCCTATATCTCCTAGGAAGATCACGGTCCAAACGGATAGACATATCCTCATGATGGACATGCGTGATATCATGGGCGCAAGCTCAACGAACAGATAATGAGCGAGTATTTATATAAATTATTATTATATATTTATTTAAAAAACTTAGGATATAGCTTCTTAACGATCCAGCTATAGATCTTAAGATCGTCTGAATCGATTTAAGATAATAATTTTGCAGATAAAAATATTAGTGGGCCCGGTCGGATTTGAACCGACGACCATCGGGTGTCTCAGGTCTCATGATAAGACCGTATGAGCCTGACGCTCCACCGGGCTAAGCTACGGGCCCTGATATTACTATGCAGGTTAAGGACCGCCAGAATATAAAATTAACTCCGTGAATGGACCGTCCTGACCCATTGGGCAGGCTTTTGTTCAATCCTGATGGTTCCCAACATGCTTGGATCGTGGCTTGACCAAGATCACTACCAGCATACATCACTCATTGGACCTGTATACATAGGTATTCCCATCGACCATGGCTGCTCTCGCCCCTATATTTATCCGGCCGAGCTTGATCATGGACGAAAAGAGTCCAGCTCGTGCCATCATTTGATGGTGAGAGCATGGGATAGGTCGCTGATGGTGAACATCCATGATCGCTTATCCGCCATTCCCTGACCATTGATCTTTGCGACGGTCCTGTTCCGATCTATTTGATCCATATTCAATGGTCATTCAACTTGACAACGATCTCATCAATATCGATGCCACATATTTGTGAAAGCTCATTATGCATTCTGAGCATCTTTTCACCTTGTGCTTTCAATCCTTTTCTTAGAAAATCATCATATGATTCCTTCGAGGTCGTGTACCTATCGTCAGAGACAAGATTATCAGCATGGCATACTATCTTTTCCTCTAGCGTTGAAGGGATATAGTCCCACTCGGGAAGACCGAGGGTCTTCGCATCATTAGGGTCTATACCTGCACCAATATGCTTTTGGATTATCAGTACGAGCGGTTCTGGGAGGTCCCTTTTTCTGGCTATCAGGACACCTTCTACCGCATGGCGGATTCCATGTGTTCTGCTCCGTCCAACATCATGGAGGAGCCCACCGGCTCTGACAGAGATCCACATTGGCTCCACTTTTTTCGGCGATGATGACCGCTAATCGCATTACTGTGCGGGTATGTTCGATCACGCGGTCAGTGCATCCTTCCTGACGGAGGATCTTGATGCATTCATCCTCATTCGGTATCGTTGACAACCTTTTTACCCCGTTCGCAGCCAATGACCTTCATATGGCCATGAAAATCATTACGAAGTCCTTCCCCTTGTTTTAGACGGTCAAGGAATACTGCAAGAGCGGCTACCTCGGAGTGCGGTTGGTTCCCTACACCAACATTGAACGTCGCCCACTGGTAGACTTCTGGAGGGACCTTTTCTGCACCGACTACGATCAATATCTTCTCGGTCAGACTGCTCTTGATCGTTGGCATGGCCTCATCTATATGTAGCCCATACATTGAGAGATGTACAGATATACCATCCCAGTTCTTGAGAATGTCCTTCCATCGTACGCCGGTCTTTATAGTGAAATCACCACCAAAACGTGACACCACTGACCGTACCGATCTTTCAAGCTCATCGTCATACGTGCTTACGTAGATCCCCTGAGCGCCAAAAGCTCTAGCGGCGAGGGCTACGTGCGTTGTGACACGCTTATCGCGCTCGGGACGATGGCCAAGCCTCAGGACGTATATCTCGGACATGTAAGCGGTTCACTCCTTAAGCCGCTCTATCCTATGACCACGATAATCTAGGCGCACCGACCTTTTGACAAGGCTTCTTAGCATGGTGGAAGTGATATCGAGTTTCTCAGCGATATCCCCAGCAAAACGACCTTCGGGGCCAACCTCTTTGAATATCTGCTTCTCTAACTTCTCGAACTCCTCTTCTGGCATCATTGCAGCTGCCAAGACATCAGATATCTCATACACCGGCCATGACGCATTGATATGGAACGAGGTATAGTACGTATGATATGCCTTTTCGGGAAATGAACCGCTAGTTGACTGCCATCTAGTTTCGACCAGTTTCATCTTCTCAAAAAACTTCAAGGCATCTCCGCCTTCTGGGCCGAATTTTGCCTCTACCTCTTTCGAGGTCCTCCATTCCAGGGTTACTTCCTTGAGAACCTCTCGCTTTACCTTGGTATCAACAGCCCGTAGCATCGGCACGAGTTCAGAGGGCTCATTGATCACCTTGATCCTATTCATAGCCCACCTAATTAGCTTATCAAGATATAAATTGATATTGTCCAAATATTGATCTTCTAGAAAGGAATCACAATAGTTACCTACCTAAAGATTATTTACTTCCTTTGAATTAGTGGTCATCGATGGTAGAGAAAGTTAAGTATCAATGCGTTTACACAGGGAAGCTCTACGATTCCGAAGAAGAAGCCTTGGAAAAGTGCTTCGGTCCGATACAGACGATCATCATGGGCGTAGATAGATTCCCTCCAAGAGGTTTCTTTGGAACTAAAGTGTGGCGCTGAGGATACAAAATATCACAATGACTGGTACGACGGTCATCATAAAGTCATCATCGATATATTTTATCCTGTATCCTTCTGAGGCGACAGCTATGACCGAGACTATAGCGCTGGTCAGTAACACTTGCCAGCTCCAAGATATCAATATACTGAGCGACGTCAAGCATATTATGAAATAGACTATTATCGGAAGCATTGGGTACGCTCTACCTTTTTGGTAACGAAGGTATCCTATCAGTGGGTCTACGAACGCCATTCCGATGACCGCGGGAGCAGCATATTTTAACGGGAAAGCTAGGAAGGTTATCGCAAAGGCTATGGCCGCCCAGGCTCCGGCAGATATCTGTTTGGACTCGTAGCTCCTCATTCCTGTGACGTCAACGCCATATCGTAGACGGATAACCTCAAAATTAAGGACCAATGCCAGGAGTATCAGTAAACCAATGGAAACGTGGCAGCCCGCCCGCCCAAAGAGGGTCAGGTAGAAAATAGTATACTAGCGCAATTGGTGCTGCTAAATGTATCGCCCTGCGCAATGATTGCCCAATGTCCATTAGTTCGGGTTAATGATCTATTCTTAGTTAAACCCTATTTTTCAGCAAGTAGAAAAACGATCTTAGAGACCTTGTTCTGCTATCTGTATGGGAACGATCGGACCATCTCACGCTTGTGGAGGGGGCTTCTCGCTCGCGAGATGAGTGAATAGCCTCAGCTATGGGTAGGAATAGATAAGAGGTCATGCGGGGCGCCGATGTATCATTATATTGATCAATCGCAGCCTGGGTATGATAACCCGATATTGGCTCATATCCCTGAACATTCGCTCTTTTTTGGGGATCTTCGCCCAGCACACCTTGAACATATGGTCCTTTCTGCCCCTGATAGATTGGAGTCTATGCAGTCCTCACAGATCTGATCTCCACATACTGAGCATTTCCAGCCTTCGTGCGGTTGCGAAGGGTCCAATTGTTCCCTTGATATCATTTTTCCACAGTGGTCGCATTGTAATATCTTGGTCTTGGACCGCATTATACCATCGCATGATCAACGTGCGTCCTCATTGTAGAAAACATCATCGATTACTCCTAGCTAGATCATTAAGGGGGTCTACCTGCCATGTGATGGGCACTGGATACGCTCAAATAGTTACAAATGTTATCACGGCACACGCAAGGGGGAGGACCGTTTGAAGGGGAACAGTGTTCTGACTAGCAAGATCGAGACCGAGATAGACCTCTTGCAGAGACATGTCCAGATACTTAACACAATAAGGGATAATCAGCCGATCGGCATTATACGTCTTTCAGAACTTTTGAAATATCCTCAGCATAAAGTAAGATATTCTCTTCGCATCCTGGAGCAAGAGGGACTTATCGTGCCCTCACCTGATGGCGCAATTACGACAGAAAGGCTCGCGCCCTTCCTGGTTGAACTTAGGAAGATACTTGCGGATATGGAGAAAACGGTAAAGGATCTAAAGGCCCAGATGGGTTGATGCCATCTTTCTACATCATAGTAACTTTGAAAGCGCAAAGGATTAATATCTAAGGTATATTGTGGAGGCTTACTGCCGTCGTAGCTCAGTTGGTAGAGCGTGTGACTGTTAATCCCGGCATAGCCTGGAACGGTCATCACAAGGTCAACGGTTCGAGCCCGTTCGACGGCGCTCTTATTCTCATCATTTTACGATCTTATAAAAAGAGATGATCTATCATTTTTTTCGCACTAGAGATTATATATCTCAGTAACTAAATTAGCCTAGGGATTGAATACTTTGGTCGGAACGTCGGAAAATAGTGCCGCAGCTAAAAAGATAAGCTAAGTGTTTGATTCCTTACAGACTCTTGACTAACTCTATGAGTTAGACATATATGTATGTAATAAAAATATTCCCGACGATATGCAGGCAAAATACCTGCGCCATGAGGTGGGGCGCTCGATCAAGAAAAGATGGCCTTCGTGACCATATCTTTTTCTTGGACCGGGCCATGGTAAATAATGGGAGGAAAAATAATATGAGCGAAGATACTGTAAAAGTAACATACGCGAACGCGGGTGCATTGGGCTTTATCGGATTCGGCCTAACGACTGTGTTATTAAGCCTATCATATGCAACACTGTATAGCAGCAACACAATGCTATTAGCGATGTTCATATTCATGGGTGGATTGGCAGAGGTTATCGCAGGTTTGATGCTGTGGAAGATGGGGGATACCTTTAGCATGTTGGCCTTTGGTTCCTTTGGATTCTTCTGGCTAAGCCTGGCTGGATTGAACCTGCACTTTCGTTACTGTTCCCAACCGTTGCCGCAAATAGCAATTCTGCTCTTGCCTCATACTTGATCATGTGGGGTATTTTCGCCTTCGGTATGTTCTTTGGAACTTTAAAGGCACCAAGGGTCGTATCATTCTTGATCGGAGCGTTGGTTATCCTCTTCTTTATGCTCGGCATAGGCACTGCTATGGGTAGCAGCGGTCAGAACCTGATACAGGCAGCTGGCATCTGGGGAATCATCGACGGCGCATCTGGAATATACATTGCATTGGCTCTCGTGATCAATGAGAACCTAGGTCGCACTGTGCTGCCTTTATTCCCACCAAAGCCAAAAGCACAGAACAAGACTACCTCAACAAAGAGCTAAAAACACTATAAGGGGGGCTTTCACCCCCTTTCATTTTTTGTTATTTTATCTTATCTATGGCAGGATGCGCGCCCAGTCTTTTGTATATATTTTTGGTGATATTCTTCGGCCCTCCAGAATTCTCCAGCTGGCTCTATTCCAGTGGCGATCGGGGAAGAGAACAATCCCGACCGATCTAATGACTCTTTTGATCGTTCTGCCGCTTTTTTCTGTTCCTCATCATAATAGAATATCACAGACCGATATTGTCGACCGATATCGGGGCCCTGACGGTCTATGGTCGTTGGGTCATGGATCGACCAGAAGAGACTGAGCAGTTCATCATATGTGGTCTTGGATGGATCATATGTCACCTCTACGACCTCAGTGTGCCCGGTCTTCCCATTACAGACATCCCTATACGTTGGTGATTCTTTTGTCCCGCCCATGTACCCTACCTGAGTGGATACTCCCGCAAGACGAGAGAAAGCCTCTTCAACACCCCAAAAGCAGCCTGCTCCGAACGTTGCCTTCTTTGTCACCATGATACCCATTAAAAGACTGTCGAGTATACTAAAAGGTTTTTGCCACATATTCGCCTATCTGGGGCAACTGACCATGCCATTGATATTTTCCGATACAGAACTAAGAACATAACAGAAATACGGTCATAATGAGTGGGACTGATACCAGCATACGACCGAGCTCTACTTATGCTTCGAACATCTGAAGTATGGTGAACTGCACCCTCTTTCTGATGGGCTTCTTGCTTCGGCTAGGCGCCTTGCTATGCCTTCACCGAGGTCCAGTAAAGGTCGGTTCATCCACAAGCTTTAGTTCGAGTCTTTCCGACCGTACTTTGGTCGTGTTCTTCCTAGAACTGTTGTATGCTCTCTTTCATCCCCCTAAGCTTGTAGAAGGATACTTCAAGTTCACAAAAATTAAGATCTGATAAGATGCATGACATAGAAGGGCAGTAGTTCGCAGGTCGTATGGGCACAAGTAAGCTCATTGATAGATCTATGAGTCGCTTACGTATCAGCGGGCACCATATACACTGCCTCGATATAGTTAGAAGCCCACCCGGAGGGTGGGGTAATTCTTTAAGGAAAGTTCAGATCTTGGCAGCTGGCTTCTTCGCTGTTACACGCTTTGGGAAATATCTTAGTATTATGATATCCCCAACACACTGGATCCATCGGAATGGAACGTTTACAGCTTTTGATTCTTCTACCAGCAGTGGGTTGGTCTCACTGATGAACAGTCCATCTACACGCTTGTTCTCTAAGTCTATAACAAGGTTGTTAACATTACCCAGGAAGATACCATTCGATGTATAAACCTGCAATCCAATAAGTTCAGAGGCTTCCTCTAGCATGTGACATCCCTTACCGTGGTATCTTCTTCCCACTTAAAAATATTTGGTCCGTATGTTAGGCCGTTCAGACGCTGGCACCCAGGGGAACGATCATCGCCACAGATCGATCGTTGGATGGCATCCACATGAATACAAATTTATGAATTTTCCAACAAGCTGGCTACTTTTTCTTAGTTGACAAAATACCTCGGTCATAAGCCGGTAGGCGCGGATGAGCGATCGACCGTTCGAGGAGGCACATGGTCGGTTTAGACAGTGTCTTCCTGTGAACTTATGATAAATGTCGCCAGAAACCCCACATTTTCAAAGGTCGGATCAGCGATGATTAGCGTATGCATCATGGATCGCTCATGTTTGTAGATCCGAGATGAGCATGCTTACAGTCGGCTAGCCGAACATAGATACTAAGGCCACAGGCAATTGAGGCAGAGCCTGGCTGGAAGCTCACGAATGAATTCATGGGTAGCTGACACGAGTGATCTAAATGTAATGATGAACCCTACTCGAACGGCAAGCTAGTTCACCTTATCGATCTTTAACAAGCATCTGGATCATGACCATAAGAACATTTATCGATCGAGAGTTTAGAGGCGTTCTACGCGCGAATATAAAATATATCCTCTGCTTTGGTCAACTTGTTATGCCAATAATACAGAATATCGATAGGCGTCTTATGTCCATGCGATGTGCTTACTATGAGTATCTTAATAATGGCACATATGAAGAATTCGAGCATATGGACATATCAAGAACTAAAGCGGTCGATGAACTTGCACCGACCGTTATAGATTTTGTCGAGGGCAAGATAAATCTGGCAACATTAAAATATCGCTCCGATGACCTATCATCAAAAACAGCGATGCTGTTTCCCGATAGGGAGTTCTCACAGCATCTCCGTGAGCTTGTCCTCGGATTACCGGTAGAGGTGGTCGAACCTGCTTTGCGTAAGGCCTTTCAGCTCCCAGATGATGATAAGGAAGCGAAGGGAAAGATGCTAGAATTCTCCTATTTCCTTGATGACATGATATCGCAGAAAAAGACCAAAGAAGAAAATATGAACATTCCACATGTGCCTGAATTACTTTCGACGATGTGGCATTCTCAGGACCCCAACGTCTGGCCATTAGTATTGCCTTCTACCCGCCACTTCCTAAAAGAGGATGGAACGCTAGAGACATATGAACCGATCGCTGATTATTTCGATTACCGGACGGGAGTTCGTCTCTTTTCTGAAGAGGCCGATGTCCCTGCCTACCAGCTGGACCACGTCTGCCATTTACTTCTCAACGGGAGATTTGATCATTCCAGAAGAGAACGTTTGTTTCGAAAGAGCGATGACCAGGGCCGCTGCGCTCTCATCTAGTGGGGATGCCGATGGTGCCTTGGGAGCATATGAGAGGGCACTGACATTACGCCCAGATGCCTCAGAAGCACTTTGGAAAAAGGGTAAGCTATATGAGTCTTGCGGGAAGAAAATGATGGCACTTGCCGAGTATGAGACCCTTGTAGGGATACTACCGAACGATCTTAGTGCCCATGAGAAGCTGGTCTCTATGTATCACGACCTCCATATGATAAAGGAGCATAATGACGAGGTCCGACGGTTCAAGGCGATCGTGGATAGCAAGAAGGAGCAGGCTGTTCATTCGGGCACTATGTCCTGATAAAACCCTGCATGATCATCCGAGCTCAACGATGTCCTGTTGGATATAGAGCTCGATGGACCAAGCATGCATAGTGAGTAGATAGCCCGAGGATCCATGATCATGAAAAACCATAGAGAATAACCTGTTGATCAAATCGAACGACTAGCCCCAAGATGATACGATAGAGATCACCACTGTGGCTGGTCATCAAGGATAGAAGGTGATAGGCCTGATCGAAAGATCAGGCCTATAGAGGCTTGTGTCCACTGTACCTTAAATGCTCCCCTTTTTTACGACATAGACATTCTTGCCCTTTTTTATTATGTTAAAGATATCCGAGAACTCTTCGATCATCTCGCGGAGGCCTGACTTTCCGAACTCTTTGAAGTCCAGGTTGGGCTCCATACGCTTAAGCTCCTTCCCCATCTGTGGAAGGAACGCTAGACCATCCTCTTTGGCTACATTTTTGTATGCTGCCATGATCGAGTTAAGCACATCGATCTGGGACCGTCTGGCTTGCTGTATCGTAGATACATCGTTTGAAACTGGAGGAGAAGGTATTATCTCCTCGAGCTCTTCCTCGACAGATGGCTTCTCCAAAGGTAATGGAGGCTCAACGACGACCTTCTCATTGACCATCCTCGTCAACATGTTCTTGCCTTTTCGGTATCAGGATAAAATTCTCCGGCAGCGTCTCTAGCAGCTTGATATCTTCTCCTTACCATATATTGAAGAGTCAAAGTTCGGATCGATGCGTCTCGCTGTTTTGAACAAACGATATGTGTCAACGTTACCATCGCGGTCCTTGCCTGTTTCATTATACGCTTGGGTAAGGATGGGCAACGCGTCGATGGGTGTCTTATGAGCTTGTTTCTCGGCGATCTCTTTGGGGACCTTCTCAGGCTCTGCTGTAGCCTCCCCTCTTCGTCGCACATAAATCGCGCCATTATTGGACCGCTCAACTATGAATGAGGAATCTAGCTCATCGATCAGGTCAAGAAGACTTGATTTTCCATATGTTCTTGTATCGAACGAAGGGTCTTGCCTACATAAGTGCCGCCCCGATATCCCCGTTCAACGCTCTTCCATCATCATTGACCGCATAATCAAAGGCTTTGTTGAGAACATCGAGCGCATCTATTGCATTCTTTCTTTTTACGAGGTTCGATCGGCTCATTACGAGCGTGGTCATTTACCAGTCCATCATCGTGATGCTCGCTTAAGTTCTCTGTAGAGACGATATGTCGTAAAGCTCGACGGAATGAATCGTGAGTATCCTTTTTGCCTATCCCTATCACAAAAAGACCATGTTCACGGATCTTTATTGCCAGGGATGTATAATCAGAATCGCTGGATACTATGACAAATACCCTTAACTATTCCATCATGAAGAATGTCCATCGCATCGATTATCAGAGCGATGTCCGTTGCATTCTTCGTTATATGCCTGTTGGATATGTTCGGGAACTGTTGCTGGGGTGTGAGGGCATATTCCTTTAATGCTGACTTCCAGGTCCCTACTTGTCCGCCACTTGTCCAGTTACCATATACTCGGCGAATTATCACTGAGCCGTACTTCGAGGCTTCATCCAGCATCTCCTCTATTAGTGTCGCTGAGGCATTGTCCCCATCCACTAAAAATGCCAGTTGCCTATCCTCGATATGCTTCTCTTCCATCTTGACATCTCCACTCAATGATGCTGCCAGTTGATAAATCCATTACTGACCCACTATAATTATCTTTTGCGTTCTAGTTTCTTTCAAAAACAGGAAGCACTTATTCAATATAAGAACGGAACGCACATGCCGCCGCCCTATGGCTCCTTGTCCGATCCATCAAATATCTTCGAGGGTCGGACGGTCGTTAGCAAGGCTTGGCTTACATGTTCCATCTTGACCAGACATCCATCTGCAATGTAAGTTACGAAATGATCACTCATATATGCTCTATGTATTGCCGAACAAAGAGAGTAAAAGATAATGTAGACAAGCGACCTCTACTTTCGAGTCCTAGGGCACAATGTAATACGTTCAGATGGAATATGAGAGCCTCGCGGATAATGGCGGCACAGTTCATGGAGAAGCGTCAATGACATTCATCTCGATGATCGAGCTCAGGAATTACAGGAGGTTCAGAGGTGAAGAATCGCGTTCCCGCTTAAGGATGGGAACAATCTTATCACAGGTCCTGATGGGTCTGGAAAAAGCACGATCCTGGAAGCGATGGCCTTCTGTATACTTGGAGACATTGCTGTACGGCCTGACGAGATCCTGAGCGTTGATGATCAAGATGGTCAGAGCACTGACCTTATGGTAGCCGTTACTTTCGATATCGGTGCTAGCAGTGTAAGGCTAGAGCGTACGATCCATGTCGTAGATCGTGAGATAGAACGGTCATGGTCAGTGAGGAAAGGACTTACCACGCTATCTGGAAATGGATGGTATGATATGGTACCCTTCATGTCCGAGGTAAGGGCCATGTTCCCGCCTAACTGCGTACGCTCGAACCTGATACAAGCAGCATCTCTTCAAAATATCCTATCTGGTAATGGAAATGGCAGCATAGAGATGTCCGTAAAGGAGATGGGCGGCACAATGGACCCAAAAGATGCCATCTGTTCGGCTATGGACGCTATGGATATTCTTTCCACCATTGACGCAGAAAGTCCGATAGATCTGTTGACATTCGATGTCAATGGAGGCCTGATGGTGAGACCGAGGTCCGATCAGAGTTCCAGAATGCTTGGCCATAGCGACCTTCAGTTGATCTCTGCCTCAGCGGCATTAGGCTATGCAAGAATGACCATGCGTCCCATCTTATTGGATGATGCGTTGAAGGACCTGGACCCAGCATCAAGGGAAGCCCTGATAAGATATGTGGCCAATAGATCACATCCAAGGCAAATGATATTCATGTTCAGCAATGAAGTTGATGCGGACGTCCTTAGGTCCACTTGTGATCTAGAGAATGAATTGAATATCCTGGGCTGAGCCAGTAATTCCTTTCGGGAGGTCCTCCCGACCTTCCAGACATGACCTCCAGATCGATTCGATCTGCTTGCCTACGCCCGTTGAAAAATACAGGAATGATGGCATCCTATGCTGGGCGCAAAGATATGGCACTTCATTCCTTGTAGATCGGATAAAAATGAACGCACACTTTGCTGCCCAAATGGGCTATCAGGAGCCGATCTTCCTGATCATTTGCGCTGGACCTTGGCCTAGCCCCAGGCTCCTTGGTTCTTTTACGATGAATACTTGATCCGAGACCTTCTCTAGTCCTCCATCAGCCTCATTGCCGACTATGAGCGTGAATATTCTAGAATTACTTCTCTTCTTGAAATTGTTCCAATCATCTATCAAGGCATTATCCGTAAGGTCTGACATCCCATCTGTCATCAGGACAACATCTGCTCCTGACCACTCCGCTTGCTTTACTGCATCAAGGCCCATCTTAAGCGCTGAGTTGAAATCCGTGTTGCCTTCGAACCCATAGCTCAACAGCTCAAGAAGGTCTTTTGCCATCCGCCTATGGTCTATAAGATCTATATCGGAAATGCGCTCCTTTGATGAGAAGAGAATAACTTTCATTCTGCGGTGCTGCTCGCTCATCTTTTTTGCTAGTATCATCATTATCGCTTTTACTAGATATTCAGGCTCCCCGTACATTGAGCCTGAGGCGTCTACCAAAGCCACGACAGGGCCTTGGCGCCTTGGAGCCCGCTCCGATCCTGTCCCTCTAAGCTGATATGAAAGAAATCCGCATTCCATCATTCTAGAGAAGAACAACTTTTTCAGGGTCGGAGATGTTAGACATATCGTCTCGCTTGGGAGGATATGTAGCACATCGTTGGAGCGCCCTATCGAATATGGCTCATTGGTATTCATCGACCTTACTTTCAGCTCTTTTGTGTTCAGCTGTATATCGAGATGCCCGATCAGCTCGATGATCTTATTCAGTTGCTGGTCCTTCTTAAGGAGCACAGAATATCTATCTATGTTCGCTAGATATGCAGATGTTACATCCTCTATGGACAAGGATCTGCCGCCGTCCGAAAGAAGTTCAGATCTCCTTAAGACGGTCCATCATTGATCTGAGCTCTTTTTCTAGTTCTTTGACCTTTTCAGATATGGCCTGATTTACAGCGGCTTCCTCTTCTACGAATCCCTCAGCGCATCTAAGATCATTCAGATTAGATGCCAGCTCCTTTGTCTTTCAGATCTATCGCCACGGCCGCTCAATAAAATGATGACATCATCCAATGCCATCCTAAGATCGGTACAGCCTTGACATGGCAGGGATATCTTGCCATCGATCAGATCCAAGAAATAAAGTGTCAATGATCTGACCGCGATAACTGCTGCAACATTGCTCCGGACGGACTCTTGTTTTAGGCCCGACCAGTTCGGGAAGATCTCATGCCATTGAACAAGACCGTTAATGACCCTACCCTTGCCTCGAGCTTAGCTATATCCAAAATCGATCCATCTTCCAGGAGTTCCTTGGATATCATCTCAGATATCATCTCCCTAGCATTTCTCGGTAATGCTCTAGGTAAGGAGACGATCTCACGAATCGCATCATCGGTCGCGACCTTCATCCATCTAGTGGACGGTATCGAATCACGCACATATGGGAGAATATTGTTCATACCCATTGTTCGTTCAACATTTGACAACGTCATATGACACAATGGAATGCTCTATGCTAGCAAGCATTCCTTCCATATCCCTCACAGCTAGCATTATCAGATCAGCTTTTGATCTCATATCTGACCTGTCCTGGTTGGACAACCAGATGTTTGTTGAGATCGCTTCTTGCATGGTCTTGCGTTCCGTCTCCAACCCACCCTTTGATATCCTGATCTTTTCCTTAAGATCATTCACCTCTCGCTGATATATAATCCTTTCATCATCGCCCAGACCAAGCTGGACCGTTGCTCCACGAGCGTCTAACGCATCAAGCAGGCTCGGTAACTTTACCGGAGCTATTTTGATCGAAGATAGCTGATATGGCTGATTCTCTCCCTGAATAAGATAGGTATGATTATGATACTGGTCCGCATGTTCACTTAACTCCTTCCAAGTGCAGAACTCTTTGTTGCAGGACCTGCACTCCACCGGCACCATAAAAGTGAAGCTTTTGCGTTCCTTGACCGCGGCATCAAGGTCCATGATGTCCTTGCTTAGTGCACCTAGTCTAACCCCACCAGTGACCGACATATCGATCAATAATCTCCTTGATCGCTCATGCTCCTCTGGACGATTCCAGCACATGTGCTGTATCAGTGGTATCATAGTGCGATCGACAGAACTTCTGCCTATTGCAGCAGTTGCACATCTCAGGACCCAAACGAATTTTTTCCATCTCCTATCTGAGATATATATTCCCATTGAGCGAAGCTCACGCCGCAGTACCACAAGGTTGGATATCACATCGTCATCGATCATCAGATCTTTTGCTCTTTTCCTCGTATCCTCCAGGTCGGAGAGGGATAATCGTACTGAAGGAAGGAATTGATCCTGGTCTCCTGATATCAGTTCTTTAAAATTCTCCTCGTCCTGTATATATGTTACATAATACCTGAAAAGGAAACGATCATACAACGCTTCCAAACTTTCATTCTCTTCAGGAAGCTCATTAGATGCGCCGAACGCCGTGAACAAAGGTACGTCCATTACCTCAGACCCATTATGGAACTTGCGTTCATTTAGTATTGTCAACAGCGAGTTCAGGATCGAGCTGTTCGCCTTGAAGATCTCGTCCAGGAAAGCTATGCTAGCAGTTGGAAGATACCCATCGACTTTGCGCTTGAACATATCATTCTCAAGTGCGCTCAACGATAATGGCCCGAATATCTCTTCAGGCGTTGTAAAACGCGTTAGAAGATAATAAAAAAGAACTCCCCCTTCTACACTAGCACACATATCCCTTGCAAGAAGGCTCTTTGCAGTGCCTGGAGGGCCAATGAACAGAACATGCTCTCCAGATATTATGGCTAAAAGGGAGCCGGCGGTCTTCCTCGTCTCGCTCTTTGAAACTGCCATTCAGTTCCTCATAAAGATCCCCTGATCTTCTCCTCGAAGATAGATATCATCATATAATATTCGACCATCCGAGTTAATAATCCTGATTGATGCTTATTAGTCACCACCTATGTATTTTGAAGGAGATCTTCAAGTTATGCAAGCCACTTGTACCACGCTCGATAGCATGCAGGTGTTCACTAGGTCGTCTCTTTCCCTTGTTCGATCGGTCCTATGATGTTCATCTTCAGTGCCGTTATTGCCTGAGATGCTATGTCCGGGTTGATCTCATATCCTATACCGTTGCGACCAAGGACCGATGCTGCCATAAGGGAAGTACCTGAGCCAACGAACGGGTCCAGGACGGTCTCCCCCTTGAAACTGAATGCACGTATGATGCGAGAAGGTATCTCGATCGGGAACGGAGCAGCATGGCTACGCCTATCGCCACTACCTTGTGGGGACATGGTCCAAACGTCAGAATTTTTAATTGAAAGCCAGAAATCTTTATCGAGGCGGGATGATTCCCTTTGCTCCTCGGTAATATGCGCGTATTTCCTACTTCTTGGACCGTCAGATGTTGGCTTTTCGAACTCAAGTATGAACTCGTGCATATTGTTTATCAGTATTCCCCCTGGGTAGGGGTATGTACCGAATGGAGCTCTTACGCCGTTCGTCTTATGCCATATGATATCCCGTTTAAAGATAAGACCTATCGATTCACATGAGTCAACTGTCCTACCTACTAGGTTCAGCGTCCTATAGCTTCCTCCTTCTAGCCTGATCGGGAGGTTCATTATGTTGATGAATGCCTTTCTGCCAGGGGACAGGACCCGGAAAACCTCTTTCCACACCTTCATCGTTCCTGATATCCAATCCTCTAAAGAACTGGCGCTCCCCAGATCTTCTTTTATAGGCTCATATGAATACATCTTTGTGTTAAAATATGGGGGACTAGTGATTACCAAATGTACACTATTATCCTCGACCTCATCCATTGCCATGGAACTGCTCACTATCACAGACTGCGATGTATTGTGCACGGACAGTTCCGTTCTTTTGTGAACTTGGTCTTTGGTATTGAGCATACGCGGTATGTTCCGTAATGTGGTGATATCGAACCTCTGTTGCCCGCTTGATGCTAAATTGACAGCGACCCTTCCCTTCTTGACCAATCTGTGCAGGTCCCCTACCGACATCCCAAGGTACTGTGCGGCCTCAATGGCTGAAAGGTACTTCCGCGCACTATAGTCCGATCTGATCTTCCCTTCGTTCCCCCTCACTGCTTTCCTCGGACACTTATGATTGGATCAACGACTGGTTAAGCATTTTGGTCAACTTCCCGCTATTAGTGAAGGGAACTTATATGCACTCTCAGCTCAACTTTTTGAAAGGGTTGTGTATGAAGGTAGGAATCATAGGTAATGGAAAGGTCGGTACGGCCCTAGGGAACGGACTGAAAACGGCCGGGCATGATGTTAGATATGGACATAGGGACCCAAGGCAACCAGCAAAAGATGCTGCCATGTTCGGGGACGCTATAATCCTAGCGGTACCGTTCTCATCGATAAAGGATGTTGCTAAGGATATTGGCGATCATGCTGATGGGAAGGTCGTGATCGATGTAACGAATAATCCCGACCTAAGAGGGGACACCCCAATGAACTGTAATACATCAGGGGCAGAAACGCTCCAGCATCTACTTCCAGGTGCCCACATTGTTAAGGCGTTCAACACGATCTTCTCTCAGAATATGACCACTGGGCAAGTTGGTAATGAAAGACTTTCATTGTTCGTTGCGGGTGATGATCCCCAGGCAAAGAGATCGGTAATGGGACTTGGAACGGACATAGGCTTCGAATCGATCGATGCAGGACCGCTAAGATCAGCACGCTACTTGGAGCCCATGGGCAGCGAGATGATAACACTGGGGTACGACCTTGGTATGGGAACGGACATAGGATATCGGCTTGTCCGTATCAACCCATGGGCGTGAGATGATAACACGGGGGTACGACCTTGGTATGGGAACGGACATAGGATATCGGCTTGTCCGTATCAGCTGATATCGTCCTAGATAGCGGCTATGATCGACCAGCTCCTGATGTGGCCCAACACGGTCAGGTAGCTTTTCTTTCTATTTTCGTACATGCCGTTCCCCTGCACAAGCTTGGGGGTCGGCGGTAACGCCAACTGTCAAGATTAACATAGTGTTTCAGGCTTCTTGATGAATAGCGGCGGTATACGACGACGGATATGATATATCCGCAACTTGAGCGGGGCAAGGGACCCCGAAAGGTCGGGTAGTTCACGACCCCAGAAGCAAGAAAGATCATGGACGTGCCTGCGGGTCGCCGAAATTCAGAATATAATGTTAAGCATGTTGTGCTGGCTTGTCGGGACCATCTTGCGTTGAAGGTTGCTCTTCCCTGTATTCCCATTTTGCCATGTCCACCCCATACGTATGAATCCTTAGGGCAACGTTGGGCTTACTATACTCTGGGAACATTGTTATCGTTTGGGTAGGGCAGACCTCCACACAGGTATTGCATGAGAGACAACGATTGCGGATCACAGTCTGCGTCTTAGCATCTTTGTCTGTGTGTATGGCGGAGCCGGGGCACGATCGTTCACAGCGCCTGCAAAATATGCATTTGCTCATATCCCATTGGACCCTTCCCCTGTTCCCTGCTGGCAATTGGACCTGTACCATAGGGTATCTAGTTGTGTCTGGACGTCTGAAGAGGTTTTTCAACGATCTCGAGAGCATTGACAAGTGCGGTCACCTATCCGTACAACATATGCACGGGTCCACAGAGATAGTTATTACCGGAACATCGGCCAGTTGACAGCCGGGAATAATGGAGCTTAAGCATCCTACATTCATGAAAGCTGGTGTGCGCATTTTTATGCGGTCCAAAGTTAAAGCCCCCTTTGCCTTCACGTAATAGATAAGCTCACCTCGCGGGGCCTCCACCCGCGAGATGTTCTCTCCCGACGGATGACCCCTGATCTGTATGGAGGTGGGTCCTGCCTTCATGTCAGATATACATTGCATAATGATGTCAACAGAACGAAAGCATTCCTCCATTCTGACCATCATCCTCGCATAACAATCCCCTTCCTCCCTGACCACAGGCGGTCCCCAATGGATGAGACCATATGCATCATTGCCGTCAGACCTTATGTCCTGGCCGATACCTGACGCCCTTGCTACAGGACCTACGACAGCCCAATCGATAGCGTCCTGACGAGAAAGGATACCTATGCCAGAGGTCCTCCTGTATAGTGTACGGTCATGAGCGAAGACACCTTTGAGCTCGGTAAGATCGCTAGTAAGGTCCTCCATGGTGGAAGATATATCTTTTTCCAGCTCTATGGTGATGTCCCGCTTTACCCCGCCTATGATGTTCATGGAATAATGGACGCGGTTACCAGATATCTGGTTCACCAGGCGCATGACCTTTTCCCTTGCCCTGAAGCATTGCATGAAGAGATTCTCGAAACCGGCAGTTTCTGCAATATGGGAGAGTGCTAACAGGTGTGATGTCAATCGTTGGCATTCCATCATTACGGTCCTGATATATCTTGCGCGCTCAGGTATGTCCGCTTCGAATACCCCTTCTACCGAGCGACAATAGCATGTCGAGTGATGAAAAGAACATATTCCGCATACTCGCTCACATATATATTGCGATTTTTTATAATCGATCGAAAGGGCATACTCCATCCCTCTATGATTGTATCCAATATGTATCTCAGCACCTACGACCTTCTCTTCACTTAGCTCCAAGCGTAAATGAACTGGCTCCAGGAATGCGGCATGCTGAGGACCGAATGGTATTATACTTGTCCTAGCCATCTTTCTTGTCCTCCTTTATATCTGATACCTTTTTTCTAAGAGGAGCTACGATCCCCTTGTCCTTGTCAATAAGAAGACCGGGCAGAACACCTTTGAATTTCAGACCGAAGAGGTCGACCACCTCTCGTTCCATGTTCAGACCTGCCTTGTAAACATCCGATATACTTTCCACTTCCCATTCTGGCATTATCGTGATCGTATCCTGCAGGATCTTCCCTGATGCATCATAAAGATATCGGAGCTCGAACTCCCCCGCCTGACCCTCGAACACGACCAATGTCATCAGGCGATCACCGTTCTTCTTATGCTCTTCAGCCTTCGCGTGGATATTCCTGTAGGGGGCTGGGTCGATCAAAGGTATGCTCGTAGAACTGTCGCTCATCACTCACCATCCTGTCCTTTGTTCCCTTCCTTTGCGGTCCTCTTGCTCCACTCAGCTACAGCGATAGCAAACCCATCTATCAGCGCCTCAGGGCGGCAAGCACAGCCTGGGATATACACATCTACAGGGATCACATTAACCACTCCTTTGTTCGTATTATAACAGTTAAGGAATGGTGCCCCAGTGGATGCACAATTGCCGCATGCTATGACGAACTTCGGCTTGGAAGTTTGGTCATATAAGTTCTTAAGACGTGACTCACATTTTTTTGTGACCGGCCCGGTTATCAGAAGGATATCCGCGTGTTTTGGGTTCGCTTTGTTGACCCCTCCGAACCGTTCTATATCATATTTCGGAGATAATGTGGCCCATATCTCTAGATCACATCCATTACATGAACCGGTATCAAAATGAATTATCCAAGGGGACCTGAGCCCAGGTAATCGTCCAGATATCATATCCGACCGCCTCCGGTCACAAAAATGATCAATAAGTTAATCGCTATCAAACCCATCCCCATGGTCAATGTAGTGATGACCATCCTTTGCCTTGTTGACCGTGCTGTAGAATTATCTATCAGCACAGTGACGAACATGATAACGAATGCCAGTGCCAATTTTCCCAAGGTAGAGAGCACAGGATCGTCATTCCAATAGAAAAGTGTTATCAGTCCATACACGAAAGCAAGCTGATACCATCTTGATAGCTCCATTATCGCCAAGTATGTACCAGCATATTCGATATATGGACCAGATATCACCTCTTGATGTGCTGTAGGTATGTCATAGGGGGATTTTTCGAGCAATATGAGCATAACTGGCACCATCGCCAATAGGACCAACGGCAAAGAAAGTATCAGGGCGCCGCTGATCTGGCCAGAAAGGAATGAAGAGCGGCTCCCTATCGCAAAGACCACAAGAAATAATACTGGCTCATATGCAAGGATCGCAAGCAGCTCTCTTTGTCCTCCTAAGAACGAATATGCGGACCTGGACGAGAAAGCGCCCATGACGATACACGCCGACCCTGCCCCCGACACAAAAAAGGCGACTAATATGTCCCCTCCAGAAAGGAATAGTGCTAGCGCTACTACCTGAAGGGCCAGTGCCGCTATGGCGAACGTTGCCTGAAGATCGCTCACCAGAGTTGCTTTCTTGTAAAAGAGCTTGGCCATATCATAGAACGGTTGTAGCAGAGGAGGACCTTTTCGGTTCTGCATACGGGCTGTGATTATCCTATCTATGCCCATGCTAAGACCGACCAAGATAGGAGCTAGAATCATCAATATTATAACATATATAATGCTCAAAATATTCCTCCCATGACAAATGAGAGGATGAACTGTAGATACGATTATCAAAGCGCCTAGGACCTCGCTCACCCTTATCACTGTTGATACACGTGCTTCGCTAAGATAGTAGCTACCAGATGGAGTGAATGGGATATCTTCTCCACAAGCGTATGGAATGGATCTACCTTTATTGTTAGTCTTCCTGCCCATTATGCCAAAGACCGCGATGACCACGATCAGGAAAAGCATGATTATCAGGACAGGGAACGTTCCCTCCGATGTGGACAGAGAGAAAAGATTACTACTGACTGGTGATTGAAAATGCATTAAAATATATGGGTTCAGTATATATGTTACTACCGCCCCTATGATCATTGACAGTACGATCGCTGCCACTACCAGAGATCCGATCGTCCATCGGTAGTACGATGATATCTGTTCCTTGTCGGGACCATGTCTTTCGTTCTCCTCGCTATCTGTGAGGATATTTCCAAGCCACTTGAAGTAGAAAACAGATATGGCCGTGAATCCGGCGGCTAGTAGGAAAGCTATTATCGGGGCCGAGACCGACGCTTCACTGATCAACCATTTCGAAGCGAATATTCCGAATGGCGGCAGTACGATAGTAACGATACCAATGAACATGGCTAGAGAAATAAACGGCATTTTTTTGCGTAGACCGACCATATCCTCTATATCATAGCTTCCGACCTCTTCGTGAACGACGCCTACAGATAGGAACATAAGCGCCTTCGAGATCGCATGATACAGAAGAAGTATCAGGGCCGCTACTAGAGCTGGACCGGTCGAAATACCGACGCATAATACGATCAGACCAAGGTTTCCTATTGTCGAAAATGCTAGAACACGCTTCGCATTGCTTTGTGTCAAAGCCAATATCGATGCTATAAGGAATGATAGTCCCCCTATCGCTGCTATCGCTATAGTTAGCCACATCACGGGGCCGATCGATGGCGATATGCGGACCAATAGATAGACACCTAAGTTGACCATTGTTGACGCATGAAGAAGAGCTGATACTGGTGTTGGTGCTACCATTGCGCCTAGCAACCAGGATTGGAAAGGTACCTGGGCGGACTTTGTGAACGCCCCGATCGCCAGGAATATCAATGGAAGCACTGAAAGTCCTACTAGGCCACTGGTCGGGAATGAGCTCATAGAGAATGTACCATAATAATAAAACGCTAAGAATGCTCCGATCATTATCGCGGCCCCGCCACCAGAATTGATCACCAATGCTCGTGTAGCTGCTTTCTCGGCCTCAGGAGTACGCGCATGACGGATCAATAGATAAGAGCATAGGGTTGTCGCATCCCAGAATAAAAACATCCATAATAGGTCATTGGAGAATACGGCCCCGTTCATGGTCCCTATGAAAAAAAGCATCAGAGCGAAGAAACTGGCCTTGTGAGCATCATCCCGCATGTATCTAAGAGCATAGATACATATCACTGCACCGATCAAAGAAGTAATCAATGCTAATAAAACTGAAAGATAGTCTATTACCAAGGCGGGTCCAGACCCTGCCCCTGAGGTCACCTCGCTAAGATAGATAGTAATAACGACATCTATCGCCCCGAACGCGATGATGAACGGGCTCCGCACCCTTGCTCCCAGATATACTACTGTCCCAAGAAGGATGAAACTTGAGATCAGGACCGCAACTCCGCCTAGAGAGACGCCAGGTATGTTGATCGTTATAGATGATATCCCATTGTAGCTCATATATATTAAAAGAGCTATAGAGCTTGCTCCCGTTACTCCTACTGAGATCAATGTATAGACATTGGTCCATCGTTTAGGCGTACATATGCACGCTGACCCTCCAACGATCGGGGCAAGGACCATTATCAGGACGGCAAGCTCTCCTACATCCATACAGAGAGCTCCTAGATACGCGCTTCTATCTTAACTTATTCGAGTGAAAAGTTCCCCCCCCCCTGCGCCACCCGGGGGATGAGAACGAGCAAAGTAACAATAAGATCATACGATGAACAGAATATATGCTCAGCTTGCCCAACGGTATGAACAATGCTAGCCTACGAGTCCCGTCTCTATCCTGACCAAGGGCAAGAGCGGAAGTTGCTATGGACTTTGGAGGTATGCAGTCATGCTTACAACCGGTTCCCGGAACTGTACCTTGGCGGCGAGCATGATAGATATGCGTTACAAGCTCTTCCCCCAAAATGGAAAGAGAGCGACGCTGAGCTCAGGGACGTATATTCTAAGGTCCTCCAGTACGAAGTGTACCGCTTATTCTCGAACCTCTCCGCTCTGCGAGAGATGAAGAAGCACGGTCGTAAGGTAGGAAAGCTTCGCTTTAAGCCCGCTAATCGCTTCCGCACCTTCACCCACAACCAGTCCGGCTTCGACCTCCTGCCGAAGAACGAGAAGTTCAGCTTCCTGCGTCTGTCGAAGATAGACGATATACCGATAAGACTGCATCGTGAAGTGGTCGGTAACATCAAGGGCGTCACCATCAAGCACATGCCGTCAGGGAAGTGGTATATGTATATCCTGGTCGACGACAGTGACGGCAACGATAAGCTCACCGTCATCGACAAGACCGTGGGCATCGACGTCGGTCTAGAGCACTTTATAGTCGATAGTGATGGCAACGAAATAGAGAACTCACAGCATATACGTCGCAGATATGCTTAACTGCGGCAGAATAGAACCTAAACTGCTTTCTCAGAGAACGCATGAATGTCCTTGTGGCTACAAGGATGATCGTGACCATGCCGCTTCACTCGTGATCCTTGAAAGAGCATTACAGAAAGTACGATCGGAACGACCGGAACTCACGCTTGTGGACAGACGACCGCTACTGGCCTCCGCGCAGGTACAGCAAGCCGCCTGGTTGAAGGAAGAAGCCCCGCACGCAAGGTGGGTAGTTCACCTCTTTTCCACTAACTAGCTATGAATATAACATCCAGGTCGAGGGACCGCACTTGGCCGACCATATTCTTCAAGATATCATGGTCTGATGCATCTTATCTCCGCGACCATGTGATGTCATGTATAATCCTACAGGATAAATATTAGAGCAATGTATGCGATCTCTCCGCGATGGTGAACGCAATGGATGTAGGACAAGGTCTTGTGGCTAAAAGGACCATACTGCTAGCTACGGATGGAAAGCCACATTCGGAGAAAGCTGAGAACTACGCGATCGAATTTGCAAAATTATCATCATCTAAGATGTTCGTGCTCTATGCGATCAACCCAAAGGGCAATGATAACGAACAAGAACTTATGAATGAGGGCTCAAGGCGACTTAATGCTCTTAAAGAAAGGGCGAACGCTGCTGGAGTGGATGTTACAACGCTCATCGAGGGTGGCATCGCCTATTCTGTGATATTGGCTGTAGCAGATAGGATAAAGGCCGGAACGATAGTCGTCGGGACATCTGGGAAGAATATTCTGGACCGGGTCTTCATAGGTTCTGTCTCAGAATACGTTCGTGAGGAGCGCTTCCTGCCCGGTCATCGTTGTTAAATGATATCTGGGCTACCTGTCGCCTTGTCCAATGCAACCATTATCCCTTGTATGATGGCCTGGGGTCTTGGTGGGCACCCAGGAATGAACACATCCACAGGGATGACTCTGTCCACACCGCCAAGTACTGCATATGACCCTTTAAAAATTCCTCCGGACATCGCACAAGAACCCATCGCTATGACCAACTTAGGTTCTGGGACCGCCTCATAAGTTTGCCTTAGTGCATGTTCCATATTGCGTGTTACTGGGCCTGTCACAAGGAGCATGTCTGCATGTCTTGGAGAAGCAACGATATGAATGCCGAACCTCTCTATATCGTGGAATGCGTTGGTCAAGGAGTTCACCTCGACCTCACATCCATTGCATGAGCCTGCATCCACCTCACGGATCGAGAGCGAGCGCCTGAACTTTCTAAGTATCTTTGACCTTAGTTCTTCACCAAGAGCTTCTGTCTCCTTATCCATTATTGAACACCACCTTTAGGCGGCTCTTTTCCTTCGAGGCAAGCTCATATTCCTTGCTCATCTCGATACGTTCAGGACATTCTCGAGCGCATTCACCACAGAATATGCATATGTCCAACGACAGTTCTATGCCATTCCCGACAATGGATAATGCCTGAACAGGGCATGACTGGATACACCTGTCGCAGCCATTGCATCCGACCGCATTTATCTTAGGTGCACCAAGAAAGCCCTCTGGTGGATCGTTATGCTCCGCTGGGTAACGCTCAGTGACTATCTTTCTTTTCATCCTTCCCAACGTAAAGAACCGTGGCATACTACACCTCAGAGATCATTGCCTGAATATGAGAGATTGAAGCTTTTATTGATCAGCGGAAAATCTGGAACGACGTTGCCAAGTACCGCGTACTCAATGGCTGGCCAATTGCAGAAAGAAGCGTCCCTGATCTTGTGACGATATGGCTTCCCTTTCCCGGACATTATCCAATGGACAAGCTCGCCCCTGGGCGATTCTACAACGCTGATCGCGATGTTCCCTGGTGAGATATCTGTGACCGGGACCGATATATCACCAGATGGCATGTCACTTAGGGCTTGTTCGACCAAGCCCATCGACTCGTATGCCTCATCTATCTTCACATGCAAACGCGAGCTCACATCCCCTCCGTTATAATGAGGAACGATGAAGTTCAGAGACCTGTATGCAGCGTATGGAAGATCGCGACGGACATCACGGTCAACGCCGCTGGCTCTTGCCGCTGGGCCCACCACCCCTAAACCCATAGCTTTTTCTTTTGTAAGTATGCCGGTGGTCTCGATACGATCCTGCAGAGAGGGGGAACTGTTCAGAAGTTCAACAAGATCATTGAGCCCTAGCCTTAAACGTACCATTGATGAGAGCAAAAGCTCCTTCCCACTAGGGCAGATATCCTTTCGCACGCCGCCGACCAAGTTCACAGATCTGAGCAATCTTGACCCAGCGATATGTTCATTGATATCCAGTACTTCCTCACGGAGCATAAACCCGAGGGACGCCCCTACACTGAATGCTGTATCCAATGCTATCCCTGCGATATCCCCAAAATGATTGTAGAGCCGTTCCATCTCTAGGTATATGACCCTGATATATTCCGCCCGCTCTGGTATTGCGGCGCTTCCAAGCTTTTCTATTACCTGGCAATAAGCCACAGAATGCGCTACCCCATTGTCGCCAGATATGCGTTCTGATAGACGGACACCTTCCCGGTATGTCATTCCTTCGGAGATCTTTTCTATGCCTTTATGCACGTATCCGAGGCGTGCCTCCAAATTGATTATCGGTTCTCCAGCGACCGAGAACCTGAAGTGACCTGGTTCAATGACCCCTGCATGGACAGGTCCTACTGGTATCTCGAAAACACCTTCACCTTCGACCTTATTGAACAAGTACGGATCAGGCTCCCTGGGGACCTGAATGTTTTCAGGTACGTCCTTTCTTAACGGAAAAATATTGGAAGGCCAATCATCCCATAGGACCAATGGTCTTGGATCTGGATGACCAATGGGCTCTAGGCCGAACATGTCATGCATCTCCCGTTCATATCTAGATGCGGCCGGTATCGTTCTTGTTAACGATCCAAACCTTAGATCGTCCTTCTCCAAAGCCGCACTTATGGTTATGAACGTGTCCTCATTGGCCTCTTCTAGGACACAATATAATCTGAAAGTACCGCCGATCGATCTTTCATCTACGGCGTGCCATGTGACAAGATATGCTCCATACTGAAGATGTATGTGTTCGATCATGGCCCCCAGGTGCTCCGGATCCACCTGTATGCTTAGCTCGTTCCCTTTTACGATGGAATGCTGTATCGAAGTAGATAGCTCATGAGGTAAGCCGCACAATATGGACTGAAGAGGCCCTACGCTCATGCGACGCCACCACTGAATATCCTTGTGACCTGGTCCAGCGCCGATGTTAATATGCTTGGAGTATAGATCCCAATAGCCAATATTACAGCGACCATCGTCGCCATCAACATGATGCTAGCTCCGTTCTTCTCTTTTTTCATTAGGTCCGGGCTCATCGACGGCTCGCCAAAGTACATGCGACATATATGGTACATGAACGCAGCGAATATCACCACGAGAAGTATGGCGAACAACACGACGACGAGATAATTGCCTGTAGATATGCCAGCTGCGATTATCAACAGCTCACCCACAAAGATCGAGAATGGGGGACACCCAGTTATGGCCAGAGCTCCACAGAAGAAAAGGACCGCAGTATAAGGCATCATGGATCTGAGGCCGTGGACCTGGTCGATGTCCTTCGTTCCTAACTTTTGATGTATATTGCCTGCACCAAAGAACATCAGAGTCTTGGAAAGAGAGTGGCTGAGCATCTGGAAAAGGGCAGCAAATATCCCGATCGGTCCGCCGATCCCGAACCCTATGGCGATTATTCCCATATGCTCGATCGAAGAATACGCAAGCATTCTCTTGTAGTCCCTGGCCATGATGATAAAGGCTGCAGCGATAACAAGTGATAACAACCCGAAGATGATCAAAAGCTCACTTGAGAAGCCTGGTCCTATCTGCGACGCGGATATTATCAAATTAAATCGCAAGATCCCGTACATCGCGCAGTTGAGCAGGACCCCAGAGAGCAATGCACTAACAGGGGCAGGTGCCTGTGAATGTGCGTCTGGAAGCCATGTATGCATGGGTGCAAGGCCCACTTTGGTGCCAAATCCTACTAATATGAAAATGAACGCGATCTTTAGAAAGCTGGTATTAAGCTGAGGGGCCACGCTCATTAGGGTTGACCAATTTAGCGCCGATGATGACTCTCCCAGAACATCTATCGATGAGGCGTAAAAAAGTATTATGCCGAACAATGCAAGAGTTATCCCGACAGAGCATATGATAAGGTATTTCCAGGCTGCCTCCACAGATGTATCTCTATCATATAATCCTACAAGATAGGCCGATGCCAGTGTAGTACCCTCGATCGCGATCCACATTATCCCAAGATTATTGGATATGCAGACCAATAACATCGTGAAAACGAAGATGTTAAAGAATATGTAGTAGCTACGAACCTTCTGGAGGGTCAGATTGTCTTCCTTGTATTCCTTCGATATGTATGGAACGGAATATATGGCACATAACAATGATATCAAGGACACGATGAACAGCATGTACGCTGAGAGTGCATCCGCATAGAACAGTCCCTCATTCATTGTGCCATTTACAAATACCCAGCATGCAACGGTCAAGGAAACTACGAACGTCAGGACCGCACCTAAAGTAGACATTATCTCGATCTTGCGACGGTCACTTAACAAAAAGCATAACGCCGCCGTAAGCAATGGGAAAATGAGGACAATCTCGATCATTTTAATCCCTCAATCTTTTCAAGAAGGATGTGTCCACAGTCTCGAATGTTTTGCTGATACGGAACACGAACACCCCCAGTATAAGGACCGTGATAAGGATATCGAAGAATATCCCGAGCTCAACGATCATCGGCATTCCGAATGTGACAGAGATCGCAGCGAGGAAAAGCCCATTTTCCATTGTCAGAAGGCCCATGATCTGAGTGATCGCTTTCTTTCTACTGATCATTGTGAACATACCTATCAGGACCACGGCCAGCGAAATGGCCAAGCAGTTCGATGTAATGGTCTCGATGCCGACCCCTGATATTATGGGTTCTGTGATATAGAAAGCGGCTATCGTAAGTGCCCCACATATCAGGAGAGATATAGGTATCGATACCAGAGGCTCTACTTCACGATCTATCTTTATCTTTTTCATTGTATATAATAATACATATGGTATCAAAGCACCCTTAAGGACGAAAGTGATGGCCGCCACGATATAGAGGCTGGACATTCCGGTATATACCGCGACAGTGAATGCCAACGCACCAAGTGATATGGACTGGATCACGAACGATCTAACAAGAGAATGCATGCGGTTAGATGCGACCGTCACAAACGTTGTTAACAATATGATCGTGGCCAATATGCTTATGATCTCTACCGCGGTCATCTGCATTCAAGTACCCCCAAGGACATAGAACGCTATAACTGCCAGCAGAGATAGCGTTAAAGCGACCGTGATGAGGTTCGGGAGACGGAACAAACGCATCTTTGCCATAGAAGACTCTATCACGGCGACCAGAATGGCCAATGCTAGTATCTTGAGCAGGAAAGCAAGCAGCCCGACCGAGAGCGCGACTGCCGAAACCTCCGTCGCTATCCCCCATGGGAAGAATATGTTGGCCATTATCGTGAAGAATATGGCTAGCTTCAACATAGAAGAGAATTCCATCAAAGCTAATTGCTTCCCAGAGTATTCTAGGATCATAGCTTCGTGTATCATTGTTAGCTCAAGATGTGTAGCTGGATTGTCAATAGGGACCCTTGCGTTCTCTGCTAAGGTCACAATAAAGAATGCGGCAGCTGCGAGCAGAAGAGATGGACCCACCAGACCTAGGCCGTTCGACGATACGACCCCAGAGATCCTGCTCAATGTCGTTGTACTTGTCAACAATGCCATGGCGAATATGGAGAGAAGCATTGTCGGCTCGACTATCGACGATATGTACATCTCGCGGCTCGAGCCCATACCGCCAAAGGTGCTACCAGTGTCAAGTGCTGAGAGCGCCATGAAAAAGCGCATCATCGCAAGGAGATATACCAACACGATCATATCTCCGATGAAACCGAACGTGCTGTCTATCACCACAGGCACTAAGAGGGCTGCTACTAGCGAGGCACCTATGCAAACATATGGTGTTACCTTGAATACCCAAGAAGCATCTTTTGATATGACCGAAGACTTCATAAAGAGCTTTGAAAGGTCAAAGTATGGTTGAAAGATCGAAGCACCTTTGCGGCACTGAAATGAGGCTTTTATCTTCCGTATGACCCCTATGATCAGTGGCGAGATCGCGAGCAAAAGGATGAACTGTAATATCTCAACGATCATCTGAACACCAACAGAAGTATCAGAAGAAGAACGAAGATGTATGCCAAGTATGCCTGGATACTTCCTCTCTGGATATACGAGAATTTCTTAGCGGTCCAAACTATCCCGATCCTTATTGGATCATAAAGATATTTCTCAAAGATCGGTCCTATCGAAGTAGAGTATGATATCTTTCTTTTGATCAATGGAGCATCCGACTCGACATCGATCTCAGTGCGGGGCCGATATAGAACGCGGAAAACCCTGTTCAAAGGTTGGGAATATCCGCTCGCTGTATACTCGTTCCTTGGTCCCAAAGCTGTGCCACAATCCCATGTATCCGCAGCTCTTGTCTTTTGCTTCCCTCCGATCTTTCTGACCACTACGAAGGTCAGTGGTATGATCAATAGCAGCAGGGCCGCGATCACTAACGGGCTCATGCTCGAAAAAGATCCAGTAGGCGTGTTGATGATCAGCCCATTAACGATCTTCGAAGCTATGCTTATCCCAAGTATCGAAGAAGTGACCTGATCGATGACCTGGATCACCAGCACAGACGCCAGACCTAGTATGATACATAATGCGGCCATTAGGCTCATCCCGATCAGCATCGTCCTCGGGACCTCTTTTGCATTCTTTGCATGATCTGTCCTTGGACGGGCCAGGAAAGTGATACCGAATATGCGTACGAAGCAGGCGGCTGTAAGAGCGCCTGTTAAGGCTAAGATCCCAACTGCCACTGGTATAAGCAGATTGATCATTGGATCGTTCAGGTTCTGTGTTAGGAAAAGTGACTGGAACATCAGCCATTCACCGACAAAGCCACAGAGCGGGGGAATGGCCGAGATGCATAACACCCCGATGAAGAACAAAATGCTGGTCCATTTCATGGTCTTGACCAGCCCCCCTAATTCCTCCATGTTACGGGTATGAGTAGAATATGTTATCGCCCCCGCGCCCATGAAAAGTAATCCTTTGAACAGTGCGTGCGCAAGAACGTGGAACAATGTGGCGATGAGCGCAAGTGCAGCAAGTTCTGCGAGGATGCTGTTGTTCACTGGGTCGATTATATAATTTGCCCAGAATACCATCGCAACCCCCAGACCGATAAAGACTATACCCATGTTGTCAACTGTAGAGAAGGCTAACGCGCGCTTGATGTCTGTCTGCATTATCGCATAGAGCACACCTACAACAGCAGATATGCATCCGAATGATAGGACCAATAGTCCCCACCAAGCATCGATCGGACCAAGAAAATCGAAAGAGCACCTGATCATCATATAAACGGCAGTACTGACCATGGCCCCAGACATAAGTGCCGATATGTGGGATGGAGCAGCGGGATGTGCTTCAGGGAGCCAAACATGCATAGGGACTAGCCCTGCCTTTGCACCAAATCCTATGAAGAACAATAGGAAAGCGACGCTCCGTACCATATCTGGTATGGGACTTAGGGACTGAATGGAACTGAATGATGAAAAATCGAATGACCCGGTATATGACCACAAAATAACAAAGCCCAATGTGAGGAACGCCGTCCCCAAGTGCATCATTGTAATGTATAACAGGCCAGCTCGGACGGAATCTTTTCTTTTATTTTCATAGACAACCAATGCATATGAGGAGATCGACATGACCTCCCAGACCATTATGAACTCAACAGCATTCCCAGCGATGACAACAAGGAGCATAGAAAGGACGAATATGTTGAATAACAGCCCCATTGACCCCATGCTGTAGCGGCCCTCGAGCTCCTTCATATACCCAATGGCATAGATGGAGATGCATAGGACCAATAGTCCGATTATCAGGACGAAGAATGCTGAGAGCATGTCGATGCTAAGAGAGAACTGGCCAAGGGTCCCAATAGCATACGAGAAAGACATAATGACAGGGCCGTTGCCCAGAAGAACTGTACGCTGCCAAGGCCACCAATAAAACTGCTGATGCTGAGGAGAATAGGAACGCGACCATCCGGCTAACTTTGGTCCTCTGACCTAGAATGAATGAGGCTACCCCACCAATTATTAACAGTAAGATAGAGGCCAGTAAAAGATACTCACCGATCATCATGATACCCTATCGTAGAACGGACCGAAGAAATGGACAACGCAGTACATCATCACGATTTTTGCTGGGAGCTCGTACTATACCTTATAGATTTCGTTAGCTTTCGTTCGAATTGTTAGAGCCCACGTTGGATCGTCATAGCTCGTGTTGATAAGGAACTCACGGTCTGAAGCTCAGGGAGGGTCATATTTTCTTGGCATATCGTCGAAGGTGTTGGAGATCTACAATGGAATAATGGCTCATTGTCACCACCGCTAGTTGAAGATGCTATCGAACAAGTTAGGTATCGGTCCATCGCATACAGCTAGTGGTACACGACTTGGCGTGCGATAAGGTCTCTAAGCTATTATCCTGGACCTAATGCGGCTAAGAATGTATGAGAAAGGGCAAGAATCAAGCCTGGTCAGCCTGATCAGTCTGTAATGCTCTCCGATGCTCGAAGTTCGAACGCCGTGATCACAGATATGCTGTGGGTGATCGAAGATGTATCACGCCGACATGCTTTGCCCATCTTCCAGAAGTATAGCTTTAAGGGTAAAGGTCATTGATCGGTACAACATGGGAAAAAGTGCCTATGATTTTTGCGGTCACGACCGTTGGATCCGCCATAGATGGCACAACTTTAGGTAAAGTATATAATCAGATAAAATGGTGCAATGTCGCAAAGGGATGGACATGCGCTCTGAGAGAACAGATTGGCGGGGTGACGAGGAAAGGATAAAACGTCAGCTTTCAATTCTTGCCGCTGCAATAAAGGTAGAGTCACAAGCAAAGGATTACTATTCTAGCCTATCTAAATCGATCATGGATAAAGAGGGCAAACGCATCCTGAACAGGCTGGCTGAGGATGAGAAAGAACATCGCATCTGGCTTGAGGAGCTAATAGATCGCATATCGCCTGGAAGGATACCCGAAAGTATAGAACCAGATAGCGAATATATTTCCATTTTTCATGTAAATAGCCTAGTGATGCCTGCCAATGGTAAATATCTGGGACCAAAGGAAGAGATCAAAGCTGTTGAATTGGCCATACAGATCGAAAAGGACACATCTAAGATGTTTACTGAAGCTTCGGACCTGAGCGGGGACCTAGAGACCAAGATGGCTTTGAAAAGAATAGCTCGCTGGGAAGTCGGCCATCAGAAGATACTGGAGGACAATCTCCATTACCTACAGAAGGGTGGAAGCTGGTATGAGAACAATCCAGTGTATTGATGGGCGATGAAAAGGCCATCGTTGCGTCAACGACGAACACACGTGAAGATACGCCAGTTCCCGCCATAGAAATATATATCTGCATTTCCTCCATAACCTCGTTCCGAATTATAATAGGACACGTATCAACTTACTATTCATTTACATTTCAATTGAGGTGCGTTCAATGGTTAAAATGCCGGATATCAATAGAGAACTGGTCGCTTGTCTTCAGTGCGGATATTGTGTGAGAGTATGCCCCTCCTATGAGCAGACCCCATGGGAATCAATAACTCCGCGTGGCAAGGTATACTATCTGTCCCAGATAGCGAACCGTTCCCCCATGGATACTTTGCTCCGCCGCAAAGTGGAAATTGACCAGGAATTCGTCGAGGCGATCTATAGGTGCACAGGCTGTGCTCAGTGCGAGACGGTCTGCCATGTTCAGATCGAGTTCGGTGATTTTTGGGAAAAGGTCAGAGAATGGCTTGTAGACCAGGGAAAGGGACCGTTACCAGTTCATGTGAAATTAGCGAGGAGCATTACCCAGAATCGCAACCCATATGGAGAACCGGCCGAGAAGCGCGGCGCCTGGTGGCCATCTGAAGATCCCACATGTTCAGGGGGTACCAGATGTCATATTCTTCGCTGGTTGTACGGGCTCATATCGTATGCAGAACATCGCAAAAGCAGGAGCGACCGTAATTTCAAGGGCCGGCATAAAGCTAGATATCCTTGGCGGCGACGAATGGTGCTGCACATCACCGGCCCTTAGGACCGGCCAGACAGGATTAACCACCGAGTTCGCAGAACATAATATACGGGCAGTGGACGTCCGTGGGGCAAAAGCGATGGTCACCACTTGTGCTGGTTGCTATAAGACCACGACACATGACTATGGGAAATACTTCTCTAACCCAACTTTCCCTGTCTATCACTTTTCCCAATATGTCAACCAGTTGATCAAGGATAAGAAGCTCAAATTCACAAAGGAGATAAAGGCAAAGGTAACTTATCATGACCCATGCCACCTTGGAAGACACTCTGGCGTATATGAGGATCCTAGAGAGGTCATAAAAAAGATCCCTGGTATAGAACTTGTTGAAATGCCTAGGAACCGCAGGAACTCTCGTTGCTGTGGTGCAGGCGGCGGTTATAAATCTGCCTTCAATGACCTTGCTGTGAATATTGCTGCTGATAGAGTAAAAGAAGCTGTGTCAACAGGGGCAACGATGCTGGTAACTAGCTGCCCGTTCTGTGTCGTCAATCTACAGGCTGGAGCAAAAAAGATAGGTGCTAATATCAAAATAGTGGACCTTTCAGAACTCCTCTTAGAGGCTACCGACCCGAATTCAACCTTGCCTCAGCCAGAGGCGGCAAAAGTGTCCAAAGCCACACCTCCTCCCGCCTCAGTCGAGACCAAGCCGGTCGTGAAGGTTGAGAACACGGCAGCGAAGGCAGTAAAACCAGAGGGATCAAAGGCAGATGCGAAGGAAGCAAACGCTGCGGACAGCCCTGTCCACCACTCAGCTCGTACTGAGCATAAGCCATCCCAAGAAACTTGATCTGTTTCTGCTGAATAGGGGCCGACCATCCATAAAGGCCAGTCCCTATTCAGAAATCTTAATATATGGATAGACCTTGGAAATGAAGCACTCCTAATATGGCATTCGAATTGTTAGACCCGCGCATACAAAAGGTCTTGCGGGACAAGGATATCCACGAACCAACAGGCCCACAGAAAGAAGCTATACCAGCCGTACTTGAGGGTAAACATATCCTGGTGGTCGCACATACTGGTATCGGCAAGACGGAAGCGGCGATGCTTCCTATTTTCCATAAGCTCCTGAACACCCCTGGACCTGGGATCAGATGCATATACGTGACCCCACTTAGAGCTCTCAATCGGGATATGCTGAGACGGCTCACTGAGTTCGGTGAGGCCCTTGACATGTTCGTGGCTGTAAGACATGGGGACACCACGCCTGCAGAGAGGCAATTCTTGTCAAAGAACCCCCCAGATGTGCTTATCACGACTCCAGAGACCATGCAGGTGTTGTTCACCGGCAAGAACCTAAGACAACATATGTCCCATGTTAAGTTCGTCGTGGTGGATGAGGTCCATGAGCTTGCTGGTAATGAAAGGGGAGCACAATTGGCAGTAGCTTTGGAACGTCTTGCTGCGATAGCTGGGGATTTCCAGCGCATTGGGCTCTCGGCCACTGTGGGGACGGTCGATGAAATGGCAAGGTACCTAGGTGGTGTCGGGAGGACCGTTCGTATCGTTCGTACCCAGGTCTCAAAAGAGCTCGATATAACTATACAATGCCCGGAGATCACGGATGAAGATCGCGACCTTGCTGGAACCCTTCAAAGCGACCCAAAGCTCATCGCATCGATGAGGCGATGCAGGATGCTCATCGATAAGCATAGGTCAACGCTGTTGTTCGTCAATACTCGGGACACTGCTGAAGCATTGGCGGCAAGATATAGGGTCTGGGATGAGGGCTTCAAGATAGGTGTGCATCACGGATCGTTATCAAAAGATATCCGGATAGATATGGAAGAGCAATTCAAACAAGAGAAGTTGCGTGGTCTGATCTGTACATCCTCACTTGAACTTGGAATAGACATCGGTTCGGTCGATTTTGCCATCCAATATAACTCGCCTCGCCAGGTCTCAAGGCTGATACAAAGAATGGGACGAGCTGGCCATTCGGTCGGAGAAAAATCAGAAGGGGCCATTGTGGCTTCGGACCCTGATGAGATAGCTGAAAGCCTTGTGATCACAAGGAAAGCCTCAATGGGAGAGCTCGAGGAGCTAAGGGTCCGAAAGGATCCTATGACCGTTCTAGCGAACCAATTGGTCGCCATGGCGATGGTTGGATCGGTAGAGAAGGACTGGGCATACAAGACCGTTAAACGTTCCTTTCCCTTCAGGGACCTTACCAGGGTATCCTTCGATGGCGTACTTGGACAGATAAAAAGCATAGGTCTCATCTTCGATAACGGCGATAGCTATAGAAGGTCACAAAGAGGAATGCGATACTTTTATGACAATCTCTCGATGATACCGGACGAACGCACCTTTCTTATCCGCGAGATCAGCAGCCGAAAGATCGTTGGCACCCTGGACGAATCTTTTGTGGTGTCGTTCGCAGAGCCATATGCGACATTCATTACTCATGGCCGTAGTTGGAGGATAGTAGAGGTCAGAGAGGACGAGCTTCTAGTAGAGCAAGTGAAGGAGATAGGGTCCATACCATCATGGGCTGGTGAAGATATACCAGTACCCTGGGATGTAGCACAAGAGGTCGGAAAGCTTCGCAGGCTACGTAATCTTGATGATTATAAAGGGGACACCGCATCGAAAAAGGAGCTTGGCAAATACCTTAACGAGCAGGACAAAGAAGGCTCGATGCCTTCCGATAAAAAGATCACTCTTGAGAATCGGGAAGCGCTTGGCCATCCTGAACCTGTGCTTCGGGACCAAGGTCAATGAGACGATCTCAAAGATAATATCCGTATTGCTCTCCGCCCGTTTGGGTGAGAGCGTTGGTGTCCAGACCGATCCATACCGTATAGTCCTTGAGCTCCCACGTGATATTAAACCAGAGACGATCATCGAGACTTTCCGTTCTATCCGTTCGGAAGGCGTAGAAAGTCTTGTCCGTCTTGTGCTTAAATCTTCTAGTTACATGCGATGGCGGTTCGTATATGTGGCAAAAAAGTTCGGCGTCATCGAAAAGGATGCTGATTACAGGTCCGTCAATTTTACAAAACTTGCAGAAGCTTTCGATAATAGCCCATTGTTCGAAGAGGCTATAAAACGTGTACTATGGGAAGATTTCGATATACCAGGCACCATGACTGCAATGCGGCTTGTAGAATCAGAAGAGATATCTATAGAGGTCACTAGGCTCTCTTCGATAGGAAAGGCTGGTCTAAAGAACACCCATGAGCTCATAATGCCTCAACGCGCCGATCATTCGATATTAATGGCGCTGAAGAAAAGGCTCGAATCTGAACAAATGAGCATGTCATGCCTGTCCTGCAGGAACCAATGGCACATGAGGCCAAGAGATGCGCCACCCAAGATATTCTGCCCGAAATGCGGCGGGGCGATGGTCGCTGCACTCCTTCCTTACAATGAAGAAGATATCAGGCTGCTCAAGAAAGCCACCCCAACGGAAGAAGAGACGAAAGAGATCAAGCGCCTTTACAAGAACGCATCTTTAATAAAGGAGCATGGCGGCCGTGCCATGCTCGCACTAGCTGCAAGGGGCATCGGCCCGGACACCGCAACGAGGGTCCTATCTGGTTTCTATGAGGATGAGGATGAGTTCCTTCGAGATATTCTGTCGGCAGAGATGAACTATGCGAGAACAAAACGATTCTGGGACTAAGCACGGCTTATCCTGTTGGTTACGCTGCCTATGCCCTTTATGCTAGCCTCTACTACATCACTATCGTTCAAAGGAGTTATGCCCTTGGGAGTCCCCGTCGCGATAATGTCACCGGGCATCAGAGTCATGTACCTGGTAATATAGGCAATGAGCTGCTCAGGTGTGAATATCATCTCTGACGTATTTCCTTTTTGTCTGAG
Source organism: Methanomassiliicoccaceae archaeon (assembly GCA_963726655.1). Taxonomy (GTDB): domain Archaea; phylum Thermoplasmatota; class Thermoplasmata; order Methanomassiliicoccales; family Methanomassiliicoccaceae; genus CAVSDP01. The sequence continues at coordinate 84,933 of CAVSDP010000054.1, forward strand.
CTCACTGTTAACTTTCAATTCCAGCTCCAATGCGTGTATGTCTGGAGCATTCGACAGTGGTATTGGATAGGACATTGGCGCGAAAGTATCTATGCTCTTAGATAGTGTCCAGGGCATACCTGCCTGCCGAGCCTTGTTCTGCATATCCCTCGCCGTTACATCATTGAAAACCGCGACCTTGGAGATATGGCCTAATGCATCTGCCTCTTTGACGCCCTTCGACCTCTTTCCTATTATCAGAGCTAGTTCCACTTCGTGGTCGACCCTCCCAAGGCTTAAAGGTGCCACTATGTCGTCACCATCATTTATTAGCGCTTCTGGTGATTTTAGAAAAATAATTGGCTCTGAGGGGGGCTCCGCATTCATCTCTTTGGCATGGTCACGATAGTTCTGCCCTATGCAGACTATCTTCCCGCATGCCACTTGATATCTCATAGATAATCAGAGACCGTCTGAAGTTTGAATAGTACATTCTTGCCCTTTAAGGTCAGATGTACCTTATCAGCAAGGTATATGGCATCCTCAACGGTCGCCTTGTTGCCCCATCGATATATGAAATCATAGCTTCCCGTGGTAGGCTCGAATCCCAGCCCGTGCAAAGCTTCCATTACTTCCGATGGACGGGTACCTTCGGTGCTGAAAGTTACTGTGAGATAGGTGATCATCGCCGCCATAATGTAGATCGTTAAATTAAAAGGTTTGCTGGAGACCGTCGAATCAAAGAACAATATTGTGGATCAGGGTTTTGAAAAATAGGGAGCGGAGGAGGAAAAATTAATTGATAATTCGGGTTCTGTAGGGGGGTTCCGCTCCCTAATTACCATTAGGGATATTGTCCATATATAAATTCCAAATATCTAAAGATCATTTTTGATTTCACTTAGCTATCGTTCTGGTCATTATTCACCAATGGGGCTGCCTTGGCCACAGGGGCCTGCGCGTTCCGCCCATTGAACCCTTTCGCTATCACATAGATCTCAGAGCTACTTGACCTTGAGGCTTTTGGGGAGTGTAACCTTACGCTTGTGAAGCTTTCCTTGACCTCTCCTAGGAACTCGTTCATCATATCCCCCTCGAATATCTTCATGACGAGATCACCACCGGGCTTTAGGGTCTGTTGAGCGAAATGAAGCGCATGCTCACAAAGGTCAATAGAACGCGCATGGTCCATTGAATAGCTCCCGCTTATATTCGGTGACATGTCAGATATGACCGTGTCCGCCTTGCCCCCCAGTAGCTCTTTCAGGCGTTCGACCATCTCAGGCTTAGTGATGTCACCTTGGATGGTCTGCACACCTTTCAACGGTTCGATATGCTGAAGATCCATGCCCACGACCTTGCCTTTAGGCCCGACCTTTTCCTTAGCTATCTGCAGCCACCCTCCGGGCGCGGCACCTAGGTCAGCTACGTACCCGCCAGGTCTTAACACGTTGAACTTTTCATCTATCTGGTATAGCTTAAAGGAAGCCCGGCTCCGGTAGTTGAGCTGCTTCGCTTTGCGATAATAGAACTCGCGCTTCCGTTCTTTGAGCCAGCGTTGCCCCATGTCCGCCAGATGAAACTTAGTATTTCATAAAGCTTTGCTCTTAGAAAAGATTTCAAGCAATGATGCGTTTACGGTGGTCGGTCAGAATGGTTAACCAGAAAGAACATATGACTTATGCGCGCGCTGGGGTCAATATAGATGATAAGTCCGCGGCGATCGGAGCTCTTGTGGACCAGCTGCGCTTCCGTAGGTATGGAAAGGTAAGGATGATAGACCTCCCAGGAGGCTTTACTGGCCTTGTTGATATGGGCGACGTCGCGCTTACCCTTTGTACGGACGGCGTGGGGACAAAGCTGCTCATAGCAAAAGCCCTTGATAAATGGGATACGGTCGGGATCGACTGCGTTGCCATGAACGTAAATGATACGATATGCGTTGGTGCTGAACCGATATCATTCGTTGACTATATCGCAGTAGATGAGCCGAATGAACGTATCACCTCACAGATCGGGATCGGCCTGAACAAAGGATGCGAGATGGCCAACTGCGATCTAGTAGGAGGGGAGATCGCGGTGCTCCCTGAGATAATGCGCGAGATAGACCTTTCAGGAAGCTGCCTTGGGATGGTCCCGAAGGACAAGATGATCAACGGCTCAAATATCCAAGTTGGAGATGCGGTCATAGGGTTGGCCTCATCGGGAGTCCATTCGAACGGACTAACATTGGCCAGGAAGATCCTTCAGGAATCGGAGATAGACCTCGATGAGAAGTTCCCAAAGCTTGGCAGGACGATAGGTATGGAGCTTCTAACGCCCACCGAGATATATGTAAAAAGGGTGCTGAAAATAATTGAGAAGTACAACATAAGAGGACTTGTTGATGTCACTGGTGGCGGATTAAGGAATTTCCTCCGTCTTCGGAAGGATGTCCGCATAACTTTCGAAGATCCCTTGCCGGTCCCACCGATATTCGATATCCTTGCTGGGTATGGGAATGTTGAACCAAGAGAACTTTATCAGACATTCAACATGGGAATGGGTTTCGGCATGGTCTGCTCAAGCTCAGATGCCAAGGGCATTGTTTCCTTATACGGTAGCGGGGCGAAGATCGTTGGGCATGTTACTGAGGGGACTGGCGTCGATCTGGGACCACTGGATATAATGTACGATAAATATTGAGCTCATACGCTCAATGTTCCATACATTTGAACGCGACCACTCCGACCACTGCCCCAAGGGCAGTACAGGTCTCAAGTGAGAAGCCTCCAGGCGTAATGTCCAGATGATGTTTGGTCATCTCGAAGACTTCTTTCGGTGCCCCCTTAGGGCCCAACCCAAATATCAGCATAATGCTCTGCCCGCCCTTTAGTAATCTTACTACCTCATCCACTTCGATCTTTTTTCCCTTGTCAGGCTTTCGGGTAGTGAGCACTACCTCGCCCATCTGTGGTGGGAACCCCCTATTAGGGTATGGGAATGTTTGGAAGCGACCCTTCATTGTCAATTCTTTCAGGAAACCCCCATGTTCTCCTATAGATGTAGTGGTCGCGACCCAGTCAGCTATCTCCTGAGGTGTTGTAAGCTCTTGTGGGAAGGGGAACCCAAATGTAGCTAGGTTGAGATCAAATGCAAGGGCCAAGGGTCCAGCACGTGCAAGTATGCGACGATGCGCTTCCCTAAAGCTCTTGGGATCATAGGAGTTGTATAAAGCAATGGTTGCCCTTCCTTGTCTGCTCATGGAGGACAGGAACCGTTCAATGATGAAATTGATTTCGATTGATGATGACCGGCCCATCCCCGCCTAGATTAAAGATCGTTCACACGATCACAAGAATTATTTGAACGACCATTCCTACACATCGTGGTCCTAAACTTATAAAGGGGTCTCACTGTGACCTGCGTGGCCGACTGCATATCGAATATGAATCCCCATCGAAGAAAACGTCCAGTTCAGGATGCTCTACTTGGATCTCCTCTATCTTCTTGAGGACTTCCCTTAACAGTCAAATCGCTCTTCTTATCGATCTTGACGTGGACCTGCTTCTCCATGAGCAACACCTGGCATGGCCTGACCTGCCCATTGAATGAAAGTGTCGGTATTTAGCCTTATCCTAAAGGCATATCTGGACGCCTTGGTATGTCTTTTGATCCTTACATGCCCGCAGGATACGATCGAACCACTGTTCCGAATTGAGTGAAGGATCGCTTGTTATTTCCGTCCAGACCTGATGCAATATGTCGTTCAGATCCTCAGACGATCTCCGGACTAGCCTGGCGCACAGGTGGTCCGGTCTTTTTCTCTATGTTCATTCTTGGAAGGGGAATAGGCAATGGGAGACGGATGTCCCTAGCCACCAAAATCGCAGTTGGCATACAATTGGATACTACCGCATTATGCACCATATTCACTGTATCATTAGGCATCGAACCAGAGGTCGCCCACTCAGAAAGCAATGGTCCAACCTCGCCCTCAAGGTTGATCGCGCCTTCCATTTTTATATAACCCATGCTTGTATAATTTATAGTGAACCTGAACTCAACAGTTGCCCCATTTTCTGAGCTCTTTGTGATCTGTGTTATTGTATTGCTATGGTCTATCCTGACGTTTGGAAAATGCTCTCCAGACTTTGAGAACCGCTTAGCCTCGATAGTTGTTGTCTCGAAACCAGTTATTTGCATCTTAAGGACCGCCTTTTACTTATCAATCACATATATTTAGTTTCGTGTGAGCTAGACCGTGCTCAATTGAATATTCATAACTTCCCATTATCATATTTTGTGCTTCGGGCCAAGGGGCCAATGGAACGTTCGATACTTCTTTTCCTATCAAATTTCTTGAAAATGGAGGTGCCGCAGGCCGGGCTCGAACCAGCGACTTCAAGATCTTCAGTCTTGCACTCTCCCAGCTGAGTTACTGCGGCGCTGCCAGAGAGTAAAGGGGATGTTCATTATATAGTTTCCCAAGGACAGACCGTACCCATATCTACATGCATTGGACCATCATAAGATGTGGTCATCCGCCCATATGCCAATGGATATGTCCAGTGTCACGTTCTTGCTGAGAAATATGAGCATGAACATGCCCATGATCATTTACGAGCTCGTCGCAAGAAGATCCATACTTTCATCAGACGTCTACGTCAGATCCGCTCTTCCTTTCGTGGGTCCCTCCCTCGCCCTTCCGATCGTATGCTATCTTCATTCCATAGGGACCAGTGAGGGTCATCGCTAGCAAAAGTTAAGTCCTCACTGGTGTTTCCCCGCATGGGTTGGGATGTCTAAACGGATGGGATCAGTTCGCATTAGGGCCATAGATAGTTCGAAGAGCCCCAAATTTTTACGGCATGATAAGAGCGGTGTAGCGTCCACTGTAGGTATGATCCTGGCGATACTGCTGTTCGTTTCTATCCTTGGTCTTGTGGTCAATACCTGTGTTCCTTCATGGATGAACGATAATGAAAGGAATCACATGACAAATGCCATCGACCAGTTCGGTGAATTAAAAGAAATGGTCGATATGATGGCCATGGAAAAGGATCTGATGAATGGCAGCATCAGCACTTATGCTCCGATCACGCTCGGTTCGAACGGGGTCCCATTGTTGGCAACGGGCACTATAGGTCAGCTGAAGCTACGTGCCTGAGGGAACTCAGAACTCCGGCATAAGCGTCCAATTCGAATATAGTACCCCGTCTGGGACAGGCCATATCAACACAAGTATGGCTGGTGGAAAGGTAGAACTGTATGTGCCTGACCGCTACTATGTGGCGCAATGGCTAGCATATGAGAACGGCGCCATCCTCCTGAAGCAAAGTGATGGACAAACAGTGTTAGCATACCCAAGCCTATCCATTACAAAGAACTCGTCCAACGCGGCCTCAGGCATGATCACTCTTGAGTTCAACGAAGTGGACCTCATGGGGGCAAGCTCAACTGTGTCTGGCACAAGCTCTGTAGGCCTTAATATGGCAATAACATCGTACACTTCCAATAACTATACAATAACACCAGATGGATCCGGCGATAGGGACGTTAATATAACGATGTACACAACCTATGGCTCAGCGTGGATGGGTTATCTTCATTCCATGCTTACCAACGCAGGACTTGTCAATGGTACAGACTATTCACTTAATTCTACAGTACTCTCGTCAGGTAGCACGATCATACAACTAGATCTGATGGATGTCGGGACCTTTGATTATAGCCAGACCACTGTGAACATGAGCTTATCGACCTAAGGTGACCATGATGCTGACTAAACTTGGAGCAGATGTTGACAACATGGCTAAAGACGCCGATGGCCATTCATCAACGAAGGGAGATAAGCGCTCAAGAGGCACAGAGAGCAGGCCTGCTGCCCCATCGAAGGACGTAGCTAAAGGAAGGTCCATCAACAAAGAGGGCAGCCAAGGATATGGTCCTAACGCTAAGCCATCAATGCCTACCATCACAGAGATACCGATCATCAGCGACCCGGACGTTGAGACCATAACCATCTATCCGGTGCTAGAGCCATATTCGTATGTTAGGATAACGTACGATGATACGGTCTCAAATTATTATCTGGATGTCATAGAACCTCAACTATCCGCAGAAGATGAGAAGCTCCTAAGGAAGGTAAAGGACACTATGGAGCGGACATTGGGCTATGAATGGAGAGGGAGAGCGGATTTTGATAAAACGGAGTACCTGAAAGGGTGCGTTGAGAGCTACATAAGAAGCAGAGGGCAAAAAATAACTCCTGCACAACAAAAGAAAATAGAATACTATATTTTGAGAGATTTCGCAGGGTATGGACCTATCGACTATATTGATCCATGACGACAACATTGAGGACATATCATGCGATGGGGTGGGCATACCCATTTTCGTATACCATAGAAAATATGGAAGTCTAAGAACAGGAGTTCTGTTCCTCTCAGAAGATACCTTGAACGATTATGTGGTCGCCCTAGGGCAAAAATGCGGAAAGCAGATATCGGTATTCAACCCCATTCTTGATGGAACAGCTCCGGAAGGTCATCGCGTACAATCAACATATTCTCATGAGGTCACCACAAGAGGATCGACATTTACGATCAGAAGATTCAAAGAAAAGCCCTGGACCCCTGTCGACCTAGCTCGCACAAGGACTGCTTCGCCAGAAATGCTAGCTTACTTTTGGCTAGGCGCCGAGGCTGGAGAGTCCATGATGATATGCGGTGGCACCGCGTCAGGTAAGACCTCCACACTCAATGCGATCGCTCTTTTCATCCCTCCAGGCTCTAAGATCGTCAGTATCGAAGATACAAGAGAGATAAATCTGCCCCATGAGAACTGGGTCCCGAGCGAGACAAGGTCCGGGGTCGGAGAAAAAGGGACTAATGGAAAAGCGGACGGTGAGGTCGATATGTATGATTCTCATGCGGGCATCATTGAGACAACGCCCCGACTATATAATCGTGGGAGAGGTCAGAGGAAGAGAGACATATACGATGTTCCAGGCAATGGCAACAGGGCATGCAACATACTCGACGATGCATGCAGATTCTGTCCGCTCAATGGTCAATCGTTTGGAGAACCCACCTATCAACTGTCCTAGGATATTGGTAACGGCCCTCAAGAACATGTCGTGATACAATCACAAGTGAGCTTAGGCCAAGAGCTTTGCCGTCGGATAAAGCAGGTCATTGAGCTTGTTGGGTTCGAACCGGACACCAATGAGCTGATATCGAACACTGTGTTCGAGTGGGACCAGATCACGGACAGGTTCGTTTACAAAGGCCATAGTTTCCTTTTCGATAAGATAATGGAAACGAGGGGGATGACCCTTGACCAGCTCATGGAAGAGTTTCAGCGCAGGGCCGATATCATAAGATATCTGACAGTTCATGGACGTGGATGATCACCGTAAGATCTGGAATCTGATCAATGCATACAATAAGGATCCAGAGAAGGTAATCTCCAAGGTCCGCAAGGAGCTCCAAGAAGGAGGGGTTCTCATTGGCAACTAAGGGGTACCAGAAGAATGGGCCCTTCGATCATATTGATCTGACCAGCTATCAGATGTTCTGTTGGAAGGTCACTGGTAAGACATCTGGCTCAAGGTACAAACCTGACCCTAAGCTTGAACAGCAGCTTCTGATGGCACATATCCGCATGCGCCCTGAGGAGTTCCTGTCATATGTCTGGACGACCTGTATCCTTGTCTTTCTGGTCATGATCTTCGTGGCGAGCGTGCTGAGCTTAGCCATCCTATCAAGCGCTCATTCATCGGTCGCTTTCGTACTGGTCATATTCCTTATCATTGCCATAATGCCAACGATCACAGCATACATTGTGCTGATGTCAGGACCTAGCTCAAAAGCCAATGCACGCGCAAGGGACATCAATAAAAGGTTAGGTCCAGCCATGAACTTCATATCGGCTTTAGCATCAGCTGATGTGAACGTCGATGTGATATTCAGGGAGCTTGCCAAGCAAGACATATATGGGGAGATAAAGAGTGAAGCCGAATGGATCTCCAGGGACACTGAACTTCTTGGTATGGATATACTGACAGCGATCAAAAGAGCAGCTCAACGAACACCTTCCACGAAATTCCAGGATTTTTTGCAAGGCGTGGTCACAACATCGACCTCTGGCGGTCAGCTTAAGCCATACTTCATCCAAAAGGCAGAACAATACCAAAAAGAGAACAAGCTGGAGATGAGATCGCAACTAGAGTCACTTGGATTGATAGCCGAGTCCTTTGTTACCGTTGTGGTCGCTTTCCCCCTTTTCCTTGTGATAATCTTGGCTATAATGGCCATAATACCGGGCAGCGGAGGGAACACTGCCATGACCGTCTCTCTGCTTGAGTTGGTCATCATGTTCATGCTACCGTTGTCCCAATCCGCGTTCATATTCTATGTATGGAACATGACGAAGGAGTCATCGTTCTAGGTGAGACCATGACAAAAAATGACACTCTTGATCTTGATCAGCTAAATCTGAAAAAAAGGGACTATAGCAATGCCATTCTTGTCTCGGGCATTGCTGTAGGTGCTTTGGTCTTCATCCTTGGGTACCTTGATGCCGTCGGTATCATCGATACCCCACTAGAATGGATAGACTTCGTCTTCATTGGCCTGATGATAATAACTGGCCCATATGGCTTTTACACGAGCAGTAGACAGAGACGTATCAGGGACATAGAAGCAAGATTGCCGGATTTCCTGCGTGATGTGGCTGAGGCTGGAAGGTTCGGAATGACCTTAGCGGAGGCTATTAAGGCTGCCTCTAAGGGACGCTATGGACGACTTTCACCAGAGATACGCAGGATGGCAGCTCAGATCGATTGGGGAGTTCCAGCGTCGGACGCTATGAGGCTATTCGCGGAACTGTGTCGATTCGCCCCTTGTTAAGAGGGTCACTTCCATCATCATTAAGGCTAACGATGCAGGCGGGCATGTTTCTGACGTGCTAACAATGGCATCTCATGATGTAAGAGAGAGCATATTGGATCAAAAGGAAAGGAGCATCACAATGTCCACTTATACCGTGGTCATCTATATTTCGTTCGCTGTCTTCATTCTTACTGTTCTGATACTGAATACAAGCTTTTTCCCGCAGATGAGCATGGCTGGAACGTCGATAATCAATGGATCGAGCACTGCTTCCTCAGTCTTGCCTGTGAGCATCCAGGCAAATATCATACCGACCATCCAGACCCTGTTCATAATATCCGTGGTCATACACGCGATGGGTGATGGGATATTAGCAGGGGTGCTTGAGAATGGCCGGATTTCGAGTGGTATGAAACACAGTTTCATAATGCTTGTCATCGGGCTCATAGGTATGAGGGTGCTGTGATGGTTTCCTCATCCGAAATTGAGGATCGAAAAGCTCCTGAGTCCGTAGAAAAGACAATGCCTACCGAAGATAATGCAAAGACCAACGATACCGCACCAAGCCGGCCTTCATTGCTCTCACAGCTCAGGAAGGGCCTCGAACGTTTCTACTAGAAAAAATGGTGCAGAAGCAGCTCATATGCAGGTCACCGAGATGCCAAAGATCTTGGAATCCTTCTATAACTGAGGTCGAGGTCATAACCATCGAACGATCCTATTCATACATACGGATAACCTATGATCCAACGACCAGTGAGTATTTCTACGAGGTCATAGAGCCACAATTGAGCGATGATGAGAGAAAGCTATTGGATACGCTAAAGAAAGATCTCATCCTGTCCCTGAACAGCGCCGACAAAAAGAGGCCTGAAGAAAGAAGAATAATATTGGAGGACGCAATGGATATCGTATTAGAATGGCTTGGTACGGAAGTGCCGCAGATATCCAAACAACGCATGTTATACTATCTAAGACGAGACCTTGTCGGCTTTGGGGTCATTGAAGCGATGCTCATGGACCCGAACATAGAGGACTGCTCATGCGATGGGGTCGGTATCCCATTGTACATTTATCATAGGAAATACGGCAGCATAAAGAGCAATGTCTCTTTCAATAACGAGACAGAACTGGATTCGTTCATTATCTGGTTATCACAGAAATGTGGCAAACATATCTCGCTAGCTAACCCGATGCTGGATGCAACAATGCCAGGCGGATCACGCTTAAACGCTACACTTGGCAGATGTATCACTACTAGGGGCTCATCCTTTACCATCAGGCGGTTCAGGGACGACCCATACACCCCTATCGATCTTTTGAACTTCAGAACTATGAGCACAGAAATGATGGCATATCTTTGGATCTCTTACCGAGTACGGATCATCTATGCTTGTATGCGGAGGCACCGCGTCCGGTAAGACGACGACGCTCAATGCCGTCCTGCTATTCATACCCCCTCAGATGAAGATAGTATCTATCGAAGATACGAGAGAACTTAACCTCCCTCATGAGAACTGGATCCCAGCGGTCACAAGGGAGAGCTTTGGTGGTGAAGGAAAAGCCGAGAGCGGGAACATAGATATGTATGACCTTTTAACCGCCGCATTGAGACAAAGACCTCAGTACCTTATGGTCGGAGAGGTCCGTGGGAAAGAAGCGTATGTCATCTTCCAGGCAATGGCGACCGGCCATGTATCCTACTCGACGTTCCACGCAGAGGACGTCAGGTCAATGATCCATAGACTGGAGAATGAACCGATAAACCTGCCTCGTGCCTTAATGACCTCTCTAAAGATCGTACTTCTTCAAGCACAGGTAAAGGTCGGCAAAAAGATGACCAGAAGAGTGAAAGGCCTAACCGAGATAGTTGGGATGGACCCAGAAACAGATGAACTGATAACCAACTCTGTCTTTTCCTGGGACCCGACCAATGATACATTCTCATTCTCAGGCCATTCCTACACTTACGAGACGGTCAGGGCGTTGCGCAATTGGTCACCAAGCGACATGGAGCGCGAGGTCAAACGTCGTGTCCTTATTTTGGAATATATGAAAAGCACGAACGTGAACAACTACCGTCAGGTCGCCAAGATCATTTCAGCATATTATACAGACCCAGATAGGCTCATTACTGAAATAAATGAGAGAATGAACAATAGACAGCCCACGCCTCCCCCTGACGACCCTTGATATCTCAATATGAGAGCCTATCTGTAAAACTAGGTCGATCCATACCAAATGGAGCTGTTCAGTGCCGTCATGCACATCCCCCTGCTCTAAAACTCCTTGACCAGGTTAGGGCGGGGGGCCTAGAAAGAAGCGCGGGACCCCTTGCATCATCTGGGCTGCTTGCTCAAAGCTCATTAACATTATTATCCATACTTTACTGATGGTTCTGAACTAAGCGAGCGAGACCCCCCCAGCCTGCGCGGGGGGTCAATTCAGCTAAAGTAAAAAAAAGGAGAAAGATGAGACCTACGTTTCATCTTCCTTGTCAGGCTCGCGGACTTCGTCCTCTTTCTCAGCAGGCAAGATGGAGAGATCCTCTTTTAATTCGGTGCTCGCGACGATCTTAACATCCTTCTCCCCGATAAGGCGTACGACCGCAGTTATCATGTCGCCCTCAGAGAGGTCCATGATGGTGACCCCCTGGGTCGACCTTCCCATAGTCCTTATCTCTTCTGCTGGGACCCTGATGACCTTTCCCTGATTGGTGGTAAGTAACACCTGGTCGTCATCAGTTATCATTCTGACAGATACGAGTGCTCCGTTGCGGTCCGTGGTCTTGATGGATATTACGCCTTTTCCTCCACGGTGCGTCTTCCTATATTCAGACACTTGAGAGATCTTCCCATATCCATTCTGGGTTATGCTGAGAAGCTTATCATCAGGCCTTACCACTGCCATACTTACAACACTGTCCCCTTCATCGAGCCTCATACCTATGACCCCGATGGCCTGTCTTCCGACAGAACGCACCTCTGTGACATCGAAATGGGCTGCCTGACCACCCCTTGTAGCAAGGATTATCTCATTCCCTTCTTCTACAAGTTTTACGTCGACCAGCACATCGCCGTCCTCTAGACTTATCGCGATGATGCCGTTCGAGCGGATATTGCGATACTCGTTCAAGGATGTCCTCTTGACTATACCATTCCGGGTAGCGAACACCAGGTCAAAATGGTCATTGAAAGCATCCAAGGACATGTTCGCCTCTACATATTCCCCATCTTCTAGCTTAGGGAGCAGATTGATCACTGGCTTACCCTTTGAATGGCGACTACCTACAGGGATGCGGTATGCTTTCATACCGTACACCTTACCCCGGTTCGTGAAGAATAGGATAAGATTGTGAGTCATACTGACAAAGAGGTCTACTACATGGTCCTCTTCCTTCGTTTCCATTCCGAGAAGACCTTGTCCACCACGATGCTGCTGCTTGTAGGAATCAAGCGGAAGACGCTTGATGTATCCATCGCTGCTGATCATGATGACCATCTCCTCGTTCGGGATGAGATCTTCTATATCCATCTCACCCGCATCAGCTACTATCTCGGTCCTGCGGTCATCACCGTATGTCTGTTTGATGACCAATAGCTCATCCCTTATTATCGCAAGGATCTTAGAGGGATCAGCCAGAATGGCCTCCAGTTCGCTTATCCTTTTTTCTATCTCTGTGAACTCTTTGCGCAGGTCCTCGATCTCGAGACCTGTGAGGGCGCGCAGTCTCATCTCTAGTATGGCCTTGGCCTGGATATCGTCTATCTCGAACCTTACCATCAGATGGTTACGTGCCTCTTCTGAGGTCTGCGCTTCCCTGATCAACCGTATCGTCTCATCGAGCGCGTCCACCGCTTTTATGAGCGCTTGCAGGATGTGATCCCTTGCTCTTGCCTCGTTAAGCTGGAACTGGGTACGGCGTGTCACTACTTCCTGACGATAGATCAGGTACTGGGACATCATGTCGCGAAGGGTCATGACCTTAGGCTCATTCTTCACAAGAGCGAGATTAATGACACCGAAGGTGACCTCCATCTGGGTATGCGAGAAGAGCTGGTTAAGGACTATCTCTTCCATCGTGTCCCTCTTCAGCTCTATCATGATGCGCATACCGTCCCTATCGCTCTCATCCCTAAGGTCGGATATTCCTTCGATCTTCTTGTCCTTAACAAGCTCAGCTATGCTCTCTATCAGATTGGATTTGTTCACCTGATAAGGTATCTCGGTTACGATTATCCGCTTCCGTCCATCCTTTTCTTCCATTGATGTTTTTGCCCTAACTTTGAGCCGCCCTTTCCCAGTAGAATATGCCTCGACTATTCCATTGATACCGTAGATTATGCCCCCCGTCGGGAAGTCGGGTCCTTTAACAAAGTTCATCAGTTCGACAAAGTCCGCATTTGGATTATCGATCAGATGAACCAGCGCGTCACATATCTCCCTTAGATTGTGTGGAGGAATGTTGGTCGCCATCCCGACCGCGATCCCGGACGATCCGTTGACCAGGAGGTTCGGCAGCTTTGAGGGGAGCACCTGCGGCTCTTTTAATGAACCATCGAAGTTGTCCACCCAATCGATTGTCTCTTTATCGAGATCTTCTAGCATCTCATCGGCTATGGGGTCAAGACGGCATTCCGTATACCTCATCGCAGCTGCAGAGTCACCATCGACCGAGCCAAAATTTCCCTGTCCGTCTATGAGCATATATCTGAGCGAAAAGCTTTGGGCCATCCTGACAAGGGAGTCATATACGGCCGTGTCACCATGCGGGTGGTACTTACCAAGACAATTGTGTACCACGATGCCATTCGCTACGAACTCATGCTGACCGGACACCTGCATGTCGTATGTATGTTCTGCAGGTGCTGCTTCGATCCTGGAGACACCGATGAAGTACACACCGTTCTCCATCATCTCATCTATGAATTTTGAATACCTTGGACCGAGCTGTTGGGGCTTTAAGTGCGCGCCCCGCCCTTCTACAGGCATGTGCTCGATGGCCATGTCCTCCAGGTCTGAAGAATACCCCATCGCACATGCATCTGGGTATGCGATTTCATCGCTGAACTTTATTTCACCGATGTCCTTGCACCACCCTCCGTCCATGTGATGGTCTGAAAGTTCTGTAATCGTTCTCACAGAGCCATTGATCTCATTGATGTTGCTCATTTCGATCGGCGAGCTCAGGATCCGTTCTAGCCTCTCTTGCTTCTGTTCGTTCGCCAATTTCAGTTCACGAGCGAGCGTCCTGGCAGATATTCTCTCCACTTCGATGCTGAAGAGATCGAGCTTGGACCGGACTATTTCGTCCCCTGACCATTTGGTGTGGTCCTGATCAGATGGTTGAACGTAACGTCTGCTCATGACCCCAATGCCTTGGTATAGGGTCTGTATGTCGTCCGCCATTCGCTTAGAGACGGTCCCATATTGTACCACATTCCTGTTCGCATTCACGCTTCCATCGCCATCTATGATACCGGACAATAACGCGGCGATAACGGACCTAGGAGAGCGGAATAACGATTCTGGGACATGCTTTGTCATCGCGTTCCATGCGTCATCAACGCCAAAGATGGACCTAAGATACATATTGGCTACGACGGAGCTCACCCTGATGCGGTACATGAGGGTTCCATCTTTCTCATATTCCGTGAGCTCCTCTATTTGACCACCGTGATCGAATACCTTTTCCAGTGATGTTCGCACCTTATCGATGACGACCGAAGAGCTGCTATAGAAGTTGAGCTGGCTAGGATCGTCAGAGTCTTTGTGCCCACCCCTAAAGTTCCCATCCGACAGGAATTGTCCTAACAGGTAGGCCAGGTTCTCATCCAGACTCACTTTTCTGCCATTAAGGTCCGGAAGGGTAACATATGGGAGGTCCTTCGGGTAGTCGATCCTCATGACCACATGATCTTCGTCCGTGATATCCTTCGCTGCCTTCCATTGATAGGTAAGGTCTTTGCTGATGACCTTTATGAGCTGACTTGGCGTAGCCGTTACAGAAAGGCCGCTTTCCAGGGTTATGCGCACGAGGTCCCTCTCAGGCATTTCATATAGTTCAGAGACAGGGCATTTGCCATTCTGCGTATAGACGATATCTCCTACCTTGACCTTCTCGATAGGGATGAGACCGTGCTGTGTAAGAACGCGTGTTCCAGCGATGAAACATTCACCGACGACCCTGGCGCTCTTCTTATGAGGTTTATTTGAGGCGATCCCCATGTCGTACATCGCATATAGTATCCTACGATGAACGGGCTTAAGGCCGTCCCTAACATCTGGAAGAGCACGGCCTACTATCACGCTCATCGCATAATCGATGTATGATTTCTTCATCTCATATTCTATCGGCCTTAATATCTCGTTAGGATTTGATTGAACTGGCAAAGGGATAGCTGCGGTCGCATCTTCGACCACCTCTTCCTTCTTGTTTTGATCGTTATTATCTGACATGTAGTATCGCCTCATATGTCCAGGTTCTCGACTTCTTTAGCGTGGGCTGTTATGTACTCCTTACGCGGCTGGACAGCATCACCCATAAGTATCGTGAACAGCTCGTCTGCCCTCTGAGCATCCTCTATTGTTACCTTCTTCATTCGTCGTACGGTCGGGTCCATCGTGGTCTCCCACAGCTGATGTGGGTTCATCTCACCAAGACCTTTGTACCGCTGGATGGTCGCACCCTTTCCTAGTCTTTCTGAGGCATCGGCACGGTCCCTTTCTGTGTAAGTATAGATGTCCTTACCAGCCCTGGAAACCTTGTAAAGTGGTGGTTGTGCTATGTACACAAATCCATTTTCCATCAGTGGCCGCATATACCTATAGAAAAGGGTCAGCAATAGGGTGCTTATATGTGCCCCATCCACATCCGCATCCGTCATGATTATTATGCGATGATACCTTGCTTTGCTGACATCAAAGTCGGTACCTATGCCCGCACCCAATGCGGTTATTAGATTCCTTATCTCATTGCTTTTCAGTATCTTATCGAGCCTGGACTTCTCGACATTAAGTATCTTCCCTCTGAGCGGCAGTATGGCCTGGAACTCACGGTTTCGCCCCTGCTTTGCGCTATTATGTACGAAAATACCTGCAGCAAGAGCGAAATTGTGCGATCCTGGCATTTCAAGATCGAATACATCCATGCGCTCTTCAAGTCGTTCGATGGAGATCACTTTATGATTATAACAACTGACCGCGTCCTGCTCCCCATTCTCGCCTTCCTCAAGCTGCATAGCAGATGTACATCCACATTGGATGCCCGGACAATGAACTGAAAGCCATCTCTCCGACATTGGGTCCCAGACCATGCCGTGGCAGCTGGGCAAGAGGCTTTGTTCCTCTTTGACGAATGGCCTTAGGTAAAGGGGCATTAAGGATCCACCAATGGGCAGGTCCATCGCTTCCCTGTAAGTCCCATCGCGCATCATGAAAGGATGGTCCTGGGTACAGGTTATCATCCTGCCATTGTCCAGCGTCACCCTCATGACTTCTGAATCACGCTTTGTCATGCGAACGTTGGTCGCGCGCTCAATGCCTATGGACCCATCTGCCAATATCGTGTAGCAGAAGTGCTCCTTCCCTTCATCCTGCTCTCGGACCAGGTCCTCAAAGCTTACATCCCTTCCGTCGGCAAGAGCGACCTTGGTATCCCCGGAAAAGCATCCGCCTGCAGAGTCCCCTTCTACAATGAATATCTCAGAACGTGCAGGGTCCTTCTCCTGGCAGTCCGCCAACTTTCCAGGTAGACTAGCGCCATCCAGGAACCCTTTGCGCCTTGTGAGCTCACGTGCCTTGCGAGCTGCCTCCCTGGCCTGATATGCCAGTATGCAACGTTTTTCACATGCCTCTGCTACCTTCGGGTTCTCTTCAAAGAACTGGTAGAACTTTTCATAGACGCAAGAGTCAACTATCCCTTTTATTTCGCTGTTGCCTAGCTTTGTCTTTGTCTGGCCTTCGAACTGTGGTTCCGGGATCTTTACGCTAATGATAGCAGTTAAGCCTTCCCGGACATCATCACCAGTGAGACTCTCCTCGCTGTTCTTGATGAAATTATAGTTCTTCCCATAATCGTTAAGCGTCCTAGTGATGGCAGAACGGAACCCCATGACGTGCGTGCCGCCCTCTACGGTGTTAATATTATTGACATACGAATACACGCTTTCGCTGAAAGCATCGGTGTACTGCATCGCCACTTCAATAAGGACGTTGTCGCGTTCGCACCTAAGGTATATCGGTTTATCATGCATGGGCACTTTGTTCTTGTCTATGTGCTCCACGAACTCGACGATACCTCCCTCGAAATGAAATACCTCTTCTCTTTCCTTACCTGGGCGAAGGTCCTTGAAGTTTATCCTGACCCCTCTGTTCAGGTATGCCATATCCTGAAGGAAGTGCGACACGGTATCATCATTGAAGTCCAGTGTCTCAAATATCTCATGGTCCGGTAAAAAGTGCTGTGTTGTTCCAGTCTCGGTCGAGTCGCCAACAACATGGAGATGCTCTACTATGACGCCTCGCTCACAACGCATCATTTGCACTTTGCCTTCCCTCTTGACCGTTGTCTCCAGGAACTCGGAAAGTGCATTGACGACACTTAGGCCGACGCCATGAAGGCCTCCTGAGACCTTGTAGCTCTTGCGGTCGAACTTACCACCTGCATGCAAATGTGTAAGCACCATCTCTACCGCAGGCTTGCCATACTTCTCAATGATGCCAGTAGGTATCCCTCTTCCGTCATCGGATACGGTTATGCTCCCATCCGCATTCACGCTCACATCGATCTTAGTGCAGACCCCCTGCATGACCTCATCTATGCTATTGTCAACCACCTCATAGACAAGATGATGAAGACCACGCTCGTCGGTGCTACCAATATACATTCCAGGGCGCTTTCTGACCGCTTGAAGCCCTTCTAGCACCTGTATCGCGTCTGCGCCATAACTACTATCTTCCATGATCAAACCTCAATCAGCAAGAACGGGATCGCCCACGGCAGATCGTCTGAACAAATCGTCGTCAAAGGGCAGAATCACGTGCATCCCATATCCTTAGCTGATATGCTTAGTAATACTATTTTGCTATATATACCCTTCTTTTAGCATCTGGCTATATAAGTAAAATCGACAAAACCTCCATACATGATAAACGGCTCCATTAACCGGTCTTTTTGGAAGACATCGGCACAAAGATCATTAGGAACTAGGAAGTTAGACTTAGTGTGGTACCATGACCCGAACGGGTTCGATCGACAGTAGCATAATAGAGGCTGCCGCCAAAGTTGAGGGCGTCGAGGTTGGACTGCTTGAACGTGGATTGTCCAACGGACATTTGGTAATACCCTACAACCCGCTCCATGCTCCACGACCTTGTGCGATAGGCGAAGGCATGTCGGTCAAGGTCAATGTCAATATAGGCACGTCCAGGGACCTAGTTGACATTGAAGAGGAGCTTGAAAAGGTCCATATCGCTGAGCGGTATGGGGCCGATGCGATCATGGACCTCAGTACTGGAGGGGATATTGATGCCATTCGCCGAAAGATCATCTCCAGCACTAAGCTGCCGGTAGGCACCGTGCCCATTTATCAGACCGGCCTCAAGATGGCAAGGAAGAGCGCCGTCGTTGACATGGACGAGGACGACATCTTCAATGGTATAGTCCAGCATGCAAAGGACGGTGTTGATTTCATGACCGTCCATTGTGGGATAACTTTAGAGAGCGTAGAGCATCTAAAGCGCGCTGGAAGGCTAATGGACGTTGTCTCAAGAGGCGGGTCCTTCCTTGTAGCCTGGATCATCCACAATCAAAAGGAGAACCCGCTCTATCATGACTTTGACTACTTGCTAGAGCTTGCCAAGGAGTACGAGTTCACCCTCTCCCTGGGCGATGGTATGAGACCAGGATGCCTTCATGATGCCACGGACCCCGCACAGGTCCAGGAGCTTCTGATATTAGGAGAGCTGGTAAAGCGATCAAGAAAGAAAGGGGTACAGGCCATGGTAGAAGGCCCAGGACATGTACCAATGGACCAGATCCCTGCCAATGTAAAGCTCGAGAAAAGTGTGTGCGACGGCGCTCCGTTCTATGTCCTCGGACCGCTGGTAACGGATATAGCACCAGGTTATGATCATATAACGGCTGCGATAGGGGGAGCCATAGCAGCATACAATGGGGCCGATTTCCTATGCTATGTTACCCCAGCGGAGCACCTTTCCCTGCCAACTCCTGCCGATGTTAAGGAAGGACTTATCGCATCAAAGATCGCGGCCCACGCTGCCGACATAGCACTTGGGAGGGGGCGAGATAGGGACGATCGCATGGCTAGAGCAAGAGAGGACCTTAATTGGGAAGCCATGTACCGTGAGGCGCTGGATGAAAAAAAGGCTCGGGAGTATCGTTCAAGGGGCAGGACGGCAGAGAGCGAAGGATGCTCCATGTGCGGGGATGTCTGTGCGATAAAGATAGTAAAAGAACATCTGCGCAAGGATAAAACCTGAACTGACCTGTCCCAGCGGGCTAGGTTTTCTTGTTATTCGAAACTCCCACGAACGAGTTCGTGGGATCCTGAGGTCAGTATGTTCATGGCAGAGTCTCTTAGGACGTATCAATGCGGCCCTCGCACGGATCCCTGTTCCGGTGCGATCGACCGGCACCTATGGTCAGGATGAGCTTGAACGACATCTTTGGCCGATGCGGTCAACCGTACTTCCGAATGAAGCACGTTCGATGCCAGAACTTGCACGCCCATTGAGGTGCGGCGGTATGATGGCTTGAAATCTATCAAAATGAGCGTACTTAGAAGATCTACCGCAATTCATCCCGGAATTTATTCCTGGGCCTTCCTGCTCCACGACCTGTAAAAGGAAAAATGGAGCCACTGGAGGGTTTCGAACCCCCGACCTACAGTTTACGAAACTGTCGCTCTTTCGCGATCTGAGCGTTGACCGCCCAGTTTGCCGCTGAGCTACAGTGGCCTCGATGCTCCTTCACGCCATCCCTTGATTTATAAGTTTCTTTGCCATCATCACCTGCTCATGTTCTGGGACCTCCGATGGTCCCGACATATGACGGGAGCGATCGGACGTGGCGCACATCATGGTCCAGAAGGATCTCAGGCCCTTAGTTCGCTAAGCATCCTTACTGCATCCCCTGACGGATCTGGTGTTTCAGATATCAGTGTCACATCCCTGCTGCATGACTTTAGCAAAGGAGCTAGCAATGAAAAATCGGGATCTTTCTTTTCCAATAACAAATGCCTCTTCTCCCCCTTGGATGTATATTCGATACAACTGTAATGGAAATGCAAATGGCCACTATGGATCGATGTCAGCTCATCAAGCACCCCACGGAAATCATCCGAAGTGCGCAGACATCCTTGTCCGCGAGCATGTATATGTGCGAAATCAACAACTGGCTCTACGCCCTTCACCTTTTTCATTACTGCATTTATTTCCTGCAATGTTCCCCAGGACCCGACCTTACCCATCGTCTCTAGACCAATGACCGGCGTCAATGATTCCTTTTCCATTGCTTCTTTTATTGTCTGAAGGCCTTCGATCACTGCTTCTGTTGTTTCATTTGGCTCTTTGCCCATGTATGAGGCAGCATGGACAACGACGATACGCCCGCCCATCGCATCCACGACCCTTAACGAACGTAGCAACCAGTCCTTGCTTTTCTCGATTATTTCCGAAGATGAGTTGAAATTTATATAGTAAGGTGCATGGGCGCTAAGTAGAACGCCTATTTCCACGGCCTTTGCCCCTATTTCCCTGGCCTTGTCCTCAGATATATTCACCTGACGACCAAATTGCACCTCGATCGCATTAAGCCCAAGGGCCTTGGTCCTTTCTACCGCCTGCACCCCGCCCTTACTTCCAGGCGGGTACCCTGCCGGACCGACAGTAAAGCATGCTATAGTCATCTACGGACCGAAAGATAAGATTATCCTGCCATATTATTTATGTACGCATTTGAATTCATAATACGGAGAGGCTCATGAGAACTGAGGCTGTGGCGATCGAAAAACCGGCAGACTCCAATATTATTATCGGACAGGCACATTTTATAAAGACCGCTGAAGACCTGTACGAGGCCCTAGTGAATGCGGTCCCGGGGATAAAATTCGGGATAGCTTTCTGCGAAGCTTCAGGCGATAGATTGATCAGGACTGAAGGCAATGATGCAGAGCTAATAAAATATGCAACTCAGAATGCCGTCAAGATAGCCGCTGGACATTCTTTCGTGATCATTATCAAGGGCGCATACCCTATTAACGTGCTAAGGACGATAAAGGATGTCCCTGAGGTGTGCAGCATCTTTTGCGCTACAGCAAATGATGCAGAGATGCTTGTTGCAGAGACCTCAAATGGGAGAGGAATAATAGGAACGATCGATGGCCAGGTTCCGCTAGGAGTTGAGAACGATGAGGATGTCAAAAAAAGAAGAGAGCTCCTTAGACGAATCGGATATAAGCTTTGAGACCGAGAATCTAGATCTATACGAAGCTTCCTCAAAGTACTATGACTTATGGAATGAAGAGTACCGCGACGATGTCGATTTCTTGTTAAAGCTAGCAGAAAGGACAGGAGGCCCTGTTCTGGAGCTGATGAGCGGTACTGGAAGGGTACTAGTACCATTTGCAAAGGCTGGATATGATATAACCGGGGTTGATAGGAGCCCCTCAATGCTAGATGAGTGTACGACAAAGATATCGTTCCTGGATGCAGCTACCCAGCAACGTATCGAGATAGTACAAGGCGACGTAAGGGACGTCAAGCTTGATAAAAAATTCAAATTGATAGTAATGCCTTCCAACTCCTTCTTGCATCTTCTTACTACAAAAGACCAGGAGCAGGCCTTGAATAATGTTGCCACACACCTTATGGATGATGGGTTGTTCAGTTTTTCTGTATTTAATCCCAAGTTAGACCGGCCTCAGGGCCTACTAAGGCACCGGGGCACGAAGCTGACCAGCCAAGGAGAGGTAATTAGTTGGTTCGAAGCTCAGACCTTTGATTCACCCAACCAAAGGACCACCGTCCATTATTTTTATGATATATCCCGTCAAGATAGGCCATTAAGAAGGATCACATCGATATTCACAATTAGATATCTCTTCCTAAGGGAAGCCATTGAATTAATGGAGAGATGTGGCCTTGAATCATGGAGACATATGGGGATTACTATGGCGCTCGCTTTACATCAGAAAGCGAACATATGATATTTGTGGCAAGGAAGAAGCGATGAAAGTACACTGCCTTGACCTTGACCATACACTTGATAGCGGCCAGGTATTCAGATGGAGCAAAGAGGGCGACACATGGAAAGGGGTCGTTGGAGGCCGCCTGATCGAGCTCCGACAGACTGGTAATGATCTCGAGATAAAGGGCATGGACGATCAGGAGATCTCGAACTATCTGAGGCTCGATGATGACCTTGGGATCATCTATCCAGATATATCCAAGGACCCTTGTATTGCAGAGCTCCTAAAGCATTTCCAAGGTCTTAGGCTGATACGACAGGATATCTGGGAATGCTCTGCATCATATCTACTAGCATCATATTCTAATGTTCCTAGAATAAAAAAGATGATAGAGAACGTCTGCGTGACGTATGGCAATAAAATATCTGAGAATAGATATTCATTCCCTACATCAGAACAGTTAGTGGATGAGAGTAAGAATATTAACGATTGCCGTTTAGGATATAGAGCTGAGTGGCTACTGGAGTATGCGGAGCGGGTCCGCACGAACGATTTTGATCTAATATATTTGCGATCGCTGGACTATGAACATGCGATCGAATATCTGAAGACCGTGAAAGGGATCGGCGATAAAGTGGCGGACTGCATCGCTCTCTTTTCGCTAGGTCACCTTCAGGCTTGCCCTGTTGACGTAAAGGATCGCTAGAGCGATGAGAGAAAGATACTGTGTGAGCGGAAGCTACAAGAAGGTAAGTTCCTACGCAAGAAAGTATTTCGGCCCTTACGCAGGGTACGCTCAGGAATATCTCTACATCGCAGAGGAGCGTTCGAGAAAGAACGAAATGAATGGGGCTAACGAGAAGACCTGCTGAGCGATCGAAGAACGTGCTGAGAATATAGCCGACATGACCATATGATCCGCCCTCGGTCATATCTCTATCGAACGCCTTCTACATGGCGCAATGTGAGGTCGATAAAAACGGGGTCAGTAAAAAGAGCCCATTTTGAAGTGGGGGTCGCGCATGTATCTATAATATGCATTCTGGACATACGCAGCTAGGCGCCTTTACTCCAGTATGGACCTCATAGACCTTTACCAGCATGCCGCTCTTCTTGACCATTTCGCATATGCGGCAGGTTTCAGTTACAATGTCCGACCCGTCGACGATACGCTGTGCAGCTTTGTCCACTTCAACCTTGAACTCTTCATATTTGCCGCTGCTCTCCAGCTCTTTGTTGGTCCCGCGCTTCGATTTAAGGTATTGTGATATTGCTGCATCTGTTACACCGAACTTACGAGCGACCTCTGCCTGGGTCATGTGATATTTGTCCACAAGATCTTTTGCCAATTCCCTTCGGATGGATGGGAGGACATACCAGACAATAAGTTCACACGGGATCTTCATAAGGGGTGTTAACTCATTAACGATATTTAAGACTCGCTATTATCTGGATAGCTTGGAAAGGTACACTTCTCATATAGAATTGTTGGAAAGTAGTGTACTATAGCGACATCATGATGACGTCCCACTGCTACGTTCATCAATAATGTGTCTACGCTATCGAGGAGAAGGAAGCCTCTTATGCAGATGACCAAACGGTACAAGGGTGACCAATGCCTCGACTGCCCGAGAAACTATACTTTCCGCCCCTATGGTCTCGTTCGACAGCGACCTTAGATCACTAAGAATGGAGATAAAGGAAAAATAGGCCGTCCAAGGCCGGGATGGTCACATGCCAAGAGATATAGGAGCCAAGGGGGCCTATCCTATACCTCGCCAGGATGCGTCTTCTCGTAGAAATCCAATATCTCCCAATCCGGAACCGTATCATCACCACCATTGCGCATGGTCAGACCGGATTCGTGAAGGTATCTTGTTAGGACATCTCTTGCTTTCTGCTCCCCTATGAATTCCTGAATGATTATGTCCTGTCCCTTTGTTTTTCCCCTGAAAGAACCGATCATCTTTGAACCTTCGAGTATTATCGAGTAGTTGCTCCCACCGAGCATCTGCCGTATCCATGATTGAAGATAAGTATGCAGATTATCCTCCGGTGGAAGAACAATGGATGTATCAGATTTGACAGAATCGATACGCTCCACATCCTCCTTAAGGACCCAATGCACTGTATCGTCCCCCTCGATAAGGAAACCTTTCACCAGGAACTCTTCCCTCTCGAGCTCTGCTAGTATGCTCCTTAGCTCTCTCATCGGCAGTTCATATTTCATATATGATGAGAGGTTCTCAGCAGAAAAGATGCCATATGACCTGAATATCAGCCGGACCGCTTCCTTTCTTGCTTCCTCCACGGCCATATCCAGATCGGGTACTTCCTTTATGCGCTTATTTTGGTCTGTATATATAATGGAACCATTATTAAGTTCCTTTAAGGCCTCATAAGTGTCCCTATGGCCAATAGGAGAGGTGTCGAAAAGTTGTTTTCTGGACAGAGGTTTATTCTTTCGGACCATGCCCATGATGGCGACCATATTTTCGGTCATTTTTCTGTCCTTTGCTCTCCGACATAGTTTCGCAAAGTCCATCGTGCAGTACGTTACATAGTCTGGAATGGCCTGAAGTTTCACTAAGAACCCCATCTCGAACATTTTCTTCAACGGCACCTTTACATTGCAGCGGATAGCAGCAGCAGAATCAGAACGAAGGCCACCTAAGGCCCTGGCTGCTTCCATTACGTTAGGATAGCGTCTCTTGACCGCCACCCTTTGCTTCCAAAGTACATATGAAAGAATGTCCTCCCAAGGATAATGGACAGATGTAAGGTTACCTTTGACGAACATGTCGTCTATTTTTATATACCCATGCTCAGAAAGAACACTGGCAACATCATCTGGCACCTGGTCAGGAGATTTTCCGAGAACCTCGCGTATGCGGATTATATCATAGCCATTCATGTTATAGAATCGCATGAACGAGTCCAGTGCGGTCAAAGCATCATGGAGGGCTAAAGGGTCCTGAAGATTAAGTTCCCTGATCTATACATCCGCTCATATTCCATTTCTCTACGCCACCTATCAAGCGGCCGTTCGAGATTATCGGGAATATCCGGCAATCCCATACCTCGCAGCATTGTTGCCCACAAGCTTTGAACGCTCGGGTCATGAGAGAAACGACCCTCGCGGGCTGTTCGATTTCTGTGCGTCTTTCAATCCTGTAAGCTCGTCCTTGAAGAGGTACATTTCCTCCCTTGCCTCGCCCACGGATATGGTCGTAAGTACCAAACTCTTGAGGACCGCACTTATCTCAGCGATGGGGAACTGAGTGTAGGACATTATCGAATAAAGTGATACTGGCCCATACGCCCTTATGAACCTGGAAACTATCTCGGTCATCGCCTCCCCCGAATATTCCGGTGAATCGTAAGGGATGTAGAGATTCTCAGATGACCATTCTTCCCTTTCCTCGTAGCGGCGGACGATGTACATGCTCTTATCGAGGCGATCTATGCTATCTTTCACCTGATCTTTGGGCATCTTCAGCCTACTTACGATCTGCCGCATGGATATACCATCGCCGCGCTGCCTGATCTCCTCCATTATCTCCTGGTCCACGCCTTTTATTGATATATTACGATAGGCCGCTACATAAGCAGGTGCATCCTTTGATAGAACATATCTCACTCGCCCATGAAGGAACCGCCCAAGGAGCACTCTACCCGACCTGCGCATGTTCTCCCATTCACTGATATCGAAACCTTTTATCCTGTAGAACATGTCTAATGGCATCCCGATATCACCAAAGAACGTCAGGCACTCCTCGATGCTCTCGAAGGGTCCTTCTAACTTAGCCTGACGATATGCTTCGACAGAACGATGGTCATATGCATTAAGAATCGATTCGTTTTCAGCCGAAGATAGTCCTTTTTTATCATGTACTGAGGATGTTCAGAGACAAGGAAACGCCCCTCTTTGACAAGATCTTCCTGAACAAGGTCTGACAGGGTCCTTTGGACTTCCGTCGATGAGAGCCCAAGAGCGTAGGAAACCTCCTCTGAGGTAGCGGGTGCGAAACACTCTAGATACCTTAGGGTGACCTCATCCATCGCCTCCTCCCGTGAACGCGGTTCAATGGTCCTTGAACGATAGCACCACTTGCCATCCCTGTAGTCCACTCTTCCGACCAAGGAGGTAGCTTCTAGTTTTCGAAGCCCTTGCATGCTCTTTCTGAGGTGATGCCAATTTCTTCTGCAACCGAGGATATGGTCTTGGGCTCGCTCAGGGAGAACCAATATCTTCTTTTCCTCTTCCTTAAGTGCTCTCTCCTTGGACAGAACGGATGAGTACAATGGAAGATCTTCTGATGATACAAAATACGCATCGTCGATATAGACTGAAGCAACTGCTCTTTCTCTGATCAGTTCAACTGACCATTTATACGATCTGTTCCCTCTCCGTGACCAATACGGATAAATGCTTCTTCCCTTTTCCTTCAGTAACCGTAGCGGACCTGCCCTGCTGATCAAAGAAAGAAGTTCATCCTTGGATGATATGAATCTTATCCGCTGCCTGAAATATGGAAGCACTTTATCCTCAGTGAACTCGAACTCAGATACCTCTGCACCAAGCACCTTCGATAATACCTTGCGATGCAGTTCACGCAGTAATGCACCACGGTCCTCCATGAGGACCATGTCCGATATACCTGCCAATATAGCATTATGCGCGAACGGCGATGGGGTGGATGAGTATTCGATTTTGCGGACGGAATATTTTCCAGACTCAATCATCTCCAGTACGGCCCTAGCATTCTTAAGGTCCATGACGTCCTCGATGATCTCCCTATAGGTCTCGTCGATGACCGGGACGCCATCCATTGCTGACAATGTCTCCAACAAGTATGTCGATCGGACCTGTTGCCTGCCTGCGGATATCTCTCGTCCTTTGTAATTGCGAAGGATCATGAAAGAGCGGGCCGCTGTATGACGGAAGCGCTGCTTAAAAAGCTCCGAATCCTTGATAGCCCGGCGAAGCGTCCCTTCCAGCGAGCTGGATGTTACTAAATGTTCTATGCCTTCGATCTCTATCCGCTTTGGGGCAGAGAGCATGAAAGTATCATCCGTTATCGAGACAGAAACATTGCATCCCATCATTTGTGTGAGAACTAGAGCATAGGCACGCGAGAGCGCGTCATTCACCCTTCTACCGAATGGGAAGTGGAATACCAGATTGTAGTTCCCACCCATATCCATGTACCCTTCTATCCCGAGCTCTTCATCAGAGGGGATAAAGTTGGCTGCTCCCTGCTGCTCCCTAAAGTATGAAAGGATCGACCGCGCAGAGCCCTGGTCTATTCCGAACCCACATAACCACTCTAGGATGTCCTCATCATCTTCCTTTAGCTTGTCGCGGAGCTCACAGTCTGAATACCGCAATGTCCATGGAAAGATCGAAGGAGCGCGGCAACATCTCTCCGCTCCATGAGGGGACAGTGGGTTTCCTTCCCAAGGCCTCGCGTACGAAAACCTTCATGCCCTTGGCCCTTAGGTACTCGTAAGATTTCCCTCCAGAACGAACACATCCCTTGCCGAAAGACGCTCCACGAATTTTTCTGAGAGATCGCCGATCATCCCTCCGGTTTCGGTGAAGACCTTATAATTCGCTTCCTCGGGTATTGTACCTAGATTGAGGAAGTATATCATCCGGCTGCCGCCTTTTTTACCGAGCCTCTTCTCTACCTCATCGTACCATAGCTTTGGATAAACTCCCTCGAACGCGTCCTTGCTCCCAAGATACCGGAGTACTTCCAGGAAGCTCTTTTCTGGGAGCGCGCGATAACAATAGGAGCGACGGACAACAGCGAGCGCTTCGTCCACACCCCAGCGCTTTTCCAAGGACATACCTACAAGACTTTGCGCCAGAACGTCAAGACAGTTCTCTGAGATCGATACCCGATCTATCTGTTTGTTATGTGCTGCCCGACATAGCACTGCGCATTCCACCAGGTCGTCCTTCTCGAAGACCAACATGCGACCTTTCGATGTCAATCCATGACCATGGCCACTTCGGCCTATGCGTTGTAGACCCTTCGCGACAGATTTCGGAGAGCCTATCTGGACAACTAGGTCTACCGACCCGATATCTATGCCAAGTTCAAGGGAGGTCGAAGATACTACGCACTTAAGCTCGCCTCGCTTCAAACGCTCCTCGACATCAAGCCTAGTCTCCTTGGCTAACGAACCATGATGGGCCTCGATCCCTTCTAGGCCGCGTTCCTTCAGCTTGAACACTACATGCTCTGTGCCTGACCTAGTGTTCGTGAAAACTATCGTTGTCCTGTGTTCTTGGACCATCTCGAAAAGCATGTCATACATCTTGTTGTTAACGATCTCATAAGGCAAAGCGGTCATATCATCGGTCGGACAGATCACCTGTACGTCCAGGTCCCTTTGCCGCATTATTTCCACTATGTTCACATCGCGTGGCTTTCCATCTTGGTACCCGACCAGATATTGTGCTATCACCTCTATCGGAGCAAGGGTCGCGGACAGACCGACCCGGACGAATGGTCTAGAGCATAGCTCCTGAAGGCGCTCAAGAGTAAGCGACAATAGGACACCACGCTTCGAGTCACATATCTCGTGGACCTCGTCCAAAATGACATATTCAACATTAGATAATTTTTCTCTGAACCTGGGTGCCGCCAGCACCAAAGCTAGCGATTCTGGAGTGGTGATCAAGATGTGGGGCGGCTTCCTTAGCATGCGTTGACGATCGCTCTGTGAGGTGTCGCCAGTTCGTACACCTACCCGGATATCAGGGAATTCAAGACCCTCTTTTGATGCTAGGTCCCTCATCTGCTGAAGCGGTTCCTCCAAGTTGCGATTAATATCATTGGCCAGCGCCTTCAATGGAGAGATGTATATCGCATATACACGATCCTCCAACTTCCCCTCCTTGGAGTATTTGAAAAGCTCATTTATTATGGACGTGAACGCTGTTAGAGTTTTCCCAGAGCCAGTCGGCGATGATACAAGTACACTTTTCCTTTCGTGTATCAATGGGATCGCATACGATTGAGGTTCCGTGAAATCCTTGAAACGTGAGTTGAACCATTTGGCAATTAGTGGGTCCAATAGGGCGACTATCTCATCCTTCTTATATCGCCTTGTTATCTTCTGCATCCTTTCTTCTCCGTTGAAATCACGCTCAATCCTCCGTACTTATATTACTGTCTTTCGGTTAGCCGTTCGGAGCGAGCGAAAGGATAAGCAAAGGATACGTGACTCACCAAGGATTTTATCTCATGACCGCGTTCATGAATATGATGAGACGAGCGGTCATCACAATTGGATCGACGCTTATTGTATCATTCGTATCCATTTGCGTGATGTTCGCGGTCCTGGTACAGGCGATCAGTGGTGCTGGCAGCATTTCGGCAAATATGGCAGGCTCCACGTCAGCCAGTCCACATTTGGCAGTAGAGGCGAGCGCACCGTCTGTTGGACTAGACCCTAACGGTACAGGCAACGTCACCGGTACCGTGAATGACAGTAACGGGGACCGCTTGAGCGGCGTCACCATCGTGCTTAGCAATGCTAGCAATACCAGTAAAAGTTATGATGGAACAACGACCGCGAGTGGGAATTATAGGATCAGTAACATACCTGCCGGAACTTATTTTGCATCTCCTGAATTTAAAAGTTATATAAATTCAACTAAGTTCGGAAAGAATGTAACAGTGTCTAATAATTCGACGGCCACCGTTAACTTCATCTTGACCGCCTTTCCCGAAATAATGTCCGGGGAGGTCATGTTCGGCGATCAACCCCTGGCTGATGTCACTGTTACTATCACATCAAATGATGGAGCAAAATGGGTAGTAACGACCGCAAACAATGGAACCTACTTTTCACCAAGCGCATTAGCTCCTGGCAACTATACTCTCAGCTTCTCAAAGAGCGGGTATTCCGCTGTCACTGAGAATATAGCATTCGACCCCATCGGATCAACGACCTATAACGTTTCGATGACCAGAGAGACACTGTTCAGTACAGAGGGTTTCATTCCTGGGTATGACCTTCCACATTCCTTGATGATAATAGCCCTTTTTATTGCATTGACCACACTTGTGATAACCCTATGGATGCAACGTAGGATGATCAAGAGAAAAAAGAAAGCTGATGATGCCTCACATAAGGAAGAAGAGCTAGATAAGAAGGATCAATCCAATTGAAGCTTTTTCCGGATCGCTTTCAGATTATTTCTTACTTCCAGGTCAACCTCCTCGTAGAAGATCTACCTGTAGTATCTATAGCAACCACCAAAGGACCTAGGTCCTTAGCCTCGACTATCCAAAGCGCCTCCGGCATACCAAGGTCCTCCCATTCGACCCCTCTGACCTTTTTTATCCCCTTAGCAGCCAGCACTGCAGCGCCACCTGTGAAAGCTAGATACACGCAACCGCATTCCATCATTGCATCGACGGAAGGACGGGACATTCCTCCCTTCCCGATTATGGCACTTATCCCGAACGAACGTATGAACTCCGGTTCCAATGAGTTCATCCGAGCTGAGGTCGTGGGACCAGCGGCTATTATCTCCCAGTTTGCACCGACCCTTCGTACTATTGGTCCGCAGTGATACAGGACCCCACCGTCCATATCTACCGGTATCATCCCTCCATTATGTACAGTATTTAGGGCCCTGATGTGCACTTCGTCCCTGCCGATGAACACTGTTCCATCTATCCTTATCTCGTCGCCGACCCGAAGTGCACGGACATCGCTCTCGTTCAATGGGGACCTAAGGTTCATCTGGACCACCACTAATGAACCTGACCCGGCCGTCGGGGTATATCCTCGCGGTGGCTCTTCGGGCTGCCCAGCACTGAAGATTCACAGCGATCGGAAGGGACGCAGTGTGACAATATGCCATCTCAGCCCTTACGCCAAGGACCGTTGTTCTCCCTCCGAGGCCCATCGGACCTATACCGCTATCATTGAGCGCATCGAACAGTTCATCTTCCAGTCCTGAAAGCATTGGGTCCTTGTTCTTTTGGTCAAGCGGACGAAGCAGAGCCCTTTTTGCCATGCCACATGCCATATCGGCTGTCCCACCTATGCCGATCCCAACTATCGTGGGGGGACATGGTTTCCCTCCTGCCTTAACGACCGTATCAAGAACGAATTCCTTTATTCCTTTCACGCCTTGGGATGGTGTAAGCATTGATAGAGCGCTCATATTCTCAGAACCTGCCCCCTTTGGCATCACGGTTATTTCTGTGAACTCATCCATCGAAGGTGAGAAGATTATGTGCGGCAATCCATTGGCCACGTTCGTTCCTTGAATTTTTTCGGGTCAACGGATGTACAGCGTTGGGACGCAACGGTATTTCTTCTGTGGCCCTTGCGACCCCTTGCCGTATGCTCTCCTCCATGGTACCATCGACATACCCCGAGACAAAAAATATGTGTACCCCAGTATCTTGGCACATGGGACAAGAAGAGCATCCAGCAGCCTCAATGTCCTCAAGGATCGTTCTTAAGTTCATCTTGGCTGTCCTGTTGGTCTCCTCACGCTCTGCTTTCTCAATGGCGGCGATGATGTCCGGAGGCAGAGAAGTGACAGACCCCTTCAGGAGCTCGACCACTACATCCTCGATTATATCATCGTGCTGGGGCATGCACAACCAATCACTATCGTACCTATTATCTTTTTTCGAAGGAACGTAAGATCAATTCCGATGTATTTATTCGAACTAGCGGAAAACTTGGTAAAACGGAATGAGGGCGAACATTCTTACAAACAGTAGCCATTGCTCATCCTTTGTTTGACCTCTGGATGCTATGGGCGCTGTGCCAATGGCTCGAGCAGAGAAAAAGGCTTGCCTGGAGGGCGCTTAGTTCATAGCATCGCCAAGAACAACCAGTATACACAACAGCAAAGGATCGTTAATGGGATACCTATCTTTGCGAACTCGAAGAATGTCAGCGTCTGACCCTCTTTCTCAGCATTCTGTATTATTATGATATTGCTAGCTGCCCCTAGAATAAAAAGCCCTCCGGCCATAGTGCTTCCAGCTGCTAATGCTAGCAGACCGTTAGTACTTACCCCCGCACCCATGAGGAGAGGCAGATAGAGCATTACAAATGGAACGTTGGAAATGAACTGGCTAAATACCACACTAATTAGCAGGACCATAGATATCGAAGTGACCCCACCGAACCCTTTGATCAGATCTTGGAAGAAACCCGTATCCCATACAGCCCCTACAAGCACGAACAATGAAGCAAAGAACACCAATGTGGACCAGTCGACCTTTCTCAACATCTCAAAACGTCTAGGGGAGAACAGGAGTATAGGTAATGCTGCTCCAATAGCGATGTAAGTTAGTGGAAAATCGATATTTGGGCTCATGGCCACAAGGGCGATCTTTACGATGATCATCAGGAATATCAAGATCAAGGAGCACTTACAGAGCCTCGCAAGCTTTGGGTCATTTATTTCAGTTGTTCCTATGTTGATCTGCTTTGACTGGAACTCCTTACGATAGTATAGCTTCAATAAAAGATAGGCAATAAAAAGATTGATGATCGTCGGTATGAAAAGATCGATGAAAAAGACCGCGAACGGGTCTGCTATACCTCCGTGAAGAGCTATCAAAAGGTTCTGGGGGTTTCCTATCGGTGACATCACACTTCCGATCGTTACCGCAAAGGCTAGGGTCAAGAGCAATAGCTTAGGGGAGGCCCGGTTCCTTGTTGCATAGTACAACACCAGCGGTGTCCCGATGATTGCCAAAGTATCGTTCATGAGGAACGCGGATAATAAGCCGGCTGAGAACAGTATGAACAATACGAGCTGGTCCATGTTCTTGGCTTTGTGGAATATCCTGTTCGCTATATGGAAAAGATAGCCGCTTTGGTACAATGCTTGACCAACAATGAACATGCCAAGAAGGAAGAATATGACATCGAGGTCTATGGACTCGAACGCATCCACTGGTGTAATCTGCAGTGTAAGCAGTACAGCCAATGCCCCTCCTAACACTATCTGCCATATCTTTAGCCGAATGCCCGCGACCTGTCTTACTGCAATAAGCACAAAAACTATGAGCAGAACGATCACAGGTAGGTTCAGCTGCATCTCTGTCCACCCTGCTCAGGATATTGAAATATCCGTTCCTCGTTTCCTATCGAGCATTCTTAGTTTATCTGAAATATTCCTTGGGGAGCTGCGACATCCTCGACTTTCATGCGTCGACCTGCACGGCCTTCGATCTTTCTGATGTATGTTAGCTGTGTGCTCTAACATCCATGGATGGAGAGAACAACACTATTTTAACTAAGCGAAGAAGAGGTTCCCAATGCGTAAGTTCTGGGATAAGAGCGACCGTTACATCCCACCGATAAAAGAGGGGCACCTTTGGTGGCCTTTTCCTACAAGCTTAGTACTTGCTCTCACGACCTTCGTAGTAGGGCCAATTGTGGCTGTCCTTATCATGATTCTCCATTCGATGATTCTTGGAACTATAGAAAATACCGTCGGAACGAGCGGGAATCATGCTCGTAGACAGTCGATCACTTCACGTGCTTCTGACGCGATCAGAACCGTATGGGTAGAAGAAGAAGCCCCGCCAAAAAGGGCGGGGTGATCCAAAATGGTAAAATATTTATTTTTTACAGGAAAAGAAGTAGAGCTTATAGCGTGGTCTTTAACAAATAGTAATCCACGTACTTATCCTGCTTCTTTCTCTTGACAACGCCCATGTTCTCTAATTGCTGTAAGGCGTTCATGCACTGAGCTTTTGGAAGCTTCGAGAGGGCGGTTGCCTTCTCTGCACTTACCGCCTTATCCTCAGCGAGGGCTCCAGCGGTCTTCAGGGCGTTGAATAGTTTTTCAACCTGAGGTGAAACGGCTGCCATGAGAGGGGGGGATTACCAATGAATGTATATATCTATCGGTTCTCATTTATGGGAGCCTAGAACTTTTTTAGGGATGTACTGATGGATAGTATATCAACGACAACGGATAGGTCCGTAGGGTTCTCTTCCCAGATTCATATATTGCTCATATGATCACGAGCGGGGCTGGGTAATATCATGGGCCTGGAGGATCTTGGATCAACAAGGAATCAATCTATATCTTATCGATGATCAAGGTATGATGTCGGGTTTGGAAGAGCGGTTCCCCTTGATAATAAGCCATTTGAAAGGAAAAAGGCTGACCACGATAGAGCTAGAGACTCTGCTTGAGGGGAACGGTCAAGGATGTCCAGACGATCTCGCTAGGACACTGAATATAATGCGTAGAAAGGGATTGATAATGGGCGAGCTTTCTCCAGATAGGCGTGCTTGGACATGGTACTTGGATGACTGTCCCCCATAGGGAACGAAGTGGACCAACGCAAGATTTATCAAAAGGAACTGCTTC
Source organism: Methanomassiliicoccaceae archaeon (assembly GCA_963726655.1). Classification (GTDB taxonomy): domain Archaea; phylum Thermoplasmatota; class Thermoplasmata; order Methanomassiliicoccales; family Methanomassiliicoccaceae; genus CAVSDP01. The sequence continues at coordinate 119,390 of CAVSDP010000054.1, forward strand.
TCATGTCATGCCGCGATGATTAAAAACCTTGAACTGATAATGTGATGAATGATGGGCGAGATGAGCGGCAATGGTCATCTTTCAAGCCTTTTGTAATATACTATTGTACATGGGCTTAGATAATTTTGAGATCGGACGGCTTGATGAGCTATCTCATATGATATTCTGATCACGCAAGCCTTATCATAGATAAGGTCGATCATGTGACGGGATAAGGGATGCACACAGGATTCGATGTTCTAGAGAGCAGCAAAGCGCTTAGGGGCCATTGGGCCAGAAGATTCCTTGCCGCTTTGATCGACATAGCTCTTCTCTTCATACCAGTATATTTGATGGTAGCCCAGCTCAATATCACAGACCAATCCAAGATAATCTTGATGGGAATACTTGCTGGGTTGGCTTATTTCATTTATTCTGCGATATTAGAATATATATATGGACGCACAGTAGGTAAGCTCATCGTCCATCTTAAGGTCGTATCCATGAAAGAAAGGAGGACCCTCCGACAGACCCTCATACGGTCCGTACCGAAGTTATTCTGGTTCATCCTTCTTCCATTCGATGTCGTCATTGGCTTAGCAACGGAAGGGGACCCAAGAAAGAGGTGGACGGACGGTATTGCAAAGACGCTCGTGATATCATACTATCCAGCAATACCACGGGGCAAAAGGGTCCCAAAGGCATCTCCTCGCATGCAGAATAAATCTGAGAATGAGATCGGAGGCCTTGTAAGATAGGCCGATGGTTCACCGCCCAACGGACCGGAGGTCATGGTCTTCATCTGAACTTGCAAAAATCCCTCTGCTCCACAGGGGCGTTGGCTTTAATGTGCTAGCGATCGAGGCCATTCAGTTCGTTCCAGATCAATTCTCCGGCGCCGACCGGCATCGTTCAGACGACTTACATGGGGTACGACCCAACTTTACGGGCTATTGCTAACCCTACGGCGAGAAAAAATACAAACATTAATATTGTAAGCTTTTCCATCCCGTTTGGACCTGGAGGTCAAGAATGGTCGAACCTATATCTATTCAAAACCTCACGAAAGAGTTCAATGGCTTCAGGGCCGTGGACAATCTTACCCTGACAGTCAAAAAGGGCTCATTCGTAGGATTCCTGGGACCAAATGGTGCCGGAAAGACCACGACGATTAAAATACTGACCAATCTGCTAGGCACTACTAGCGGTTCTGCTTTCCTGAACGGTGTAGATGTCACCAAGGATCCCAAAGACGCGTTAGCAAGTGTTGGTGCCGTTGTCGAGACCCCTGAATTCTATCCATACCTTACCCCGAGGGAAACGCTTGCCTATCTTGGTGAACTGAGGGGCATGAGGAAAGAAGAGATCAAGACAAGAACGGATGAGGTCCTCAAAACGGTAAAAATGGAGGACTGGGCTGACAAGCGTATCGGAAAATTCTCTAAAGGAATGAAGCAAAGAATCGCTATCGGCCAAGCCATACTGCATAAGCCGGAACTGATCATTTTGGATGAGCCTACTTCTGGGCTCGACCCAAGAGGAATGATCGAGGTACATGAGAGATCCTTTTCGAGCTGAAGAAGGAAAAATATACATTATTCATGTCATCTCATTTGCTTAACGAGGTCCAAGAGGTATGTGACGAGGTCGCTCTGATCAACCGTGGAAAGCTCCTTAAGAGCGGGACCGTGAATGATCTAATAAATGAGAACACTAGCAAGAGGATAGAGGTCCGATGCCTTCAGGAGATCGATGGTGGATGGCTCAATAAGATATCTGCGATCGAGGGAGTTACAGAGCTAAGGGCCGCTGGATCCAACCAGTTCGTACTATCGATGACTGGCAAAGATGATGTGCAAGCAAAGCTTTTGATCAATCTTCAAAGGCTAGGATTGGACGTTGTATCTTTCAAGGAATCGGGCATGGCCCTGGAATCGCTTTACATGAGCCTGATAAAGGAGTCGAGGTGATCAATATGTCCGAAACGGTCGTAAATCCTCAACCGGAGGCAACAGAAACAAAGCGCACCTTGCCATCTGATATTGAACAGACACGCATCGTAGCCAAATATGATGTGCTGAAGTACCTGCGCAGCAATCGTCTGATGGGCGTCATCGCGATCGAAGCGCTTGTCCTTGTTCTGATCACTGTCATACCGATACTGCTTGGCAAATCATTACCATCGAATAAGGATGATTTCGTAGCTGTCTATGTGAACTTTTCGAGCTTTTTAGTAGTAATCGGGGCGACTCTGTTCGCTGGCGACGCCATCGTGTCTGAGTTCCAAGGAAGGACCGGTTTCCTGCTCTTCCCCAACCCAGTTAGACGCTCATCGATACTTGTTGGAAAGTTCATCTCAGCCGTGGAAGCGATGCTACTTATCATCGGCATATATTACGCGGTAGCACTCATATTGGGCGTGGGATTCACTGGTGGCTTCTCAATGCTTGGACTCTACTCAATGCTGCTAGCTATGCTATATGCAGTGGCTGCAGTGTCCCTAGGGTTCCTGATCAGCTCATTGATAAAGGGGTCAACCGGGGCTATAGTGCTCACCTTCTTCATGCTGCTCTTGATCCTACCAGTAGTATCTGCGATGGTAACATTGGGAGGCGGCGATCCGTCGTTCGTATTGACATATGCAGCCAATATCGTCTCGAATATCATGATTTCACCATACCCAGCAACGAAAGCTAGCGGTACTGCCATAACCAGCGTTCCTGTAGGTATAGTGGTAATGATAGCCTATTCTGTGATCTGCATGTTGGCGACATATTTCGTGTTCAAGCGCCGCGAAATGTCCGCATGAAAACCTTTTAGTCCATTATCTTTTTTATTTTGATGCTTATATGAGAAATATGAAGATCAGCCTTCTAGTTATCGGCGATGAACTTCTCACTGGTGAGATCGACCCATATCCAGAGGAGATCATTTCACTTGTTCGGGAAAAGCATCAGAACATACAGATGATCGAGATGGTCGGGGATGTAAAGGAAGAGATCATCAGCTGCATCGAGAACGCTAAGAGGATCGGTACTGACCAGTTGATAATAACTGGAGGTTTGGGACCGACATTGGATGATATTACGCGAGAGGTCGTGGCGGAATATCTAGAAGAAGAGCTTATCGTGGACCAAGAAATGGTCAGGGCCATGGAGGATGCTCTCACAAGGATGCATGGGAAGCCGATGAGAGCAGATGACATCAGGTCAAGAATGGCCAGGGTGCCTAAAGGCGCTAAGCCGCTGAAGAACATAACAGGCGCGGCGTGTGGCATTGAGGCGTACAAGAACGGCATGAGAATATTCTGTCTTCCTGGCTTCCCTAATGAGAGCTTACCGATGTTCAAGGAATATATTCTGCCTATGATAGAGGATGGCGGTATATGCGAAGAAGAGATAAGCGTGTGGCAGGGCGAAGCCACGCTTGAACCGCTATTTGAAGAGATCGTGGGAACTCACAATGTTCGCTTAGCATCCTTGCCATCGATCGATTGGCATGAGAAGGGTAATAAGGTCGTAATAAAAGGAGAACGCGAGCAGGTCGATGCTGCTTTCGCTCATTTCCAAAGATTACTGGATCAGCATGGATGGATCAGTTCCCGATAAGATAGATATCCCCTTCAAGCATGAACACCTTTACGGTGTTATCCTTAGGACTGAAGGACCTTGGCTTCCTTAGCTCTATTGGTTTATACGTTGTCGGATGCATTATCTGGAGCTCTTTTTCTGATTCCGTTAGCACCACGGCGTCGAGAATATCATTCTTTGTGCCAAGAACCTTTATTTCCCTTAGATCATCGTTCGAGACCACCCACGTTCTCATTGCTCTTCAGGTCGCGAAGCTTAGCGGACTGTGGCCCCATGCTGAACACAAGATGCGGCCTTCCATTATACTGGACTATATCCCTCAGCCTATATGGGGGCAAACGAACAAGGAATGTGACACGATATATGTCATGACCATCCTTTTGACCTTGCAGACTAGAGGATTCCTTATATTCAGCACCATAAGTGGATATCAGGTCCCTGGATAACGCTTTACCAAGGCTGTTAGTGCTGATGTAAAGATCGAACCCGTTATGTTCCTGCGTTACCTTTGCAATGAACGCATCATTGCTATCCTTGGCCGCGTTCTTCACGAAAGCCATTGCACGACCAAGTACCTCTTCCTTCTCTTCATCGGAGAATCGTTTTCCTGTGGGCCTTATCTGGACGATCGATTCAAAGTAATTGCCGTATATCTTATTACATTTCGGGCAGACGCTCCTGCGAAGGAAAACCGTACTGTCCGCTTCCTCCGTGACCTCAAGGTCCTCATACATTATATCCGCGAAAATATGAACGAGATAGCTCTTCGGATCAGATGAACGCATGTCTATCCTGAGGTTCTTAAGGTCGGCATCCTTACGCATCAACAGCTCTTGAGCTACTAATTCCTTGACCGCGATCTCGATCGAAGGCAGTTCAGTCCAACGCTTACTTAAAAGATATTGTGAACAATGGGTACATACTACAAGCTCTAGGAAATCTGGTAGCTGAGTAAATCGATTTGACTGAAGAAAACATGACGCGCAGAGGCTCTTGTAAGTCCTGCCCTCCTTACCGCATTTAACACAGAACATCTACATCTTCGCCAGCTGGGCATGTGGTATGCCAGCTATCGTGAGTACGCACTCGCTGTTGATATAGCTATGCTTGATAGCTACCCCTACGGTCTCCTTTCCAACCAGATTGGCGACGGTACACATTGATAGACGGTTCAAGAGCATGTCCTCGTCCCCATCCTCACCTTCAAAGAACTCTCGGTCGACATCTAGCTTGTACAAGCCTTCCCTGAACGTCTTTCCAATAAGGTCCTTGTCGGCAGCAGCCACGACTATCTCATTTCCACATTTATATACATGAACTGTGATCATATTATCCCTCGCTAGCCATACGGTAACACCCAGGAGTCGGTGAATATATCTCCCCGTTCTCACTAAGCCTTTTTATAAGGGTCTTTGTGCGGTCCTCAGGTATACCTTTTTCCTTAGCAGCCTCAAAGAGGTCCTCTGCCTTTACACCGTTCTTCGGGTTCTGGGCATCCTTCGCCATTTTTGCAATAAGGTCTTTCATGATCCCTATCTGCTCACGCTGAGAATGCGATGTACCTGTCGCAATTATATCAAAATCTAATTTATCGCCTTCGCCAGCGATCTTACGCAGATAATATTCGACTATTCTTATTGCTCTGGTGGCATCGTCGGCTGTAGCTATGTTAGACAGTCTAGCACGTGCGCTAGCCTCCGACAGACGAACGAACGCTTCTAACTGTCTTGCAGTTATTGGTACGGATGCACCTTCTCCTTCCCCTTGTTTCCTGATCTTCAGATAGAAGTCAGATATCAATTTCATCGCTTCGTCGCTCAGAACTGGATATATCCGCTTAGAGTACGCGACATATTTTCTCAAGAAATCTCGTTCATAGACCGGTTTGATCAGATCAGTTTCCTCTAATATCTTTAGCGAATCTACCCCGATCAATTTCGAAAGGTCCTCATGCTTCATGACCTGCCCACGACGATGCGCCATGAGGATATGAGCCGTTATCCTCGCATCCTTCTCTGCGTTGGGCTTGTCCGTCATGGCGAAAATGAGATCAAATCTGCTTAACAGTGCCGGAGGCATATTTATTTGGTCAGCTATATACTGATGCTCCTCGAACCGGCCATATTTCGGGTTCGCAGCTCCCAATAAGGAACAACGACATTGCAATGTAGCGGTTATCCCCGCCTTTGCGACCGAGATGGATTGTGATTCCATAGCCTCGTGCATAGATGAACGGTCCTGATCGGTCATCTTATCGAGCTCATCTATAGCGGCCAACCCCTTATCGGCGAGAACGAGCGCACCAGCCTCTAGCGTCCATCTGCCTTCTCCGAAATCGTCCTTCACTGCAGCAGCAGTATTATGGATAAGGAATCCATTGCCAATGAACGAGCTACATCCTTCAACAGTAAGATCATAGACGAAGGGTGGTAGGCTTAGCTCTCTTGCCCTCACACTTCGTACATCTGTCCAAGATATCCTCTCTGTTGTTTTATCCAATATGATGACTTGCTGCCCGTCCGTAATGTCAGATGCTTTGATCCAATCCTCTTTGGAAGCCCCATTCTTTCCCCAGACCCTCGTCTCAGGAGTTAGCGTCAACCTGTTCCCAGATGCGCATTCGATCTCGATCAGGAACGGCGGCGTCTTGATGCGCCAAATATCACGCAGCCTACCATGAATGCGGTCCATTCCTGAGATCGCATCGATAATATACTGCTCATTCACCTTTTCCTTCCAGACCCCTGGCCTGATCTCTAGTGGCGAGCTCATCAGTTTTTCGACGAACTCACCTATGGGCCTCCATTCGCCATTCGCGGATATGTGGACCTCAGGACCTACGCAAAGACCTGCCGCGGAAGAGGACTTGCCCGATGCATAAATGCCTCTTGGAGCGAGGTGGGACATGTATCTTAACATCTGGCTATTATGCGAAATGATCCCGTTCGAGATGAAATTATGGCTATCTTTCACCTCAAGGTCATATACCCATTCCTCCTCAGCGGAGACCTCTTCTTTAGAAGCTATCGGATCCCAGTCAAGCTCGATGTATGCCTGCCCTTTATCACTAGCGGACCGGCCTTTATGTCTTGATATAGTAGCAATTGGCACGCCTATGTCGATGCTGGAGACCGGCTCAGGGACTATCCGTTCACCGCGATGGACAAATAGCGGATGGGTGGGCGTGACCGTTATCGATCTTCCGCCTTTCGTACAGATCTTTATGAGCGTCCTGGGAGAGGACCTCTTCCACACTCTCACGGCCTCCCCAACATGCATTCTTCCGCCGTCTAATGTCCATATCGGCACCTGAGCTGGCGCAGAAACCCCATCATCACATTCCTCGATAGGTCCCCTTGAGAGCCACTCATCTACGATGTCCTTTATCTGGTGCTCAGAGCCATCGGCAAGCTCTATCTTTGTGGTGCCTATCACGCATTTTGCGACACCAGGGTCACCAACGAGAAGGATGTGGATATCGCCACGGATCCGAGTACCATCATCCAGAACTTTGGCCACTCCTCCAAAAAGCTGCAACGATATGGCTTCCTTCTCTGTGTCATATCCATATATCGCCGGGGAATCGAAGCGACTATATTCTTAAAAAGGTCAGGAGAGCGTGAAACGGCCACGATCTGGGCCTCATCCTCAGGCGATATTGAGATCTCCTCATATTCATGCTGCTGGGATTCTGCAGCGATCACATCAAGATTTATATCGAACAGAGTAGATTTGTTAGGTTGACCTTTCTGGACAGACCTAAGAACACCATTCATTATTATCCTGTCACCGGGGGATACTTTTCCAGCGATATCATCCTCTAGATATCCGGTCAAACGTTCTGGTTGTGCTCCGCCCCTCAGCCCCTCTGGACTTTCTTGTATCTCGACCTTCTGTGTATCAACGAACCTTGATTCTTCTGTAAGTAGCTTGAACTTGGTCGTGCCGGCGCTCCTTCCGCATCCATCCTGCTCCTTATAGCATTCAATAGGCTCCTTGAAGAACAGGCCTTCCTGCGGCTCCTTTATTACATGGCCACATCGCATACATTGGAACAGCGCATCAGTGATCTTAGGACGGACCTCTGTCGCCTTTCGTACGAGACCTTCAACGCAGACCATCTTGCCGACATTCCTAGCACGTAGTTCCCTTATCTCGACCTTACAATCCCGAGGAAGCTGAACAATGCGCAGATTGATCGATGCTTTTCTCATGTCAACGTGCATTAGGTTCCTGATCGCCTCCTTTCCAGCGAGCATGGCTAGATCCGGATGATCCAAAAGGTAAGATGCAAGGTCCGCGTCGAACTTGTCCAGGTCGGAATATACGACGAAAACGCTCCTTACATCAGGATAATTATCTGCCACTTCACGAATGATCTGGACATAGTCTGTTCCTTGAAAGAAGGCTTCCCACTTAGAGACCGTGCTCACGTCGGGGGCGGCACCTTTGCGTGGCTCATCCTGCCTATCTCGCATGCCCGGAGCACTTTCGGCGCCTTGGTCATCTCTACCTGCGTTGATATCCTCGCTTGTCAATTTGCTTTCCTCTTTTATTACTCGAAGAGCGGCCAACCCTTATTTCAAATGAAATGATAAAGATTTGGGTTTAACAACAGTCCATCTTGCTGGATGGGGCCGCATGAATTGCACCGGTTACCATACGCTTCTTGCATATGAAAGTTCGTGAATATCATTCATAACAGGCGTGGCAATTCGCGAATAGCGAGGGGCGCCAAGTGCAGATCGATCTTCATGTGGATGTCTTAAAGTATGTGAGAGAGGTCCCCTGCGCAGGCTTGGAATGATGGCGAGCATACCGATGCTCTTTGGGACGTATAGTGACTCGTGATCTTCTCCCGAGAATAGCGGAAGGTACAGTCAGAACGACCGGAACTGAGGACCGTAGATAGCCGACCGCACGACCTCCTTGAAAGTGGAACAAACCGCATGGAGGGAACAAGAGATCCCGCATGAGAACAGAGTAGCTCACTTGGGGAGCGCCTCATTGCTTACCTCGTCCCATCCTTTTGGGACATACTCCATTTGTATGCTGACAACTTCTGCTGATGTGCTTGCGTCAGAATAACGTTCTAATGGCTCCTTATTCAGATTGAAGAACTGCTCCCCCCAGCTGAATTTTGAAAGGACCGTCTTAGCTTGCTCCTTGAATCCCATTATATAAAGAGATGCGGCGACAGCCTCTGCACTAGAGAGCGTGAACGGCTTCCCCCAATTCACTGGGTTGGCTGCCAATAAGTATGGAAGAGCGCGTTGCCTCATGTCAGGCCTAAGCTTCGGGAATGAAGTGATGCCATTCCACGAAAGATCCATCACCAGTAAGCCATGGACCGATGCTCCGTTCGCATCCTCTCTTGAGATCGACTTTTCAGAGTATGGGGTCAGAACTACCGTTCCATGAGGAACTCGTCTGAGCGATGGTATCTGATAGGCAAGCTTGAACCTCACCATCTTCTTTCCAGTACATTTCTTAGGGTCGCACTGGTCCTCGTCGTATACATAGATCCGTACATCCACGGAGGTCATTACGCGTGTGATGTAAAATATGTTTTGCAAAGCATTCATGTGTGCATGCGATGATCATTATCATTGGATCTATGGAACAACGCCTTTCTCTCGTAAGAGTTGGTCAGCTACCTAAAAATCGATCCATGGATCTTCTTCTGAAGAAGTTTGTATAATAGAAATACCGTCCCATGGATCATGAAGCCCATACTACAGGTCGCTTTGGATCTTATGCATTTAAAGCGAGCAGTAGAGATCGGCCAGCAAGCTGTTGATGGTGGAGCGGATTGGATAGAGGCTGGGACCCCACTGATAAAGTCTGAAGGGGTAGATGCGATACGTATGTTAAAAAAGACGTTCCCTGGCCATATCATCGTCGCTGATATGAAAACAATGGATGTTGGCGGGTTCGAGGTCGAGATAGCTGCAAAGGCTGGAGCCGATGTCGTATCGATCCTCGGCCTTGCGGACGATAGCACATTGCATGAAGCGGTGCTTTCGGCTCGACAGTACGGGGCCAAGATCATGGTAGATATGATCGGTGTTCCCGACAAGGTCGAGCGATCGAAAAAAGCAGAGTCGCTTGGTGCGTCGTACATCTGTCTGCATACGGGCATAGATGAACAAATGAAAGGATGTTCCTCATCACTGGAAATTGTAAAGGCTGTATCATCCTCCATATCCATTCCTATCGCTGTAGCTGGTGGGGTAACTTCAGAGACCGCACCCATGCTGGTTGAAGCTGGTGCTTCGATAGTGATTGTTGGCGGAGGATCATAAAAGCCAAGGATGTTGCGACCGCAGCCCGTCAGGTCAAGGATGCGATCTCATCTGGAAAAGGTATTGTTGGCGAGGCTCTGAAAAAATATGGGAATGATGAGCTTTTCATAGCCTTCTCGAAAGTATCTACATGCAATATTGCGGACGCTCAGCATAAATGGGGTGTCATGAAAGGCATATTGCCAAGGGTGGATCATGGATGTAAGATGGTGGGAAGAGCATTGACGGTCCAAACTTCCAAGGGCGATTGGGCGAAACCTGTCGAGGCGATAGACCGTGCCGAAGAGGGGGATGTGCTCGTCATCGATGCTGGTGGCTCCGATATAGCTGTTTTTGGAGAGCTCGCGGCCTGGAGCTGCAAGATGAGAGGGGTCCGTGGTGTAGTTATAGAGGGTGCGATCCGGGATGTGGACTCGATATATGCAATGGGTTTTCCTGCGTTCTCAAGGTATATCGCTCCGAATGCTGGTGAGCCTAAAGGTTACGGCGGTATAGGCCACGAGATAATATGCGGCGAGGTCCTTGTGAGGACTGGAGATTGGGTGATCGGGGATGAGAGCGGCGTGATCGTTGTACCTCAGGAGCGTGCTGTAGAAATAGCGAACCGTTCGGTAGATGTTGAAGAACGAGAGAACCGGATACGTGAAGAAATAAAAAAAGGACGGACAACTCTTTCAAAGGTACAAGAGCTTGAAAAATGGGAACAGACGAAATGAACCTCTAGGTATGTCAGGATGTGTTCAAGGACCATTGCGAACTGCCGATCTGGAAAAAAAGAGATTGTCCTGTCTGAGCTAGCGGGGAGACCCCCCAGTACTTGCTAAAGGCTAGAGAAAGCACATCGTTCGAACAGAAGTGATAGTAATTCAGTTACTACTTCCCATCATCGGATATTATGCACGCTTTTCGGATGAGCAAAACATCACTTCATACCGCGAGATGACCCATTTCGATCTCCGTTAGCCATCTCCTCCAATCGTCTGATCCTCTCTTCGGTCGGTGGATGGGTTGAGAATAATTTTACGATCGCTCCACCGCTGAACGGGTTCACAATGAATATTGAGGAGGATGTAGGGCTCCCGAACCTCATGGGCTTCTCACGGTTAGACTTCTCCAACTTACGTAATGCTGAAGCAAGCGCTAGGGGCCTACCTATGATCAGCGCGCCTTCATGGTCCGCCTTGAACTCTCTGCTCCTGGATACTGCTAGTTGAAGAAGTAGGGCCGCTATCGGTGCAGTTATTGCCGCAACTATCGCAATGATCAACGCGCCGCTGCTACGATTGCTGCCCAATCCGAAAAGGGTTCCAAAAAATAGGGAGCGCGCTGCAAATGCTATCGCACCTGCCAAGGTCGCGGCGACGCTCATCACAAGGATATCACGGTCCTTGACATGTGCCATCTCATGTGATAGGACGCCCATGAGCTCGTCGTCATCCAACGTTCTTAGAAGACCTTCTGTCGCTGCCACTGTCGCATGGTCCTTGTTCCTTCCTGTAGCAAATGCGTTAGGCGTCTGGGTTGGGATCATTGCTACCTTAGGCATAGGAAGATTGGCTAGCTGTGATACAGCCCTGACCGTCCTATAGAGCCTCGGCGATTCGGATTCATTGACTATTTTCGCTTTATATGACCATAGGACTATTTTTGATGAAAAGAAGTATGATATCACATTCATGATCGCCGCTATGATCAAGAAGAATATCGCACCTACTACCCAGTTGTTAAAAAATATGCTTCCCACCGCGAAGCCTATTATAATGAATACAACAAACATTGTACTGAATAGTAATAATATTCGGGCAGATGATGCGACCTCGCTCATACTCACACCTAGCAATATTAAATTGTGAGCCACTATATAAATATTTATGATCAACCTTTCTAGTTGCATCATCGTCCAGTATGGTGAGTTAATGGGATGCCCCGACCTCTATGGTGGGCTCCTTGCCTCATCCGAACTGCTCTCGTACAGCGCTCACTAGAGTGCAGTGGAGTTGACCTTAAATATCTATGCACTTGCTCGATAGCATGCTCGGTCCTGTTCCCCAGCTAAGATATCAGGTCTTCTCGCGCCTAGATAAAGCGTGAAATAGATAAACGGCAGCCGCTATGCTGACGCGACCAAGATGTTCATTGCAGCTGACGATACCGATTCCTCAACTTGGATGTGCACCACTTTCCTAGCTACGGAGCTCGTTGAAGAATTCAGAGATTATGATCTGATAGGACTTCCTAGGCTAGTGAGGTTGAACCCCGCGGTCCCTTGGAAGACCCGAGGCAATGGTGCTATTTGCATAAGGATCGGTCGAGGTGTAGGAGATAAAAACGTTGGTCGGTCAGATCAAGGGGCGCAGTGTGTATTCCTTCTCAAGCTCCTCTGACGAGCCTCCAATAGATGAGGTCGTTGAAAGAGCCAGTATGGTCTGGAAAAAATGGGCCCAACTAGATGACTCCGATCCTGGGCTTGTCGTATCAAAGACGGCCCCTGACAAAGCGCTGTATGAACATGCTGTCAAACGCATCATAACAAAAGAGGAAGCCCTAGATTATGTGAGGGACGCAGGCGGGGTTGCCTTGGAGCTTAATGCGGGAATGGGAGTTATCGGCTCTGCTTCTGCAATGTCCTGGGTACCAATGGACAGGACATACGAGATATTAGCCTATAGGCGAGAAGAAAGATGGGGAACGGTCAGACAGGTCTCTCAAGATTGCGTCGCTAGATTGGACAGGTCTTTCCCTTCAACATTCAATAACTATGACCGAGAAGCGGATCGCCCAGCAATAGTCCCTCACACATCCTGCCCTATACTATATGGGGTGAGAGGGGACAACTTTCCTGAGCTGATAGCTGCAATGCGATCTATGGTCTCTGAGCCTTTGGACAGATGGTTGATCTATATAACCAACCAGGGAACGGATGCACATATCATACATGATTGGAAGGTACTGGAGCCTAACGCATCATACGATATTGAGTGTCTTGTGAACGACCGCCCATACACTCGTGAGAGGGGCCACGTTATCTTCTCGGTCGATACGGTCCGAACTGGAGAAAAAATAGAGTGCGCCGCCTACGAACCGTCAAAGGGTTTTAGGAACACGATCAGGATGCTTCGACCCGGGGACCGTTTAAGGGTATTCGGGGAACTTCGAGAGGCGCCGAGAACTCTGAACTTGGAAAAGATCCAAATAATCTCCTTGGCGAGATCATATACAAAAGTGGCTAACCCGACATGTCCGGAATGTGGCAAACGAATGAAGTCGGCAGGTAAGGGTCAAGGATACCGTTGCAAAAGCTGTTCTACTGAGACCATGAACGCAGAGACAGAACCAGAAGATAGAAAAATAACCATTGGATGGTATGAACCTCCAGTGTGCGCAAGAAGACATCTAGCAAAACCACTTAAAAGAGAAGGGATGGCATCTGTTCAATTCTCCGCTTTGTAGGATGGGGACGTAGCTCACGAGCGATCTTAGTTCCTCCTCTTCGTAAACTAGTATTATAAGCCAAAGTGAGTTGCCACCGACCGCAGCTCGAGAATTACCTGTTCGTGCGCTAGTTCTGATCTTGTCGCTCGGGGTTTTCCCTCACTTACTATTCGACAATAGTCGTATCAGATCACCGGCAATTATTTTATACATTCTTTCATTGCGAGAAACTAAAGTTAAACCTACAAAAGGAGAATGCTCAAGTGAAAGATCATCGTCATACTCAGCGCCGCCCGTACGCCGATTGGTAAGTACGGTGGATCATTAAAGACATTGTCAGCACCCCAGCTGGGCGCTATCGCGATCAAAGAGGCAATAAGACGCTCAGGGTCCGAGCCTGATCAGGTACAAGAGTGCATGATGGGAATAGTCCTATCTGCAGGTGTCGGCCAGAATCCAGCCAGACAAGCAGCCTTAGCGGCGGGGATACCGGCTGAGGTCGGTTCATTGAACATCAATAAGATATGCGGCTCCGGTCTGAAATCCGTAATGCTAGCAGCTAACTCCATAAGAGCAGAGGAGCATGACATCATTGTAGCCGGGGGCATGGAGAATATGAGCGCCGCTCCCTATCTGCTCATGGATGGAAGGTTCGGCTATAGACTGGGGGATAATAAAATAATTGACCACCTGGTTCGAGATGGCCTATGGGACGCCTCGACCGACCAGCATATGGGGATCACTGCTGAGATCGTAGCACAGCGACATAATGTGACGAGGACGGATGCCGACGAGCTCTCTTATCACAGCCATCTTAGGGCGCTCGCTGCAACAAAGGACGGCCGGTTCGATAAAGAAATCATACCCATCAAGATAAAATCAAAGAAAGAAGAGATAGAGCTCAAGATGGATGAGGGGATAAGGACTGACGTATCGATGGACGCTTTGTCAAAACTTAAACCAGCGTTCAGGCCGGACGGCGTCGTCACAGCAGGTAATTCGTCACAGATCAGTGATGGAGCCGCTGCCCTAGTGATCGCCTCAAGGGACTATGCCGAAGAGCATGGACTTAAGCCCTTGGCAAGCATTGTAGATTATTACACCTACGGTACGAAGCCAGAATGGATAATGGAAGCGCCCATTTCTACAACAAAAACCTTACTGGAAAGGAACCACCTCACCATGGATGATATCGACCTTTTCGAGCACAACGAGGCTTTTGCTACAGCATCCGTCGCAGTGAAGCGCTCACTTATGGTGCCTGACGATATATTCAATGTAAATGGAGGAGCTGTTGCGCTTGGGCATCCTATTGGCGCGTCCGGTGCAAGAGTACTGACCACCCTCGTACATAGTATGCATGACAGGCACGCTGACCGTGGCATTTGCACATTATGCCTCGGAGGCGGTAATGCAGTATCGATGATCATCGAGACTGAATGAGAGGGGTCTCCTCTCGTTCTTTCTATCTTTTTTTCTATCCCTTGCCACTAAGATAATTACATAATATCGCCCTTACCAAGGTTGGTGCTTATTGTGATATCCAAGGTAACGCTCCTAGATGCTGTGGACAGCTATCGTGATCGAATGGTGGATGAGATGATCAATATGCTCCAGATCCCGGCCATGGCTCCAGAGAGCGGCGGACAAGGAGAAATGGAGAGGATCAGGCACCTAGAGGCCGTGGTACGAAAAATGGGCTTTAAGGATGTTCAAAGGATCGATACGCCTGACCCACGAGTAAAGAGCGGCATTCGCCCCAATCTGATAGTTCGGATCGTTGGAGAACGACCTGAGACCGTTTGGATGGTCGCCCATACCGATACCGTATCACCCGGTGATGAGAGCGCTTGGACGAAGACGCGCCCATTCGAACCGAGATTAATGGAGGGGAAAATATATGGACGTGGTTCGGAGGATAACGGACAAGCAGTTATATCATGCCTTTTCGCTGCCAAGGTCATGCTGGACATCGGCATACGACCCGAACGGTCCATTGGTCTTGCCTTAGTGGCTGATGAAGAGGTAGGTTCATCCTATGGAGTTAAACATCTATTGAAGGAAAAGAGCATTTTCAAAAAAGGCGATATCATCTATGTGCCCGATGCTGGCTCTCCGGATGGATCTCAAATAGAGGTAGGAGAGAAATCCAGCATCTGGTTGAAATTCACTGTCAAAGGTAAACAGGTACATGCATCAACTCCCGATCTTGGCATCAATGCCCAGCTAGTTGGTTCAAGATTCATGCTTAACCTGAGAGAGATCCTGACGAGCAGGTTTGGAGGGATCGATGATCTTTTTTCACCTCCAAGATCAACATTTGAACCTACCAAACGATCCGCCAATGTGGATAGCATCAATATCATCCCAGGTGAGGATACATTCTTTTTCGATATCCGTCTGCTCCCCTGCTACAAGCCTGATGAGCTGGTGAAAACCGTGAACGAAGCTGCTCGTGCAATGGAGACAGATACAGGTGCAAAGATCGATGTCACGATAATTCATATCGATGCTAGCAGCCCCGCGTCCTCACCAGAAGGGGACGGCGCAAGGGCGCTCAGCAGTTCTATAAAGGATGTACTGGACATCGAACCCATGTCAAGGGGGATCGGGGGACAGACCTGTGCCAACTGTTTCCGTGCTGAGGGAATGGAAGCATATGTCTGGGAGACACTTAATGAGGTCGCTCATACCGCTGATGAATATGTGGAAGTTGATAATCTGGTCAATGATACAAAGGTTTACGCTGTTACATTAGCTAGGTTATGCTACACTGACCATTTTCCACAGTCCGTGACCCACAAGTAGACCCATGAGCCTCTTCGCAACCGGCTCGCGATGGCCGTACCCATAGCGTGCGAAGAGGTCGCTTTTCATGAATACTGCGTAAAATGATCGATCCAAGCCACATTGTGGCCCAATGCTCAGATGTCTAATCTGAGAACAATCGATCGGCCATCCACTTGCTGTCGAACTTTATAAGATCGTCATAACCTTGACCTGTGGACAGGAATGCTATGGGCTTACCAATGGTCTTTGTCATCGAAAGGGCTGCTCCACCTTTGGCATCAGTGTCTATCTTGGTCAATACGACCGCATCGATACCGATCGCCTTATCGAATGCCGTTGCCTGTTCGATAGCATCGTTACCAGCCAATGCATCCCCCACGAAGATCATAAGGTCTGGAGAGATAACGCGCTTGATCTTCTTCATCTCATCCATCAGATTGGTGTTCGTCTGCATGCGACCTGCGGTGTCGACAAGGACCACATCCTTACTTTTTGACCTTGCATGCTCCACTGCATCATAAGCCACTGCGGCCGGGTCGCCCCCCGCCTGATGCTTTATGATCTTAGTACCTAAGGTTTCCGAATGGACAGTAAGTTGTTCGATGGCGCCGGCCCTAAAAGTATCAGATGCCGACATAACGACAGAGAGGCCGTTGTCCTGCAGCCTTTTCGCAAGCTTTGCGATAGTGGTGGTTTTTCCAGTTCCGTTTATTCCAACGAACATTATTATTACTGGCTTTTTATGGTTCTTAACGAAAAGATCGAAGTCGAACTCGTTCTTTTTTAGAACATTTTCAATAGCTTCCCGGAGCGAGGATTCGACCACCTGATCTATTTCGAAATGCTTATCCACCCTTTTTCCGATCAGGCTAGCCTTTACGTTCTCTTTGATATCCTCTATGACAGGTAAAGCTACATCTGCCTCAAGAAGGCCGAGCTCAAGCTCCCATAAGAGGTCGTCAACGTCCTTCTCTGCTATCTTGCGTCCGCTATCACCGACCGCATCAACAGCGGATGTTGGGAGTTCGGTCGCTTTGCCACGTATAGCAGCTATTTTCTTTTTTAGCGACTCGAACATGTCGCCAATCCTCCTTAACCTTGCTGTTGCATAGCTTGGATCTCAGACTGGATGGCCTGAGAAAGCTGATTGGCTTGGTCCTCTAAGGCTACACGACGGTTCGTAAGCTTGCTGAGCGTGTCCGAAAGCTCCTTGGCCCTTGCATCCATTGTAGCAATAGCATCGGGGAAGCTCTTCTCGACTGAGACGCCGCTCCCTATCCCGATTATCGCTTTTGAGGCAGATGATGCGCTAGCGAAAACGAACGAGTTGCCTCCTATCGGGACAAGCATCTCTGAGCCTTCCTTAGCGTTCTGATACTGACTTAGCGTATCCTTCGCTCTTGCCAGCTCTTCCAATGACATTCGTATGAGCTGCGTGTTCTCGGCTATGCTCTCCAGTTGCGCCTTGTATACGTCCAAGGCGGCCATGGCCTGGCGCAGCTCTTGCTCGTTCATTGAGCCCCTCCGACAAGGTGCTTTACTACTGGATCTACGATCTCGTCGGCCGAGAGCTGCCGCATTTCTGAGATCTCGATCTGCTTGCGGTTGACCTTTTGATGGCTCCCCAGTGTCGAATATATTTGCTCAGTGGCGCCGGCCTCGTTATCGGCTGCGATCTCGATGCTGAATTTCTGTCGCTCCCTTAACTTACCAAGGCTAAAGAAACCAGTTGCTTTGAATGCCTTCATAATGATCCTTAATATCTTGTGAAGGACATCAATCGAATAAACCTTTTGGTCTCAAAGTACATTATACATTCATGCCGAGGCACCTTACGATATTTCATCCTAGTGCGCTTTTTCCTGCTTTTTCGGTAACGGGAGATCGATGCATGCTGATGTGCGACCATTGCAAAGGCCACTATCTTGGTAGCATGGAAGAAGTAATGGACCCATCAGATCTTATCAATAAAGCAATGCGCCTTCATGAAGCTGGCTGCCGGGGGTTCCTATTGAGCGGTGGATGCGACCTGGATGGGTGTGTGCCGATCGAGCCGTTCATACCAGCCATAGAAAAAATTAAGCAGAGCACCGATCTAAGGATCAATGTCCATGTTGGGCTGATCGGTCCTCGTATCTCATCTAAGCTTGTAAGAGCAGGGACAGATTGCTTTTCTGTAGACATCGTACAGGATGAGGGCGTTATCCGGGATGTTCTTCATTTAGACGCCGACCCTTATGTCTACGAATGTTCATTATCTGCTCTTTTCAATGCTGGCCCCAAGGCTGTCGTCCCCCATATCTGTGCTGGTCTACAGTCAAAGGACGCAGAGAACGCCTGCATCGAAATGGTGTCCAAGTTCAAAATACGATCATTGGTCATACTTCAGCTGATGCCCACGATAGGAATATCGAGGATCGATCAGAACTCAGACCTAGCTGATAGGACCGCATGCCTGGTCAGAAAGGCCATCTCAACATTGGATGTACCGATCATGCTTGGATGCATGCGCGATAGGATGGATACGAACTTAGAGCGTAAGTGCATATCCTTAGGCATATCTGGCATAGTCAACCCATCATTATCAACGATAGGATGGGCTCAACAGGAAGGATATGAGATAACGACCTCAGATACCTGTTGTTCAATGATATA
The DNA here is from genome assembly GCA_963726655.1 of Methanomassiliicoccaceae archaeon. Classification (GTDB taxonomy): domain Archaea; phylum Thermoplasmatota; class Thermoplasmata; order Methanomassiliicoccales; family Methanomassiliicoccaceae; genus CAVSDP01. Next base: position 138,141 of record CAVSDP010000054.1, read on the forward strand.
ATGCTGAGATGCGATGCACTTATGTGCTTTCCTCGGTCCCCTGTATGGTGGCCATTTTTCGACCTATCAAAAATACCGCAGCGAATGCAGGGACCTCGCATTGGCCATCGATCCGTATATGGTCTCCCTTGATTATCAGCTCCGCCTTTTTCTTAGCAAAGACCTTTACTGGCTGATCAGTGTATATCTCTGGCACTGCATCTCTCAGTGGATCAAAATCATCTAGTTCGTCCCGTTTTATCGGGGTAACTGCTAGCCCCGTCTTGCCGTGCAAAGAACCAGGCAATCTTATTAGACGTTTTATATCGCTGGTCACAGGCTCATCGATCTCGGATATGAAACGAGGCTTCACCTCTTTCTCCAGCAACATGAGGAAGAGCTCCTCATGTCGATGATCAGTGAAGCACTCCATCACGTCCTTGCTCAAGATGAGCTCTCCGCCATCACATTCCCCTTTCTTTGAGTAAAGGTCTCTTAACATCCCGTCGATTATCATATCCTGTGCAGTAGATAGTGCCGGAAGCCTCTTTTTCAGATCATCTTTGTCCCTGGAACGCATTTCCTCTATTAGCCAAGCGACCCCGGTCCTCATCCTTTTCCTCCAACCGCCAGAGATCTCTGGTGGGACAAGCCGCACCCTACTTACCTGCGTATGACCTTTGATCGTTCGAGCATTGACCGTTCTCTCTGGGAATGCCCACCCAAAATCAAGGTCCGTACCAGCGATGTAATCAACTATTTCCCTTCTCTCATGATTTTTAAGTTGTGTAAGCCTAGGGTCCTCAATGTGGATATGGTAGCCTCTTCCACCAGAGAAGACTATCTGGAGCTCGTCCGCATTAAAGCCCATGTCCCCTATAAGAAAATCATCCACAAGACGCAGTAGTTCCACTTTTATTCTCGCAAGCATATCTGCGTAGGAAAGATCCTCTGCACCTTTGATATGGTCAGCATCTAGATCGAATATAAGGTCAGCTCCGGTCCATGATTTCTCGCCCATAGTGCTGGCACCAGGGAACTGATAATATGCTGATGAATAGTACACATGCGATGGCACCTGGGACATTAGATATTTCTGAAGATCGTAAGTAGAGTTGAAACCAATGTGCCTTTGCACGAAGTCATGATCGAAGAACATGAAGCCGAACTCTCTTTTATCCAATTGCGAAGGAGGCAATGGATTAAATGAAGAATAGTATCGATGGAACCAATCCATCATAAATTCCTGGTCCGGACCCATATTGTTGGGAAGACCCTCATCGGTAATAGTATTTTTCGTTGAGCGAGCCATCTGGACAAATGCAAAAGGAGGGGTCGCCGGCACCCCCTACGATCCCGACAGCCTGTCCATGGCCCCCAAGGGTATAATGCTCGAAACCCGAATGTTTTCTATGAGCTAGCGATACGCCATCTTTCGGATAAGCCATATATCCTGATGATGAGCCCTCCCGAGAGTCCGATCCCGTTCGACATCTCCGGCCTTAGAACTATACAGTTCGACACTGACCTGAAATGTGCTGATAAGGCGAAAAGTGAGCTTAAGCGTCAGGTCGAGAGCATAGAACGAGGGGAGTTCAGGGCTGACAATCCCATAAAGAACGCAGTAGGTTCAAATCAGGTATGGGACTCGTTAAAGAGATTGACAGAAAATACCAGTGCCCCTCAGATATCGTCTACGGCAGCCATAGAGAAAGCATTGCTTGAACTGAGATCTAAGATGGATGGAATGGCGCGCGATATATCCGAGCTCAAGAACAACAATAGGAATATGAATCTTCCCAATGAAAAAGGAATTTGGGTTACAGCGTGGACGGTAAGAATGATCAAGAATTATTATCGAGCGAAGATACCATTTTGAGAAACCTGAGATCCGTAGACAGTGAGATGAATTTTATCATTGAAGAAATGAAGTCAGGACAGCATAGTAAGAAGGAAATGGACGTATTAGGAGAACAGCTAGGTAGGCTCGCAGCTAGAGGAGAGGCCCTGACCAGTAGGCGGTCCAAGATTAGAAATGAAGAAAAGTGATAGCCCCCTCCAGATGATTTTATTTTATGATCATTCTTTATGTTTGGCAACCTTTTTATCAATCGCATGGTCCGTAGTATATTAGTGGGGAATGACAACCGACACCCGAAGAATCTTTTATGCTGCTAGGGTCCGGTTTTATACCCGCAGTATTTAAAGAAGCGTTCAAGACAACTCATAGTTAACAACCTTAGAACAAAGAATAAACGGCATACGCCCTGCTGAGTGCATTAATGAACAATAATGAGCGTTCCAGATCAGAAAGTACGGCATAATTCCCTGAGCCCTATATGCAACAGTGTCGAGTTATGCCGCGAATTATGCCGCCGAGGGATTGAAAACGAGAATAGTCAATAATAATCAGTTTTCATCGTTATGCGGCTGATGTCGTCCTTTCTATGCCGATGAAACGCTCGAGGAGAGATTTAGTTGCAAGAAGGCCCTAAGTCGCCGAGATAGGAGCGATGACACTCAACATGACATGCGCTGAATGGAATGATATGGGTTACAACAGGTAGCTCATATATTAACTGAAGAATGGAGCAAAAGACAGAAGCAGTTCTAGCTTCGTTCATTGCAGAGTGTGACCTGTACTGCCCATGGGGCGCCCCGACAACAAACATCAGTGCCGGCCGCAACGCCCGCATCGGCCAACGTAGCGGGTGAGCTTCAGAAGTTGGCCTAGCCTCACCGATCTGGGGCACTATCTGACCAAGAGTTCGCAGCTGCGAAGCAGAAACTTCTTCCAGGTTGAGTATTGTTAATAGTATTCTCCCTGCCGCTGAGCAGGTTCAAGGATAAGCGGCGTGATCCATCTTTTGACCGTTCATGAGACTTTTCGCACCTGACCGGGAAGTCATACCTAAGAAAACGATGTTCTCTTCAAATGGCAAGAGCAAAGATAATCTTATGAGGGGATAGATGAAATAAAATAGAAAAGATTGTTTTCCATCAAGCGGCTGGCGAGGATCCGATATATTCATCAGGCATCCTCGCCTGCGGACATATTTCGCCTTCATCTGCTAGCTGTGCTTTGTAACGCTTCACCGATGCGCACAAAGAGCTCCGGCCTCAGCATCCCCTGTATAAGGACGTTCCCATTGGAATCCATCACTGCTTGCTTGAGGTCCTTGGCCCAGAGATGTTCGACGATGGCGAAGAGCGCAGAAGTCTTGTTGGGGACCGACTCGAGGATCTCGTTAATATCCTCCTGCGAGAGGCCGTATGTCCTCTCGTTCGATAATTCCCTCTCCCTGCCTCGTTCCGCACCCATCTCAGCTCCCTTTCTCGCTCCCTTCGCTCCACCTGCTCCGAGCCCGATAAGGGCACCAACGGCCGCTCCCAATTGTTCTACCTCTCCAGGTCCGAGATCTGTACCTTTGATCCTGGATACATTGCCGTTCCCATCCTTCATTACAAAGACATAGTCGATCAAGCGGATAAGGCCCTTATCCCGAACATCTGTTATGGCTGGCAGTACCTCGCCAGAGAATTCGTTACCTGGAAATCCGATTACCATTAGCTGCATTGGTCCATACATCACCATGTTCTCATTCTCCCTTTTGGTTGGTCTTTATGATCGATCTCCGGCGGCTGACTCATATCCGGATCGAAATGACCGATCCTCTTCCCACGCACGAGGTTCTCGCCATCCAGAGATCTTTCTAAGACCGAAGTTCTGTTGAAGTGTCAATTGTTTAATGATTGCCGGTCTGATCGACGGCCTCTTTCCGAATTATTGAAAAAAGAAAGGACGACAAATAAGAGAGCGGTATATGTCTCCCCCTTGTTCCAGAGTTCAGGTATAAGCGACCAAGGAGTTCCGTCCGGCTCATTGTCCCTTATGAACCTAGTTACAAAAATGATGAAAAGGTGGATAGGTAAGCATCTTATGCAAGGAAGATTACTAAGAATGGATTTAGCATGGAGGAGCGTATCTGAATTTCTTTGCCGGGTCGAGAAAATTCTAAAGGAGCTTGTTCACATGCCGAGCACCTCTATCGAATGGCCCGGTTCATTTTGCCTTAATTCTGCGTATAGTGGCATCGTTCTCTTGGAAGTAGACCAAGCGGTGCTTTGTTCCCGCGAGGCGGGGAACTGATGAAAAACCAGGAAGATCGGGCAAGAAAATAGTGTCCTGCCCGAATTTAATTGCTTGATAATTAGAATGATGGCATAATATATATTCTCTAAAATTATGTAACCCTACTATAAGTGGAACATAGGTCGGTCCTGTATGCGTCAAAAGGTCATCGTTTTGCTTCTATCATTGCTGCTCATATCAACGACCGCTGCTGTCATGTTAGACCAGTCGATCGGAAATGTGTCTGCCGAAAGCAGCGGGGACTTCACATATTCGCTCATTGACAGCGGGACCGCGGTAAAATCACCGGGTACACCGGGTCCGGCGGTGCTGTCACGATACCGTCGACCATTGATGATCTATCGGTCACGGTCATCGGTTATGCTGCATTCGAGGGATGTTCCTCTCTCTCCTCCATCACCATACCTGACAGCGTTACCGTCATCGGTGCCGATACGTTTTGTCATTGTCCCAGTCTGGCTACCATAACCTTTGATGGCAATGCGCCATCGCTCGGAAGCGGTTGGAATGTATATTGTGCTGTGGACGCGACCATATACTACTACGACGGCGCCACCGGCTTCAACACCCCGACCTGGGAAGGAATGACTTGTGTAGGTCTTACTACAGCAGCATCGACCCCCTCGGCCCCGATCGGCCTGACCGCTTCATCAGGCAATGGCCAGGTGGCCTTGAACTGGGATGCGCCCAGCAACAACCACGGCTCAGCGATAAAGGGTTACGATGTGTATGAGGGCAGCGACCTTCTTGCGACGGTTACCTCCACATCTTACAACGTGACCGGTCTGACGAACGGGGTGCAATACACATTCAGTGTTGCGGCCGTCAATTCGGCAGGTACCGGGACCGCTTCGAGCTCTGTCACTGCGATGCCCGAGGGCCCCATATCGGTGACGATAATGTCGCCGACGAGCGGCTCATATACCAACGAGACGAGCGTAACAGTGTCATGGGCAGTAAGCTCAACATATGGTCTAGCTAGCACCTCGGTCAGCACCGACGGGACGACATGGACCACCGTGAGCGGCACCTCGTATACGCTTACCGGTCTACCTGACGGGTCGTACACCGTTCACGTCAAGGTAACTGATAGCAAGGGCAATGTAGCGTTCACCTCCACGACCTTTACCGTTGATACCATCGCCCCGACAGTGACAAGCGGAACGCCTGATGCAACGGATCGGTCGACGCTCTCGACCGTGAACGCCACTTTCTCTGAGGCGATGAACGAGACTTCCGTAAGTATATCTGTGACAAGCTTGAGCGGGACCGTAGCAGGAACAATATCGTGGAACGGTGATACGGCGATATTCACCCCGTCGTCAGTGCTCATAGGCGATACGACCTACACCGTGAAGGTGAGCGGAACCGACCTCGCAGGCAACTGGTTATCTACGACCGGTTCATCCTGGACGTTCACGACAGCGAATGTCGGGACGATCTCTGGAGTCATCAAGGACTCTAACGGGAACCCGGTAGGAGGAGCGACGGTCACGCTGACGAATACGACGATATCTGCTGAGGACAGGACAGTCGACGTTGGGATTCAGCATACTTATCATGGCAGACGGTACGATGACCACAACGACGAACGCTAACGGCGACTATGCGTTCTACAATGTACCTTTAGGCAACTACACCGTATCTGCAACCAAGGATGGGTACCAGGTAGGGAGCACGAACGTCACGATGACGGCGAACGATGTGATGTCCGGCGGCGCGACAGTAGATCAGACGATATCCGCGAACGGCTCTAACAATAGCAGCGTTTTCCTGCTCATCGGAGTAGTCGCTGCCATCGTGGTGGCTGTTGTAATAGCGGCAATTCTTCTCGTTCGTAGGAATAAAGGCAAACCTTCAGTAAAGGGGCAGGAAGGGAAGAATTGAATAATTTATCCAATGAGGCTTAAAAACCTCCACACATTTTCTCTTTTTCTGCTCTCATTTTATATCGATAGCTGATCCGATAAGATACCGTGCTATAATGTGACAATGAAATAGATGCATCATATTTCCTGCACAGGTGTGCGAAGGAGCTTATCTGAACTTCCTTGGTCATGGGTATTTACTGTCAGGTCCGACAGTCTCTTGGTGCTGAGTCAATAAAATTCTAAAAAGGGTTTGTTGACGGACCAAGCACTTCTATCGTATAGCTACTCATCTCGACCGCCCCCTTATCATCGCCGCTATCGCCTCTTTCGTCCGGATTTCAACGATAGGTCGCTCAGGGTCGCTTCCTTTATCTCGGACCTATGAAACTCCCAGTGCGATATCATCTAGACCCGTTCGAGGCGGCCTGCCTGCCACTCAGAATGATCGACCTGCATGCGGTCGGTCCCATACTTCTTTATCGTGGACGGCATCACAGTCGACCCGCCCCCTTCCCTGCTCCAGGTGTCGCTAAACTGTAGTCTATCGACATCATGATTTTCGAAGCTTCTCTTATAAGCAAAGCACCTCACAGTTTATCGACACCCCCGAAGCGTATATGTCCCTCAGCTCGGAGCGTTCTCTAAATACTGAGGTAATTCTTCTGTACACAAGCAGATTATAATAATCAAAAATCTCATATAGTTGAATCCTTCGGAGGAGGGCTCGATCATCATCGTCCAATGGGATAATGGACCGTTTCTTCTCGAGGAGGCAATGGCTGGAACGGATCCATGACGCCGCAAGAGAAGAACATCGAGCCTCTTGGTACGAGTAAGGACGATAAGGAACGGGACACGCTCGTCCTGGTCGCCTGCCTAGTACGATCGTTATGATCATTATCATCGATGCGCTCTCGCCGGTAGGGGTGGCCACCGGTGTACTTTACATCATTCCGGTCGGTCTGACGATGTTTTCCAGAGGAAAACGGATAACCTATGCTGTCGCCCTGGTGTCCAGTGTGCTCGACCCACTGGGCTACTTCATCGCTCCTCCTGGGCCGGGCCTATACTATGCGCTGTTAAACCGTTCTATCGGCCTGATCGCCATTAGCAATACTATGTGTCGAAGCAACATA
>CAVSDP010000055.1:0-118154 GCA_963726655.1 Methanomassiliicoccaceae archaeon
CAAAACTCATCCCCATGCAGCCCAGCCCGATAGCAGAGACCTCAAGACCGCTATTACCTAGGATCCGCTTGTTCATATGATTCACACTCCATTTTGATATATTAATGGGAACCGGATCATAGGTCAAACTTACGCTCCCCGAGCCATTTCACCATCGCAGGGTCGCGATGAGAGAAAAAGCAGCTCTCTTATGTATCCAGCGTAGCGATCTTATCCACGTCACCCTTGCTTAGCTCAAAGTCGAAAACATTGAAGTTCTCAACCATTCGCTCCTTGCGGACGGACTTGGGGATCACTACGACATCGCGTTGAATGAGCCATCGTAGAACGACCTGGGCCACCGACCTTTCATGCTTCTCAGCTATTGATACCAAAACATCGTTGTGGAACAGGTTGTTCCTACCCTCAGCGAAAGGCGCCCCAGATTTGATCTGTACACCGTACTCCTTCATCAAATCGGAGCTTTCGATCTGTTGGTCGAAGGGATCTGTCTCAACCTGGTCAACGGCCTGTATAATGTCGTTATGAAGAATAAGATCGACCAGTCTGTCTGTATAGAAGTTGCTCACACCGATAGCCCGGATCTTACCCTCACGGTAAAGCTCCTCCATGGCTCGCCAGGAACCATATACATCCCCGAAGGGCTGATGGATGAGGTAAAGATCGAGATAATCAAGTTGCAATTTCTCCAACGATCTAGCGAAAGCTTTCTTCGTTCTCTCGTATCCAGCACTGTCAAGCCAGAGCTTGGTGGTAACGAATAGCTCCTCGCGAGGCACTCCGCTTCGCTTGATTGCCCGCCCTACCGCCTTCTCGTTCTTATAATATGCCGCAGTATCGATCGAACGATAGCCCATCGAGAGGGCGTCGTGAACGATCTGCTCACACTGGGCATCATCCTCGATCTGGAATACCCCGAGGCCGAGGATGGGCATCTCGACGCCGTTGTTCAATCTTATTTTTTTCATTCGGATCATTCCTTCGATCAATCTCATTTGTTCCATGCCTTGGAGGGGCTGCAGTATACAGAATGCATGTACGCTAGATAAAGTGAGTACGAACAAAAGTGTTACATACTCACATCAATGATACTATGAAATAATGCCGATACAACCAAAGTATAATTGGGGGATCGAAGGTGCGACAGACCTTCATCGGCGGCAAATGGAGGCCCCTCATCATCTGGGAGCTGAGAGACGGAACATTACGCTTCAGTCAGCTGCAGGATCGGGTGGAACCGGAAATAACTCAACGTATGCTCACGAAAGAGCTCAGGCAACTGGAGGAGGATGGGCTTGTCAATCGGAAGGTGTATCCGCAGGTTCCACCGAAGGTCGAGTATTCCCTCACCGAAAAAGGCCGCTCGGTCATTCCGATATTGGTCCTATTGTGCAGATGGGGAGAGGAGCATTTGAGCGACCGGATAAAATATCAGTGCAATGGAGAAGGTGACGATTCATGATCCCTCAAAGAGCGAGAACTTTTTTCGCTGGGGTCTTGTATCTCCGCGTTCGATAAATGTGAAATTCGTATTATCGAAATTGAATAAAAAGAAATGTGGTTTATATTCGGATATATTAGTTATCTGTTAATGTCCAGATATAAGGTCCTCTATGTCGATGATGAACCAGACCTTCTCGAGATTCTGCTAAACTTTATTTAGAAAGTGACGAGAAGCTCCTGATCGACACGGAACCATCTTCATTGGCCGCGATCAGCAGGATAGCGCAGGCAGATTACGATGTCATCGTCTCCGATTATATGATGCCTGGGATGGATGGCATCCAACTCTGACAATATACAGAAAATGGGCAATATCGCAGCATTCATACCATTCACTGGGTATACAGAGGAGGAGATAGATTTTAGCTTCTCCAAGCATCGCCCGAACATTTACCTTCGAAAGGTTGCCGACCCCATTCTCATGTTCAGCGACCTTCAAAGGGCCATTTTTTCTTTTAATGGACTGCTCTTGCCGACGAAGAACCTCTCCAAAGAGGTCTTTGTCGCATCTGATGATCATCGTGATTAGGGATATGGCATTATCATTGAAAAAACGATGATCAATGAAGATCCCGATAGAGAACAACAGCGATATCAGGATAACGCTAGATGTGGGCATGACCAAGGACTGACCATTTTGATGCTAGGAAGAACATATGGTGAACGTTTTTCCTACGATACCAAAATAATATCTTCATTATCTAAAGGCCCCATTGTCTAAGAGTTTTTCGGTCGATCCAGGCCCTTAGAATAATAGGGCGATTACAAGACCAAGGTCTTTGTAAGATCTGAAAAGTTATATGATTATCGTACAACAGTATTATTGACATGGAGTTAAATGCATCTCAGCTCTGAACTATACGAAAAGATCTTCTCATCGTCCCAGAATCTTACCTATGTAATGGACAGTGAGGGCCGGTATATCCTGGTGAGCCAGGCTGGTGCGAAGGCACTTGGGTTCGCTCCCAACGATATGATGGGAAAGACCTGGCAGGAGCTGAACTTTTCTCTAGATGTCATGGCCCCCTTCGATATCAAGATGCGGACGGTATTCGCATCACGATCAGGGAGCAACGGTGAACTGCTATTCCCCACTACCGGGGGGATAAGATACTTTTCCTATCATATCGCACCCTTGCAGAACGGGGTCGGCGACATCGAGGGAGTGGTGGTCACCTTGCTAGATATCACTAAGCGAAGGCGGTTCGAGATGATCTGCAGACCATGGACAGGCTGATGGCGGTTCTCATCAGTTCCATCGAGCTCGATGGTCTCCTGAACGCTACGATCAAATTGTTGAAAGATATAATCAAGGCCGATGCCGTGGTCATTCTTCTGAGAGATGACAACCTGGTTCGGGTCCGTGCGACAGTCGGTGCCGAGGAGGACGTTGATGCCGCTTTCTCCATCAAGGTCGGAGAGGGTTTCGCTGGCACTATAATAAAGACAGCCCAACCGATGTCCATGGATAATGCATGGCAAAGCCCGTTGGTCGAGAACCCGGTCATCAAGAAGAAGGGTATACGACAGATGTTGGGCGTCCCGCTGTTGGAAGGGAAAACTGCGATTGGCGTTCTCCATGTCGATTGGTTCGCCCCTCATAGGATAACTGAAAGAGAGATGAACCTTCTGTTAATAGCTGCTGAAAGATGCTCATCAGCTATCGTGAACGCTCGATTGCATGAAGAGGCAAAAGTAGCAACGGAACGAGCAGAGTTATATATCGATCTGCTGACCCATGACATCAATAACCTGAACGCCGCAACAATGGGATATGTCCAATTGGTCCTTGGCCGAGGCAGATTAGATGAGAAAGAACGTGAACACCTGATCAAGACCCTGGATCTCATAGAGGCCAGCTCTCACCTCATAGGGAATGTGGAGAGGATACAACAGTTGGAGACTCATCATAATGAGCTCAGACCGATGGATCTTGACAAGATACTGGAGGAAGCGGTCCACGAGGTTGGAACATCCGACCAGAGGGATATTACGATCAACTTCCAGCCTGGATCTGGCCGCATGGTCATGGCAAGTGATCTTCTCAAAGATGTGTTCACCAACATCATAGGGAACGCCATCAAGCATTCGGTCGGACAGGTCATCGTTGGGATCAACATAAAGAAGGTTGGAACGGGGCGAATGGTATACTATCAGGCGGTCATCGATGATAATGGCCCAGGTATTCCGGACGAGACGAAGAATATCTTATTTTCCCGCCTACAGCAAGGCGATACCAAGGCTCACGGTAGAGGCCTCGGCCTTTATCTTGTGAAACGACTGGTCGATGACTTCTCTGGTGAAGTGAGTGTTGAGGACCGCATCCCCGGCGACCATACTAAAGGGGCTAAGTTCGTCGTACTGCTGCCAGTAGCATCAGCTAGCAGCGATCATGCTGTTACGATGTAGAGATGATGTTCGGCCATATGTCAATAATAAGAACAACAACGCTAGCGACATTCTTATCAGCCCATATATGATCATGACCCTGACGGCTGGGTAATAGGACGGCCCCATGTCCCATCTATCTTCTTGACGGCCTGCCGAGATATTGTATCATATGATAGCATATCTTTTGCCGGATGAAGAAGAGATATTCGAACAAGCTTCTACGGCGATACTTGGAGATGATCAATATACCGTTCTCTATGGGCATAGCTCCAGCTCTACGATGATGCCTATCGGATATGACTAGTGTGCGCATGCATTCATTGACCAGCATGAACTTCAGAACATGCTGAACGTAAAGAGTTTAGCATTAACATTCATATAGCATATAGGTCCATCAAACGACACAAGTTCGACCTTTTTTATTCGCTCCAGACTGCTGGCGTGTATCGAAAGGGATATATAAACACATCAGACTTCAATACCCTGTCCTTATTATTGGTCGGAGTTCAGATGATCGATGTTCGTGGAGCAATATGGCGTGTCCAAGACCGCTATTTCAGACAAAGGGTGGTAACCCTTCGATCGTCTGGACCCACAAAAGGAAGGGTTCTCATGGGGTACCTGAACACCCCGGTCAAGCTAAAAGAGAATGACCCGCGGCTATCTGGCCATAGCAATAGATGGGAAAGTCGGGAGATCGCATATATATTCTCTTCAATGGGCTATGATGTTGATGCTATCGATCTCAATGATGATACGTTCCTGCCCTCTGCGGATTATGATATTCAATTCGATGCGAACACGAACATCGCATATTTTCATTCGGCGCTTCATAAGGTCCTCCCCTTATCACATATAACTGGAAGCTACCCCAGATTCAGCAATGCTGCTGAGGTCAAAAGGATCAATGAACTAAAGGAAAGGACAGGCAGGGAATGTATCCCAAGACGGCAAGTACCTGACCTGGATCTCCTGGACCAGTCGATGGACCTGGCTCACAGCATCTCTCTTATCGGGAATCGGGTCACATTATCAACTTTCCCAGAAAGGTTCCGTAAAAAGATGCATATCGTGACCGTCTCTGGGTCTAGGACATACATAAAGAATGAGGGAAGCCTGGTACCGGATAAGCGCGAGTTCCTATGGTTCAACGGTTACGGAGCGATCCACAAGGGGCTAGACCTCACGCTCGAAGCGTTCCGGCTTATGCCGGAGATCACTCTACATGTTGTAGGAGGGATCGAGGGAGAGAAGGATGTTATGCAGATATACAATAAAGATCTTCTTCACAGCGCGAACGTTAAATATCATGGTTATCTGAGACCGGATAGTGATCTGTTCGCAAGCATCGTTGATAGATGCTGCTGTGTTATCTCACCCTCCTGCAGTGAAGGATCTCAACATCATCCGTTACAGCGATGCAATCCGGCCTTTACCCAGTGGTCAGTCGGAATAATGGTATCGATCTTCCAGATGGCTGCGGTCAGTATCTGGAGCATTGCTCGATAGATGAGATCGTTCAATGTGTTGAAAAGGTCAAAGAGATGTCATCAACAGAGCTGCGTGATCAGACCCGGTCCTGCCAGATGGAAGCCGCCTCAAAGTATTCGCGGTCTGATTTCCACACAAAGATGTCATCATACATTCACAATAACATAACATCATGATCAGGCTCATTATCGGTCCGCTATATGGATAAGGGCCCTTATGAGCGATCAGAAGGTTCTTGAAGTTCGGTCATGTGTTTACGACTTATATGACCGGTGCCGGAATTTAATGATCATGATGGTCGTTCGGGACCGATGTGATCTTTGAACCTTCTAGATCACCGCTAGCATAGTTCTTATGCCGAGGAACACAAGAGCGATAGCATCTCCTGATCAGGCACATAGCAGGCATCGATCCCCCTGCTCCTAAGCTGATCTGCTAATACTGGGCTGTCGCAAGCGACCTTCCTACCCGCGAGCTTATCGCACATCCCGAACGGGCAGCGATTAGTGAATATTCTTCCAAGATGAGCGGGTATCTCACCAGAATCGGGCGATTTATCCCTGCATAGCTGTGAGGTAAAGAACCACGCTTCTATATTCAGACGAGTTCGCCCTGCCAGGCGGCCTGACCATTTATTTATCTCCTGTTCTGACAGATGAGGGCATCCGATAATGGATAGGTCCGGTGCAAAGCTCAATGCACTCTCTTTCAGCAGGGTCCGGCTATCCAGTTCTATGATCTCCAGGTGTGAGGGAGGAGCGAGGTTCTTTTGCGTGTAGAACAACGGGACCTTTCCTGCGGCATTGATGGAGAATGCCAGCCTCTTTGCCTCATCGAAGTTAGGACGAACGCCACATATCAATGGCACCTCTCCAGATACTAAGCGGGAGAGCTCCCAGCCTATGGCCGGATGATCAACCGGTACCTCACCGTTGATCAGCACCGAGACAGTTGCCTGACGGTTCTGGTCCAGATGAAGACCTCTTTCCGGCGTCAACCCAGTGATCGCTGAGGATACAGTTGATCTAAAACTTTCCACCTCGCTTCGTGCACCTAGGACCGAGTTGGCGAAAGCTGATGCCGCTCGACCGCCCCATGCGACCACCTTCCCCTTACCAGGATGGTTCCCGAACAGGTATGGGGTACAGCTACAGGTATAGGAGTGGTATGGACGAAGTCTTTCAAGGGTCCGTTGTCGGCTTAGACTTAGAGGGTCATCCAACCCTCCTGGGTTAGCAGTTATAGGTATCTGGGCCTCACCAGTGATGGATGCTAGCCATTTCCAAGCTTCCGAGGACCGCTCTTCGCACCAGTCAGGGATATGCACAGAGTCTACCTTTATCAGCTTTTCAGAGCCCGCCTGGTCACCCGAACAGACAAGTTCCTTCATGGCCCACTCGAATGCAGGACCGTGCTCCCCTTTCAATGATAGCTCTTGTTCCCTGCTAAGATACATATTCCTCTCCACCCTCTCAGAACGGTCCATAACGCCAATTGCCGGGAGATTACGATCATCTTTGAACGCCTTATAAAATGTTTGCATTTAAGGAACTTCTAATGACAGTATATCTATCATTCAATAGGTAGGTCTCTAGCATGAGAGGTGCGCTACCAGGCTAGATCCGAACGGATAGAACTATTCAATAAAAGTAATATTTGAGCGTATCATCAACTACCGTATCGATCAAAGAGAAAGAAACTGGGAATTGCGATCTTCGATCGTGTGAACTGCGTTCGTTATCCTTGTAATAATTCTATATTCATATATGTGAATCTAACTGAAAACCATTGACCCACATCCAGTGGTCAAGTAACTTAGTTATATGACGAGAAAGCAACCATTCTTAAGGAGATCTCATGGCAGAGAACATAGGAATACTTGTATATCCCGCAAAGGATCTAGATGCTGGTAAAGTATTTTTTAATACGATTTTGGGTGTTGAGCCATACGTAGAGGGCGAATATTACGTGGGGTATAAGGTGAATGGACTGGAGATCGGTCTGGACCCAAACGGAAATGCGATCGTCGCTTATGTGGATGTGCAGGATATCAAAGAGAGTCTGAAGAGCATATTGAGCTCTGGCGCGAGCATATACCAGGACATCCGGGACGTTGGTTACGGCTTGTTAATTGCTCAGGTCAAGGATACCAATGGTAATATATTAGGTCTAAGACAGCAGCCTAAATAAGATCCAATTTCTGTATCCTTCATCTTTATTTTTAAGGCCTCATCCCCCAGCTCAGGGACTCTTATCCTTTGCAGATCCCTTTGCCGATGCCTGTGACGGGCAATAGGGCCAAAGGTCGTAATGCAAATGAAGCTGAGCGTGACTGTAAGTTCACGAATTCATTCGTATGCGCTGACTTTAATAATTAGCAGAAATTTGACTTTTACAACCTTCCCAATTATTCATATAATATTTACTAGATAATTCATTGATGAATAATTATGATGACCGCATCATTCACAGGATGGAACCATTTGTTGATGTCATCTCACAAAATGTTCTAGTTCAACATATGAAGGAAGATCCAGAACTTTTTGAAAGACTAGGCACTAATGGTTCTCGAATGTATGTTCAAGGAATGAGACTTCATATTAAATATTTGTCAGAATACATTGCTCTTTCTTCACCGAAGCTTTACCTCGAAATGGTGGCATGGGCCAAAATCATGCTGATTTCCTTAAGGTTCAGGGTGGAAGATATCCAGCATGGTTTCGATCTGCTTTCTGATGAAATGCAAAGTCATCTGCCTCCAGAGGATGGAAAACTTGTGGCCGAATACATCGAGCAAGGCAAAAAGACATTGATATGCGGACCGATCGAGACCCCCTCGTTTATTGATCCCTCTAACCACTCTGATAAGATAGCATACGACTATCTCGAACTGCTTCTTCGGTGCGATGAACAGGGGGCAATGGAGCTGATCTCTGAATGTATGAAAGCCGGAGAGGATGCTGGTAATGTTTACATCAACGTGTTCCAGAAAACACAGAATGAGATCGGCAGATTATGGCAAATTGGAAAGATCAATGTTAGCCAGGAGCATTACTGTGCCGCAGCGAACCAGATCATTATCTCCAAGCTCTATCCGAAAATATGGTCCAGTAAGAAGAATAGGGTGCCGCGGCCCTGTGCGATAGTAGCTTGTGTTGAAGGCGAGCTTCATGAGTTCGGAGCTCGAATGGTGGCCGACCTATTGGAACTGGACGGTTGGGACGTTCAATACCTTGGTGCTAATTGGCCTATGCCCAGCATCATTCAGATGGTGAATTTAAGAAGACCAGAACTGCTATTATTATCAGCCACCATGATAAATAATGTAAATGGTGTCACTGATATTATTCACGAAATCGATAAAGATGTCCGATCGAATGGCTTGAAGATCCTAGTGGGAGGCTATCCTTTCAAAATCGACAATGAGCTTTGGAAAAAGGTGGGTGCGGACGGCTTCGCAACAGATGCAAAAATGGCGATAGAGATATGCAATGGGTGGTTGGTAAAAGACAATGATCAAAAAAGATGATCTGAAGAAGGAACATTCTAGAGCTGAAAGCTCATACTCAGATGTTCGATATCTTACAGAGATAACACGTTTGAACAATGAGCTTGTTAATTCTCAAAGGGAACTTAATAGGTTGAATGCTGAGCTTATTAAACAAAAGGACGAGCTCGAGGCGCTCATGGACGCCGTTCCAGCGACCATCTGGATCTCTCGCGATGCCGCAGGCACCGATATGATAGGTAATAAGGCGGTACAGGAACTGCTAGGGTTGCCGCCGGAGGCGAACGTATCGGAGAGCGCACCTGAGGACCTAAGACCGCAGCACTTCTTGGCATACCGTGATGATAGAGTAATCCCCACGGACGAACTGCCTATGCAAAAGGCCGGGAGGACCGGCGAACCCGTACTGGGCGTAGATTTCGAGTTCAGGTTCGACGACGGACGTTCGGCCTGGGTCTATGGCAATGCCATACCATTGAAGAACGATGACGGAAAGACCCGAGGAGCTGTGGGAGCGTTCGTGGATGTCACCGAACGCAAGCGGATGGAGGAAGCGCTCAAGAGAAGCGAGGCGAAGTACCGCGGCCTGTTCGAGAACACCCATGAGGGGGTAAGTCTTCGTCGTCTCATCCACGATGAGCATGGTGATATCGTTGACGCTGTGATGGTGGATGCCAATCGTGCTGCTCTCAGGATCTTTGGTGCTACTTCCCTCGAAGAGCTAAGAGAGAAGAAAGACGGCGGGAATATCAGCCCGGAGATAAATGCTCTTGCCATGAATATTATTAAGCGATCGATGGCCACAGAAGGGTCGGTCACCGAGCAGGTGCACTTCGATGCTGATGACCTATATTACACAGTGACCGTAGCTCCTCTCTGGACGGATCATGTCATCGTGACTAGCGTAGACATAACCGAGCAGGTCAAGGCTCGTAAGCGGATCGAGGAGCTGGCAACCCGTGCCGAGTCGGAGAAGAACCGATTGAGAACTATACTTGAGACAATGCCGGTAGCGGTATCGATATTTGATGCAAGCTGTAAGCTGATCGAGCATAATGCTCTAGCTGAGAAGTACTCTTTGCTCAATAATCTCAGCATCTGTAATAGGGGGGTGGGGCGCAAGAAGACCATGAGATGGTGGGCGGACACCGGGATGCCGGTAGAGCGAGATGACCTGCCGCTCATCAAAGCTATCACTAAAGGCACGACTGCATTAGGCAATATCTTCGATGTTGAGCTATACGAGGGACAGCGTGCGACGATAATGGCCTCTGCAGCACCGATGCGCGATGAACACAGAAAGATAGTAGGCGGGGTGCTGGTGCAGCAGGATGTCACCGAGCAGCGAGAGCTGGAGCATGATGCTATCGAGGCGAAGGAGCGAGCTGAGCTTTACGTTGACCTGCTGACTCACGATATCAACAACCTGAACGCCGGGATAGCAGGGTACCTGCAGCTAGTATCTGAGCGAGGAGACCTAAAGGTCAAGGAAAAGACCTATGTCCAGAGGTCGATGGACCTGCTCGAGAGCAGTTCGCATCTCATCGAGAAATGTCAAGAAGATACAGCGGATCGAGTCAGGCAGCGACGCGTACGGCATCACGGACCTGGGATGGATGCTCGAGGATGTCGTTGATGAGCTAAGAACGCAGCCTGAGAAAGAGGTCACGATAAATTATCGTCCTCGCCTCAAGCTGATGGTGAACGCTAGCGAGCTGCTCAAGGACGTGTTCACTAACATAATAGGCAACGCGATCAAGCACTCGGAGAAGGCGGTCACCATCGATGTCATGGTATCGAAGGTGTTCGAGAATGGTAGAGAATACTATCGTACGAGCATAGCCGACAACGGTCCTGGCATACCGGACGATATGAAGGACCGAGTGTTCTCAAGACTGCAGAGAGGTGGAACGAAAGCTAGCGGTGCTGGCCTCGGCCTATATTTGGTGAGACGCCTGGTCGAGGACTATCACGGCCGCGTCTGGGCAGAGGACCGAGTTCCTGGTGAGAGTACCAAAGGGGCAAAGTTCGTAGTAATGCTGCCGGTAGCATCGGCTAGTGGTAGACCTGCAGTTAAGATGTAGGAATGTTTCTTAGCTATCCATGATGTGTATGGCATAAGTCATCATTTTAGATCCTAGTATCCTAAGAAATATAATTCAAACCCGAAAATATGTAAAGATCAGAAACGCATTCTACCGGGCCAGGGGCGTGAAAGCAATGTTGTTCTCAATATCAAAAATATATAATTTAAGATGTCTAAAAGACCGATCCAGTTCACGGTCGGATCTGAACATAGATTACCACAACATGTCGGTCCGTATCAGGTGTGATAATAAAATAGCTCATTTTTAATAATACTCTTGGTAATGATACATTTTGTTTATCCACTGTTGTGGAATTTAGGATGAATGGAATGATGCAAGCCAAAGGAACAGCGATATCTTCATTGCCAGTTTTTATAAAGAGCAAGTTCGGCGATATTGAGTATAGGGCCTGGTTAGATTCATTACCTCCAAAGTCCAAGGAGATCTATGAAGGTCATATCCTAGCTACAACTTGGTACGACATAAGAGATTCTCTCAGCGTGCCTCTGAAGAGCATGTGCGATATGTTCTATCACGGTGATGTAAAGGGAGCTTGGGAGTCAGGCATGCAAAGCGCAGAGTTCGGCATGAGAGGGGTCTATAGCATCATGGCCAAAGGCTCTCCCGAAGATAATATCAAAAAGACCGAAAAGGCTTTGGCCTTATACTACACGCCATCTTCTGCCAAAGTAATTGAAGCAGTTGCTGGGAAAGGACTTATCAGGATCACAGAGTTCCCTGATATGGATCCTGGATCGAATCTCGCATCGCTGGTTACATGGAGAGGGCGTTGGAGCTTAATGGAGCCAAGAATGCAAAGGTCAGAATAACCGCTTCCCTCACAAAGGGTGACCATCATAGCGAGTTCACATCTTCCTGGGCGTGAACAGACCGAGGAGCTGTTCAACAGGGAGGGTTTCGATGAAGCCCTCGGACTTTGCTCAGTGGACCAAAGTAGTCTGATGTAACTCCATCATAATTGACTGCAGATCCATCACATTTACCTGGACGCCGTTGGCGCTAGCAGCGTTGATAACGACAATGGTCACAATGATCAGTAAAATGACCGCGACAATGATGCCTATCACTATCATGACCTTTCTTTTCTTATTCATACCTTGCTCTGGCTGCGTTGGCCGCATGGTCTGGTACTGTGGCGGGGCCTGAGCAGATCTTGTTGCGTTTGATGCTTGCGGAGCTGATAACGATGCTCCGCAGCTAGAGCAGAATTTAGCGGCTTCGTTATTGTTAATGGCACCGCACTTGGGACAATACATGGTAGTTATTCCTCCAGGCGATAAGTTGATAAGATCTTCATTGCGCCCTTACTTTTGGACGAAAGACATTCGGTTATATGGTGGTATCTTTTTAGGACCCGTAAAATGATCATCCGCTGATTCTCATCAACAGGTTCTCACCATGTGCAGTGACCAAGGTCATTTTTGTTTCCTTTTATTGTGTTTTTTATCGTGATCGAGTAAAATTCGTGTTAGAACGTTCGATCTGCCTCCAGCTACTGAAGACTGCGAGATCGACCTTACCGCTATGGAGCATGGCAATAATGAAGCATTTTCTTTTATGAATGACACTGATCTGCCCACGAATCAGTTGATGAAAAATAACGACAATTAACGCAGCACATCTGTTGTTCGCTCTAATGCCCATGCCGCCCCTCTGCTTACATATGGACTCCCGTCCTTGAGCAAAGTTCGAAGCCTAGGGATGGAAGATGGATCCGCTAAATGCATCCTTTCCGCCAATCGACCGAGGGACCACGCAGCCATTCCACGGACCTGAGCATTGGCATCGCCCAGCAAGCTATTGAGCGGTCCTATGGCCGTTCCTTTACCTATCTTGGTCCCGGCAAGCTCACCGATAGACCAAGCGACATTCGCTCTGACCTCCTCATCGGTATCTGTGAGCATGGCAACAAGCTGGTCCAGGGGAGCTCCATCTAGGACCTTATTCTGGGCAAGCTTGGCAATGCTCCATGAGACCGACCTCCTTGTCTGAACATCCTCTTCATTCAAGAGCCGGATCAGTGGTTGGAGCGAAGAACTATCTGCCTCCTTCGCTCGTAGCATCTCGTTCAATGCCAGTAGGGCAGCCGCGACCCTGAACTTATTGCCTGAGATCAGCTCTGTATTCAGATCGTTCTGTTTACACTTAGTCATGCTTCTTTTCATGGGCTCTGGCTTAGGAATATAGAAATCACATTTTCCATAGAATATCTCCCCCTCGCACATCTCGTAGTCCTTGATCCGAAGGACATCGCAGCGAATGCGCCGGGCCTTGCAACTTGAACAACGGCCATCATCTGTATGCCACAGGCATCGCTTTTGAAGTTGTTCCTCTTCGGTCATTTACATCGGCCTGAATGGATATGCCCGTAAATAGATTTTAGACATATATCGAGGACCGAGCATTCTCCACCCGATCACATCATATCATTCTTTTTTCAGTTCTGACCTGGTCATTATCATGGTGGTCCGTTTGATGAGCCTTTTGTCATCTCGATTCTCAGCCGCTTTAGCCTTGGTACTTAGCCATGCATCACGAATAATATCTAACGAACCCTTGATGCATTCATGCCTTAGCCCGAGGGCCTGTCCGAACATCTCGGAGTTCTTGAAGCATTGCTCGGTATGTTCGATGCCAGTATCAATGAATAAGCATCTGGAAAAACCATCGAACATGATGTTCAGGAAATACTCTGGGGTATACCCCTCTTCGCTCTTGCAATCCAGGTTGAACAGACGGACGATGCCTGGCATCCCGCTCACCGCCCATCCTGCCGGGTAGAACCAGGTAACTCCACCGTTATTCTTCTCATGATGATATCTTTCGGTAGTTATCAGAGCTGCTATACAATCCTCATACTCTAGCATGACGATCGGCAACTCGACCGAACTTGGAAGGCCCTTTAGCGTTTGACAGTGACCATATCCTAAGAAGAGGGCATCAAGCTCGACAGGCAAGGACCCGATCTTCTCCAAGATGACTTTTCTTAGATCATCTGGATGCAGATGAAGGCCGAACTCCAGGTACTCACGATATACCACGTCAGGATCATTGGCCGTTACGAGCTCGATCTCATTCTTGATCGCATCGCAACCAAGTATGCCTAGTCTCGTACATGATCACCGATCCAAAGTGTCTAACTGTAGGTCGTTCCATGTCATTATCGTCATACCTCATCACTCTTCCCTTTCTTAAAGTCGGTGACGGGAATCCGTATCTGCATGATAGGCAGAACGAGACGTCGAGGTCGACCCAATAATGACACTGAGGGCACTCCTTCTTGAGGGGCGCTTCGCATGATGGACACTTTCTATCGTCACGGTCCACTATCTCATTGCACTTAGCGCAATGATACTCGATCTTTCCATGCATCCAGGGGGGATTCTTTGCGAACTCGGTCATATCATCTGCTCTTTTACGGGCTGCTGTCCCTGTCGGTCCAACGAGAATTCTGCTAAACGGACTCGCTCGTCAGTGCTCCGCCAAGAGATATAAAGGAAGTTCGAAACCGCTCACTGGGCCGACCCGTACGCTCCATCTTGTTATCCGTTCGACTGAGTTCTTCTGGTCACTAGCCAGCCCAGGGATGACCATGGCTCTCTTTGATGACTTGGACAGTACGCCGCTCTCAGTAAGCGCCCTCATCACGCCCATGGCTGTGAATGCATTCGATCCGATCGAGTTGTCCAGCGTATATCCTATGGTATCTACCGGTATGATGAACGCCTTCGTCCCGGTCGTGTCGAAAATAAGCTTCAAGATCTGATGGGTAATGATGGAGTTCCCAGTAATGATAACCGGTGAATCGCCGTCCGGTGAGTTGTATTCGATAAGCTTCTCAGTGACCTTCTGCATCATGGGATCACTTTCAGGCAAGTGAATATCTATCGATAGAAGGCGATCTATGATCTCAGCGAGTCCCTTCTCGATGTTAGGACAGTCGGATGCCTTGTGCTTTCCGTAGAGTATGTCTCTTGCCAGTTCTTCGCCGCTCTGCGCCCCGCATGAGGGACACCCATTGCTTGGAAGATATCTAGCAAGGTCATCCACGCTCGATCTGTACAGGTCTATCTCTTCTATGGTCATGTCGCTCCTTCCTGGTGACTTTTATCCATTTATGATACTTTTAATTTTTGTATATTATGGCCACTTCGATCGATCCATCTCAACAGCGAACATCTGCATCAGAATATCACTGCAGATGGCAGAAATGAAGTTCTAGAATTTGTACTATGCCAAAATGCTGGTCAATTGAACTGGATCGCTGAACACCAAGGACCTGTAAGGTCCATGGCGTTGAAAGCATTCACTCGGTTTGAGATGGGCCTATTTCCTGGGGCTTAGCATTCCAGTTGTCCTCGTATCCACCGCGATGTGTGCAGTCCTCGCATTTGGGGCTGTCTTCCCATTCTGTCTTACCGTGCTCATAGAAATATTGGCAATTTGGGCAGATCCGTTCTGTTGTCTTTATACCTTCGTTCTCTGGCATTTATTTGTCTCCAATCGATCACGATAATATCTTCATTCTATATTAGCTACTGTTTTTTAGCTACTGTTCTTTAGCATGTGAAGTATTATCTTTAACAAGATATCATTGATCGAGATCGCAGATGTAAATACCGTGAACCATCATCCTCTTTCGTGCGATATCTCTTGTTCTATCC
This sequence comes from Methanomassiliicoccaceae archaeon, assembly GCA_963726655.1. Classification (GTDB taxonomy): domain Archaea; phylum Thermoplasmatota; class Thermoplasmata; order Methanomassiliicoccales; family Methanomassiliicoccaceae; genus CAVSDP01. The sequence continues at coordinate 15,666 of CAVSDP010000055.1, forward strand.
CATCTGCTTGCGGACCGTTCGCTGACGGCTGTATAGATCGGCTGCCTACAATATTTTGTTCCCATCATAACTAATCCGATACTCTGGAGAAGATCATGAGTCACTATGCGTTCCATCGAGCATTGATATATTCGCAATCGTCCCCTGGCCTACGGATGGCACATTCTGCCCCGCACCGAGTTGGACCTTGGATCATAAGATCATCGATGATATCTAGATCTATATGTTCAGAATAAAAAATAAAAGGTTTGGACTAACAGCTCCCTTGTTATCAGGCCGTTACTGGAGCTACATTCGTCCCTATTTGCGCTATCTCATTAGCGTTCATGATCTTATTGAGATCAAGAAGCATGACCAATCTATCAGATAGCTTGCAGATACCAGTAAGGAAGTTCACATTCATCCCAGCGGTCATAGTGGCCGGGGGAGGCGAAATGCTTTGCCTAGGCACCTGCATGACATCCTCGACCGCATCTACCATTATGCCTATCTGATTGTCACCGATCTCTGCGATGATGATACGCGACGCAGAGGCCAGATCATTGCTTTGGGAATCTATGTTGAACCGTTTCTTAAGGTTTATGACTGTCGTGATCTGTCCTCGCAGGTTCATCATGCCCTCAATGAACTCGGGCATATTGGGGACCTTGGTGATGTCCTCGACCTTGCCGATTTCTCGGACCTGAGAGACCTTGACCGCGAATGTCTCCTTGCCTAGACGGAAGGAGACTATTTGCTCCTCGTCCCCGGTAAGTTCAACTTTTTCTCTTTTCCTTTTGGCCATTTTGATCACCATCAGTCCGCTTGGACCTCGATGCCACGCTTTTCTAAAGCTTCCTTGACCTTGACAGGGACCTTAGTCCTGTCGGAGCTCATCGGTACAGACGGTTTCTTGCGCTCTGCAGGCCTCGAAGGCTGAGCCTTCGGGGCCGCTTCTTTCTGCTCTGCACCATTGTCTATCTTGAACTTCCCTGCGACCTTCTGCAGATCAGAGGCCATCTCAGAGAGCGCTTGTGCTCTGGCGGTCATGTCCTCCATGCTCGCCGTTAGCTCTTCAGTGGATGAGGCCGATTCCTCGGATGACGATGCTGTCTCCTCAGCAATCGACGCTATGCTATCGACCGACTTCGCCGCGCGCTGTGTTCCTTCTTTCTGCTCGCCCATTACCTTAGATAGGTCGAGCATCACACCGACGAAATTCCCTGCCATCCCGCTGATCTCTTGGAACATCTTCCCTGTCTCGTTCACTATCTGCATGCCCTCTGCAGCGGTCTTTGTACCGCGGTGCATCGCTTCGACGGCCTTGTTCGTCTCTAGCTGCACTTCCTTGATCATCTTGGCGATACGCTCAGCAGCTTCTCTTGAGTCCTCGGCTAGGTTCTTGACCTCCTCAGCTACCACGGCGAACCCTCTTCCTTGCTCACCGGCTCTTGCAGCTTCTATCGCTGCATTGAGAGCGAGCATGTTCGTCTGGTCCGAGATGTTCGTGATGACATCGACTATCTGGCCGATCTCCTCGGAACGCTTCCCAAGGGATTCGATGACCTGGGCCGATTCCTTGACGACGCCCTCGATCTCGGTCATCTTGCTGACCGTATTGTTGACCGCGGTCCTACCATTGTTAGCCAGGTCACTGGCGCTCTTCGCACCGAGGGATGCATTGTTCGATTGGTCCACGGCAGTGTTCATGGCCTGGGTTATTTCTGCCATGATCTTCGCCGTCTCCTCGACCTGAGCTGCCTGGGACTGAGCGCCTTTGGATATCTGCTGTATAGCGGATGATACCTGCTCGGTCGATGCGTTCATCTCTTCGGTAGATGAGGCCAGTTCCTGAGATGTTGATGACACGACACCGATCGAGTCATTGACCTGCCTCAATAGATTGACCAAGCTCTCGCCGATCGCATCTAGGGATGCCGAGAACCTAGTAAAGTCACCCTGGGTCTTTATGGAGACCCTAGCGGTCAGGTCACCGCCAGAATATGAATCAGCGATCCGCATGGCTTCGTTGATGGGGACCACTATCGCGTCCAATGTGTCGTTGACACCTTGTACCACTTTGCGGTAGTCGCCCTGGTGCTTAGAAGCATCCGCTCTCGTCGAAAGTTTTCCTTCGACTGCTGCCTTGGACAGCATGTTAGCATCAGCCACCAACGCGTTTACTGCGTCGATGCACTGGTTCAGGTTGTTCTTGATGGTGTTGAAATCCCCGTTGTATTCCTTGACGATCTTCGCCGGGATCTCACCTTTGGATATTTTCTCAACATAGGCCGCCGATACGTTCAGAGGCCCGATAACAGCGTCCAAGGTGTCGTTGACACCTTGTACCACTTTGCGGTAGTCGCCGTGATGCTTTGAGGCATCTGCTCTCGTCGAGAGCTTTCCCTCGACAGCTGCACTGGAAAGCATGTTAGCATCAGCCACCAACGCATTTACTGCGTCGATGCATTGGTTCAGGTTGTTCTTGATGGTGTTGAAATCCCCGTTGTAGGTATCGGTGATTCTAGCTGGTATTGTACCCTTGGAGATCTTATCCACATAATCGGCAGATACAGTTCAGAGGCCCGATAACAGCGTCCAATGTATCGTTGACACCTTGTACAACCTTGCGGTAGTCGCCCTGGTGTTTGGAAGCATCCGCTCTCGTCGAAAGTTTTCCTTCGACTGCTGCCTTGGACAGCATGTTAGCATCAGCCACTAATGCATTGACAGCGTCGCGTGCCTCACAAAAGTCTGTGTTGATCTCGATATATGAGCTGCGAACTTTGTCGGCGATATACTGATTGTCGGCCGGTAGCTTCGGCGTTATATCCATATCTCCCTTGGCCAATCGTTTAAGGTTCTGGCTCAAGTCACTAGTAAATTCCGCTCTGTATGCATCCATCTTACTATTGGCTGTTACATCCTGGACTATCTCGATATGACCTATCTTATCGCCCTTGGGACCCTTTATGTATGCCACATCGACCTGAAAGTTCATATTCTGCTGCTCAAAGAACGTGCGAGGCTTGTCGGCCCTTAGGCATTCAACGCCACAGTTCTTTGTCTTGCAGATATTGGCGCCCCAGTTCGAACAATGCTTGCCTAGCATGTCCTTGCGCTTTATCTTCAGCATGTCCTCGACAGGCTTGTTGATGAAGGTCCAGTTCATGTTCATGTCAGTCACAGACAGAGGCCACGGCAAGGTATCTAGGATCTGCTCATAGAGCTGGACCTTATCCTCCAATGCTCGATCCGAGCTTGATGGCATTAGAAATAGTAATCCTCCGCTAGGTTCCTCATCATCCCCACAGACAGGTTCTGCGGTGATCGTTGATATTACGTTGACCCCATTATCATTGGTAAAATTTATCGTTTCAGATCCTGGTGCCCTACCAGACCTGATCGCTTCGATCACCGGATCTCCAGGCTTACCGAGGGCACCTCCGCAGATGTCCTTGAGCCTCATGCCCTTGGCGTCAGAAGCGGATATTCCTAGCAATTCACTGGCAGCCGCGTTAATCATGACCACCTTAGAATCAGTATCTATAAGCAATGAAGGAATTGGTACGAGAAGTGCTGTCCTCTTCGCGCATTCCTTGTTCAACATTTTTTCCGATCCTTCGATCTGATCTTTTCCGTCCATATGATATTCTCCAACGATTCCTCCATTAGGAGTACTGAGCGAGACTTTGCGTTATCAAGAGGACCTGTATAATGAGTATAAATCAGAGGAATAGATGGCTATCATTATTGATTTGTATCATTATATTTCATTGAAATGATCATTATAAAATTAACAATTTATTTAATTTAACATTCGCCAGATATTTGACTCATTGTGTGACATATGTGTAACATTCTGAGCTGATGTTCTTCTACCCGTATCTGACGGGGCTTCTTGTTATTCCTACCGCCTATGACCGCTACTTGCCCTCATTAAGGTAAAGCAAGCTATCTGCTTGAGGCGATATGGCCTGCAAGAAAAGAGCAGGATAGTTCACACGCGATCTGGATGAGCCCACGCATATGGAATATCATTGTGAAACTATCCAAATTAATGATCTTTCGGGACCTTAGAACACGATCTCAAGGTCTGACGGCAAGCCTGTTCGAGAGATGGAAACAAGCATGCCTGACCAATGTGTTCTCGAAAGACGGACCCCCTGGTTCAAATCATTATGTAATAGTGATAGCCATAAATATCGATGAAAAAGGAGACATAAGATGGAAGAGCAGCATTTAGCGTCATCGTCTTCGTCCACCAGGAAAATAATGCGGACCATCACTCTCGAAGAAGCTTATGCGACCAAGGCGTTCATGGATGGTCCAGGACGAGATCTAAGAGAACAGATGGCACGTATCGGTTACAGCAAGCTTACTGATCAGCTTTGCGATATAGGTGAAGGGCGGATCGCTGAAATGGATGCCGCGGGGATCGACCTGCAGGTAATATCGCTTACCTCACCTGGAACCGAGCAGCTCGAAATAAAGGAAGCTGTGGCACTTGCCCATGAGGCGAATGATGCAGTAGCTGACGCAGTGCGACTCCATTCTGACCGCTTAGCGGGCTTTGCTGCGCTGCCGACCGCTGCCCCCGATATCGCTGCGGACGAGCTAGAGCGAATGGTCAGGGAGCACGGATTCAAAGGGGCGCTGATAAACGGGCATATAAGAGGCCGATACCTTGACGATGAATTTTTCTGGCCGATACTAGAACGGGCCGAAGCACTTGATGTCCCGATATATCTTCATCCAACACCTCCTCCACTACCGGTGATCAATGCCTCATATACTGGGAATTACCCACAACAGGTGACATCCTTGTTGGCTGCGGCTGGATGGGGCTGGCATATTAAGACTGCCACTCATATTCTTCGTGTCGTCCTGAGCGGGGCGTTCGATCGATATCCAAATCTCCAGTTGATAATAGGTCACATGGGAGAAGGGCTCCCCTTCATGATGCCTCGGATCGAGGATGTTTTTGATCGAAGATGGCCCAAGGAAGAGAAGAGATTGAGCCGTCCGGTCGGCGATTACCTGCGCAAGAACATCAGCTATTCGTTCAGCGGTTTCAACTACACCACGACGTTCCTAGATCTATTACTCCAAGTAGGAGCAGATAGGATATTGTTCTCAGCCGACTATCCTTATGGCTCGATGCTACAGGCTCGCAACTTTTTGGAAAGTCTCCCAGTAAGCCAAACTGACAAAGAAAAGATAGCCCATGGCAATGCAGAAAAATTGCTACATATGTGATAAAACGGACGAACATGGCTAATCGTTGGATGATAATATGGCGAACGTTATGTCATGCGTTCAGCAAGCACACGGGATATCGACATGGACGGTCTTACCGGATCGGCTTTGTGATATAGAGCTGGTGAGGGATTTGCATATATCCACCTGAAGTACTGAACAAGATCAAATGGACTGGAAATCCATCCCTTTCTGGAGTGACCATAATCTACGAATCGAGAGGAGAAACAAATAATGAAGCTATGGTCGGATCTGAGGAGATAGTTAAGCTAGAGAGATCGTTTTTCATCATCCATCGTAAGGGTAACGAGTTCGAAACAATGATACCCTACCATCGCATTAGAAAGATCTTTCTGAATGGTGTGCTCATATGGACAATAGCTGACCCAAAGCGCGAGATGCTTTAGTAATGACCTGAGCTGACCTGTTCAAAGCGTGGAAAGTATGGGTGTAGCATGATATGCCTGCATAGACCTAATAGTCATAATTATCCTTCTGATCATTTACTTGTAAACCTGTTGTACATCTCTTACTTGATCGACAGAGTAAGGAAGAAAAAAGGGAAGCGAGGCTATGGTGCCTCTTCATTCTTCGTAGGATGATCATTTCTTATCTTCCGATCCCCATCTGCAGGAGGTTTGCCCTTATTCATGCGAATTATGATCAAAACTACCAGGACCAAAGCCGCTATGCCGATCAGTATACCAGTGGTGCTTAGCACAAACGGGACAGGGGATGAATTAGCGGCAATAGTTTGGTTAAGCCTAGAATTCGTATCATTCAGTTCTGCATTGGTATCATTCAACCGAGCATTCGTATCATTGAGAAGTTCTCTGGTCTCATTTAACCGTTGATCAAGCGTTTGGATCTGCTGTTCAAGCAATGGGTCCAGGTTTACATATGTTACCTCAACGCTGGCACTTAGATATTTAAAGTTGTATACTGAGGCCTTGATAGTATTATTGCCGTTCAGTAGGGCGACCACCACCGAGAACGAGCCATTCCTCAATACATTAACGACCATGCCATTAACCTCTAGCGGGTAGCATGGATTAGCTCTACCAGTAACCTGTATATTGGGTATCTCAACGACCGTGCCACTAGCAGGGGAAGTTATCCATACGTATGGGGTAGAGGACACGGCCAATGGATAGTAATCAGTGTTGTTCCCACCTTCGATCGCATATGGTAGTTCGACCATGCCACCATAGCTTGCTTCCGAGGTCGCCCAATCGCTCCAATAGTTGCCATAAGTGGTTGAGTTCCAATAGTTCATGCCATTGTCAAAAGCTTGGCAACATGACGAATTATACACCGAGGACGAACCATGATTGGCTATCAGTATATTTCCGAAGATCGTATTTAGATCGCAGTATTGATAAGTCACACCGTTCTTCCAATAGGTGATACATATGCCATAGGTATTGTTCGTGAGAGTATTGAAATTGATAGTATTACTATCAGCTTGTGACCATAGGAATATGCCGTTAGAGTTATTGTCACAGGTATTGTTAGATATGCAATTATTAACGGAGCCATTTAAAAAAATACCGTCCCCACTATTCCCCTTACATGTATTGTTGTTGATCTCATTGTTATTACAGCGGACCGATAGATAGATGCCATTACCATCCCCACTGCAATTGTTGCTAGAAACGATATCACCGGTGTTGAACAAGTCCAAGATGATACCATCGGAGCAGCCTATGCAGGCATTGTTCGTTATGATATCGTCACTGCCGTGATTTCCGATTAAGATGCCATTATCATGGTTGTAGCTGCAATTATCATGCGAAACAATGATGCCGTTCGAGGCCATGATGTCTATGCCATCGTGGCAACCATAGCATGTATCATTGGTAACTGCTACATTGGAAACATCGTTAAGGATAATGCCACCGCCGTTAGTGAACAGAGAGCCGAGGGATAATGCATTGTAGATCGTGCAATTTTCGATAACGACATGTGATGTAGTGTTTCCGATATAGATACCAGCGCCATTGCCTGTAGCATTGATGCTCAGACCCGAGATAATATATGGGTTATTCGCTATGCCAGAACCTAAACAGTCGTTGGATGCTACGAACGTTGTTAAGTCAGTATTATTATCGATACGTATGGTGGTATGTGTTATCAATGATGTCGATGACATTCCGTTCGCTTGTACTGTCGATATCGCTCCGGATGAAGAAATGATCGATACGAGCATCGACAATGTCACCACGATAAGCATTAATTTGTTCAATATGCGCCGCATTTTTCTCCCTCTGGGATCTTAAATGGTATAAATTTTAAAATAATATCTGAACAGTATGGTATTTAATAAACAATATCATTGTAATTATACTTTTGATTTTAATAAATTATCGAGAAGACAGTTAATTTGGGGGAATTAGATACCTGATTTGCATCAATTATCGTTGGCAAGCAAGGTCTTGTGCTCGGCCATGATCGATACTCCCCATTCCAGATATCTTCTGATCGATCGGACTTTAGCTGGATCTGATGAGCAGAACAGAAGTCGTGTGACATGAACGGGAACGAAGGCTGATCTAGAAGCATATTTTCAGTCCATTCGGATGATATTTATCAAAGTGACTGTCATGATCGAAAAGTTGACGACAAACATTGTCGGTGTCGATCGAACGTTGGAAGATGATTATCTGGTAATGGAATTCAAATTACTTAGTTGCTGATGAGCTTCAAGGTTTTATATCAGTGAGCACATGGCAGGACGACCATATTGATCGGACGCAAATCGCTGGTGTACTTGATCTCGAGCATGATCGTCTCAGCTCTATCTTTCGTAGGCGTGTTCTTCATGACACGATATCTTGGCACCGGAGATTATGGAACGTTATCATGGGTATTGGCATTAGTGCTATCTCTGAACGCTGTGTCAGACCTCGGCTTCACTAATGCACATATAAAACGGATCTCTGAGGGCAGGGATATAAATGACTGCGTGAGCACATATGCTGCGATCGAGCTGATACTAACAGGTGCTATGGTCGTCATAACAGTTATGCGCTGTGGTGTTCTGGGCTGTCTTCCTAGGGGGGACGCTCTCTAGCACGGTCATCTATCTGATCGTACTTTTCATCATATACTGTGTACTTGTCGACCTGGCCGGCATAGCTATCGACACTTACATCGCTACGACAGAGATGGTAAAAAGCCAGATAATGAATCTGTTGAGCATCATAGTGCGCATCGCTCTGGTCGTGTTCGTTTGTGTGGTCTATCGGTCGCTCATAGATGTCGCATATGCATATGTTGCTTCAGGGGTAGCAATGGCGGGCGTTGCTCTGTTCCTATTATACAGAGATCACTTCAAATGGAGACGGCCTAAGCTGTTCAAGGTGTACCTTGAGTTCGCGCTGCCGATATCGGTCATAGCGATCGTGAACATAGTCTCAACGAATATTCCTACCATCATCATAGGGGTTTTCAGCTCGAGCGACAGCGTAGCGTTCTTCCAATCGAGCTGGACGCTGCTGAGCGTGCTAGGCCTGATAGGTGCTGCAGTATCGACGCTAACGTACCCGATGTTCTCTAAGATGTTCTCTGACGGCGATATTGAAGGCATACGGTCGACGACGAAGGAAGCGGAACGCTACATTTCCATGTTAGCGATGCCGGTCGTCGTCTTCCTTGTCGTGTTCCCAACGCAGACGGCAACGGTACTGTTCGGGGCGAGCTTTGCTCCGGCAGGCGATGTGATAAGAGTAATGGCGCTGTCGACGCTGTTCGTTCTTCTTAATCAGGTATGTCTGTCGCAGATACTTGCTACGAACCATCCAGGAACGTATACGAAGCTCGTCATCTCGAGCTTCATCGTGAACGTTGCTCTGCTGCTGATACTTATTCCGTACGACCTGTTAGGCAGCTCGTCCGTAGATGCGGCGATCGCCGTCGCTGTATCGAACCTCATATTGCTTATAGCTACAAAGCTCGTTGTGAAGCATATCACTGGCACAACTACCAACATGCATATCTTTGTCCATGTGGCTATCGCAGCGATAACTGGCATCGTCGTCTACGCGTTATCGTTCCTGATACACTTCAACGGTCTTGCTTTCCTTCTTCTGTTCGCATCGATAACGCTGCTCATATTCGCTGGTATCATGTGGGCGATGAAGGAAGTGAACAAAAAGGATGTACAGTTCGCTCTGGACCTGGTCAACCCGAAGAAGATGGAAGAGTACATACGATCTGAGGTCTCAAAAAGATGATCTCTAGATCTTGCGTCTGACGGACAGGAACATGATCCTCGCTCAGGACGCCTTTTCCGAAAGGCTAGAGGGAGCAAGACCAGAACGACCAAAAATTAAGCTTGAGAATGGGGACCGCCGGATAGGTCACCGAACAAGACATAAAACTCTTGATCGTAATGATGCTCATTGCCTAGAATGAGTTGTCTCGCAAAGTATATAAGATATTTATCAAACGTAAGAATTAGGAACGATTATGCGTCAGATCATAAGTAATGATGACAAACAAGTATCATTTATATCATACCTGAACACTTTATAGCTTCATGGCAGATGAACTGATAGCTGACAAGAACAGCACTGCATTAGTTGTGATCGATCTACAAAAAGGGATCTTGTCAAATCCAGATCTGAAGCCACATTCATCTGAAGAAGTAATATCCAATGCATCAAAATTGGTCCATCGCTTCCACGAAAATAATATGCTAGTATTCCTGGTCCATGTTAATGTCACCAAAGAATTAGGCCTGAAGGTCATTAGCGATGTTTCATTCTCTAGGCCCGCACATTCCCCAGACTGGGCTGAGTTCGTTCCTGAGATCACTCCGACCAGCTCAGATATAGTCATTACGAAACAGTCAATGGGGGGCATTCTACGGCACCGATCTTGACATGCAGCTTCGTCGACGAAAGATCGGGACGATAGTGCTATGCGGTGTATCTACCGACTTTGGTGTAGAGAGCACGGCAAGGTTCGCATATGAGTATGGCTACCAACAGATCTTCGCAGAGGATGCCATGGCCTCCATGTCAGAGGAGCAGCACAACGTTGCTGTCAACCATGTGTTCAAGAGGATCGGCAGGGTCAGGAGGACCGAGGAGATCATTAACGCCATAAGGTAGATAAGCTCCCCTATGTGGAAATGGCCGGGCTCGAGCCCAGAACGGCGTTCCTGCTCGTATAACGGCATACTTGTACTGCCAAAATGGGAGGTCAGGTTTCCAGGGTGACCGGGCTTTTATTATACCATTTATTCTGTACATTTTCAAAGATATCAATGGCAGCCAAAGGATCTGATCTCCTAAGGACATCCAACATCCTAGCCTTCGTTCTAATGATCATAGTGAATGGTCTAGCTGGAAGTACTACGCTGTTAGGAGGGAGAACGACCGCGGCGGTATCCGATGCCAACCCGACACTTATCACGCCAGCGGGTTATGTATTCGCGATCTGGGGGGTGATATATGTTCTTCTTGGGGCGTTCGTCATCTATCAATCCCTCCCTAATGAACGCATGAGGCATTTTCAACAGCGGATAGGTTGGCTGTTCGTCCTAAGCAGCGCGCTGAACATATCATGGATAATCTCTTGGCAATACAACTATCTCATCGCTTCCGTCATCATTATCTTCTTGCTCCTGGCAACGCTTATTCAGATATATGTCCGACTTAACAGTGGAAGGGCTAAAATAAGAACAGGGGAGAAGCTGGCTGTTCACCTGCCTTTCAGTATTTATCTTGGCTGGATCACTATCGCTTCCATAGCGGATGTTTCTGTAACATTAGTATCATTGAACTGGAATGGACTAGGCATCAGCCCAGAGACCTGGGCTGTTCTGATCATCATGATCGCACTTGTCATCGCGATCCTCGTAGCAGCCACAAGGAGAGATGTCGCCTACGAGCTGGTCATCATCTGGGCATTCGTAGGTATTGCTGCTAATCAATCCTCGAACCAGCTAATGGTCGCTTTATTGCTCGCTTGCATAGTGGTCATAATCATAGCTTTAGCTATGAGCATCCGCCATTCAAGAAGTAAGCTTGTAAGCCAGAGAACATGGTAAGGACAACTGGTAAATGTCCTCTAGGAAAGCATATTCCTCTTAGATATGACACCCTGGCTTCGGCAATGAGATCTTCACATTCACATGCTCTAGGTCGCACGCTCTCTAATGCAAAGTTGATCAGCGTAGGTCCTGAGCCAACTCGCTTAATGCAAGGTGTTTCGTACAGTGGAAAGTCCCTGAGGTGGCTCAATAGCGCATTATTGGCGATCGCATCAGGAATGTAAGCTGCAAGATTCACCATTAAGAATATCCTTATCGATCAATAGGCCGGGTCTGAGCACATTGCTCCTGCCATGTTAACTTAGTCAGAGACTTATCCTCTAACTGAACTTGCCCTTCGTTGATGAGCATCTTTGCTCCAATAGAATATTATTATATGCCCATGTCATAATATACTATTAGGATTATTTATGAAGAGTAATGACGAGTTCGAGACCAGTTGGAAGCTCTCCGAAATGAAGTGAGAACGCTAAGTGCCTCCATCATCGATCTACAGGGGGAGGACACTAGGAAAGTGTTCGGAGAACAGGTCAAGTCAGTACTAACGGAAAAGATCGACCGATTTTTTTCACAAAAAGAACGAATAGGGCACCTAGGCCCTGAGACCCAGGACCAATGCAAGATCGGGCTGAACGATCTAGTACTAAAAGCCATTGTATCGTTCCAGACCTATGGCCCTGAGAGGGCGTCAAAGATCCTTGATGAACATGAGGCACCGATAGTTCAAGGTGAGCTTACCGGCCCAATGGCAGAATATTCCCGTTTCTATCTTGACATCATTCGCCAGATGAGAAGCTATTTCCGATCCTCAGAGGACGCTCTGAACCCACGTCTCTACGACATCGGGGTCTCAGACATTCCGTCATATATCTCAGCCAAGAGATCACTCTCACCGACATCAGTCGAGGACATGCTAGCACCTCTAGCTAACGCATGGAGGATCGACATACTGATGCGATTGAGTAATGATGATGAAACGTTGACCGGCCTCAGCAATGGGCTCGGTCTGAAGAAAGGGCATCTTCAATTCCATATCGATTCCTTGCTGAGGGCTAAATATATCAAATACGATCGAAAGAGCCATCTCTACTCCATTACCGCACGAGGAGCTATTGCTCTTGATGAGATAAAGAAACTGATCGAGCGATTGCATGATGCTTGATGCCCATCATGGGCCTGCGATCATCCGTCTGAAGTGGTCTTAGGTCATAACATTCTTACTTCCATCCACAACCTCATGCTGCCATTTTGTTAAGCGACCTTAATGACCATAGGAACACCAGGACCGCTAGCGCGCTTATCGCTACGAACCCTTCTACGATCGAGATATCTTGAAAGTTCCCTGCGAATAATGAACGAGCGGCAGTGACCGCATATGAGAACGGGTCTATCTTTGCTAGGTCCTGAAGCCATATTGGCGCTAGAGCTAGGGGAAGGATTATGCCGGATAGCAAGGAGACAGGCAATGTGATCGTGTTCAATGTTGGGGCAAGTGGGTCCTCGATCTTATAGATAAGAGCGAAACCGTATGAGATAGATGCCATCGTTGATTCCTATCAAGGCATATAGCAGTAGGGAGAAAACGAACCCGAAACCGTTCACATCCAAGCCGAATGGAATGGCGACCAAAGTGATCAATGCACATTGAGCAAGAAGTATCATAGCATCCCTTAGGACCCTACCTAGTAAGATGGCCGAGCGTTTTACTGGAGTTACTAGGAACCGCTCTATTACTCCGCCCCTGATATCATCGATGAGCGAGAACCCTACGAACGCTGTGCCGAAAAGCGCCTGGAGAACCAAAAGCCCAGGGATAAAGACATCAACCGTTTTCCCAGCCGGCAGTCCGGGGACCCCGCCAAGACCGCTCAGAAGCGGCATGAACAATGCCAGGTACATAAGAGGTTGGAACATGCTAGCGAAGACAAAAATGGGGCTCCTGATGGTATTCCGCATATTGCGAACGAACATCAATCTTGTATCATGAATTAATGTCATTTTATCTTATCCTCCCTCAGTGAACGTCCAGTGTATTTTAGGAAAACATCGTCCAGGCTTGGTCTGGATAGGGTCACGCTTTGCGCTCTTAAGTTCCCTGCATCAAGCAAGCGCAGAAGATCAGGCATCATCCTATCGCCTTCACTTACCGTGATATATACTGAGCCATTAGTTGTCCTTATCAGTTCTTTCTGGACCTTTTCTGCCAATAGGGCCACTGCAGCATGGGCCGTCCCTTCTGATCCGAACCCAAAATTTATCGTGTCGCCGCCAACGGAGTTCTTCAGTTCCTCGGGCGTTCCGGTCGCAACGATCTTTCCATTATCGATGATAGATATAATATCACAGAGCTTATCCGCCTCATCCATGTAATGGGTCGTCAGGAATATCGTTATCCCATCGGCCTTGAGTCTTTTTATTTCTTCCCAAAGATATGTCCTGCTCTGTGGATCAAGACCTGTTGTTGGCTCGTCGAGAAGAAGCAATTGTGGATGGTTGATCATTCCAAGCGCGATATCCAAACGGCGCTTTTGGCCACCCGAGTATGTTGAGACCCGTCTATCAATGAACGAGCTCATCTGGAACCGTTCTGCAAATTCTGTTGCATACTTCTTTGCGGTCAAAGCGTCCAAACCGTAAAGTTGAGCCTGAAGGATGAGATTCTCCATACCAGTAGCCGTATGGTCCGTCCCGCCCGTCTGACTTACGACCCCGATGCTCTTCCTTATCTGCTCTTTTTGTTTGGCCAGGTCATATCCAAGGATCTTGGCCTCCCCACCAGTCGGAGAGAGTAAAGTAGATAGCATTTTCTGAGTTGTGGACTTACCTGCACCATTTGGGCCGAGAAACCCAAAGATCTCTCCTTTGTTAATGCTCAGGTCTATCCCTTTAACTGCTTCTATTTCCTTTTTCCGCCTTTCTCCTTAGAGATGAAATTCTTTCGAAGTCCCCTTGTCTCGATCACTGGATCTCCGATCATGAAATGTCACCCATGAATAACGTATCTGATCTTATGAATGTGGATAGCGATGAACATATTGATCTTGGATTCTCAATAGATATTGGGTTATATACTTTGCTCTTGAGAAAATCAGTTGATTAAATCCATTCTGCGCACCTCGTTCCATGTCCAGAACTTGCCCTCTGCCTCAGAGAGCATGAGGTCGCGACGCCGCGACCTCAGCTCGCTGCCCATCGTCCTCTTGACCGCTGAGAACACGTACTCGATCATCCAGCGCAGCGAGTACTGGTACCTAGCTACCCAAGCCTCCTGGCCTATCGTGTCACGTTCCTGAACGGCCCTTGGCCGTGCCTTCGACCAGCCCCTCGACCTAGTCGTTGCATCCTTATGCATCTTTATGCCAGCCTCGATGCCATGCTCGTTCAGGTAGTCGAACGTCCCGTACGAGTCGTACGCACCGTCCGCGAGCACGCGGACGATGCTGACGCCGCGTGACAGCACCTGGTCCAGCAGTGGCACGAGAACGTCCTTGTCCATCGTCCTCTCGTCGGTCGTGATGACGCCGAGCACCTCGAGCGTTCCAACGTCCACGGCGACGTGAGCCTTGACGAAGCCTCGATGCTTGTGCCAGTCGATCGCGCATCCACTCCCCTCGCAGCGTCGTCGAGAAGCCGGTGCTATCGATGGCGACGATAGCCTCTCGAGACGGAACGGCAGGCTCCGCCTCCTCCTTCGACAGACGCTTCCAGATCGTCGTATGGTCCGGTGCCTTGACCAAGAGCAGCTCGGTCAGAACGCCCTCAAGCGCCCTGAACGATATGCGCATGCTGGCGAGCATGCGCTTGATGATGCCAAGCATCGACGGCGGCAGCACGTAAGGCCGCCCACGGCGGCCTCGGTTGGCAGTACAGAGCGCCGATGGCCAGCGCTTCAGCCAGGCGCGGGCCAGCAGTTGCCGCCCGCGAGCCACGTACCGTTTGTCGTTCACGTGCCAATGCTTTTGTACTTCTGAGTGCAAAACATGATCGTCTGGCATTGCTTTTTCACCAAACCGACGTGCGAGCGCATGTCGGAAAAAACCTTGCCAGACACATTTCATTCTATTTGTTCAACTGATTTTCTTGAGATGATACCCTCTCTCACCATTTGGAGGGGGTCATCCTCTAATTGCAGACATGGTCTACTGATCCATGCAAGCCAATGCATATCGTTCGTTAACGTATGAAAGAGTAATTTTTTCACTTGGCCCAACTTATATGGCCATAAAAATAAAATTGATGATCAATCTCAATCTTGCAATAAATATATTCTATGAGCTCCTGGCATTCGCCTTTGCCCTTACTATCATATTTGATCCCTTTTTAGTTATACATATATATGCATTTTATTTTTTATAGATAATAATGGGCAGAGAATGATCCGTGTAATTTGCGTTGATGATGAAGAAGGTCTATTGGATATAACAAAGACCTTTCTAGAGAGATCTGGGGAATTACAAGTTGAGACCTCGCTCTCGGTCAGCGAAGCTGAGAAAAAACTTCTTCAGACGGATTATGACGCCATAGTTTCTGATTATTTTATGCCCGGAATGAACGGCATCGACTTCCTGAGAAAATTGCGTTCGCAAGGGAATCATATTCCCTTCATTCTCTTCACAGGACGAGGTAGGGAGGAGGTTGTCATAGAGGCTTTGAACTCGGGAGCGGACTTCTATCTTCAGAAAGGAATGGACCTCGAAGCACAGTTCGCTGAACTAGAGCATAAGATCAAGGAAGCGGTCGATCGTCGTTACATTGAGAAGAGATTGATCGATAGCAAGCTCAAGCTCGAAGCGGCCATGGACATGACCCATATTACCTATTGGGATCTTGACATTGGCACATTTACATTCACGATCTATGATAATTTTTGGGATGTATATGGTATCGGGCCTAAAGATGATAGCCATCAGATGACCTGGGACCGGTTCCTAAAGATGGTAGTGTATCCAGATGATATACCCCTCATAATGGACAAAATGAAACAGAATCTAAGCGCGGATCGAATATTAAGTCCGATAGCTTACGATATAGAGTAATGGGAAAGGACGGCTCTGTTCGTTGTGTCATTTCCAATTATGGTATCGTCAGAGGCGCGGATGGCAGGGCGATCACTGGTCATGGTGCTACATGGGATGTGACCGAACGCCAAGATATCGAGGACCGTCTGCGTCGATTCAACCATCGAGCTGTTGAGTGATCAAGGAATGCAACCATGCATTGATAAAAGCCAAGAACGAAAGGATATTCTCGATGCCATCTGCCATATATTTTGTGAAACCGATGGTTTTTGCTTAGTTTGGATAGGGTTCGCCGAGAATGACCAGAAGCGGTCCATTCGCCCTATGGCTTGGGCTGGTAGCGATGAGGAATATGTTGCTACCATGAATGCAACGTGGAACGATGATGAGACCGGTCAATGCCCAGCTGGAACGGCAATTAGGACAGGAAAGACAGATGTTATCCAGAACTGGAGCGATACTGCCAGGAATGGACCTTGGAAGAATTCTGGATCGAAAAATGGCATTAGATCATCATTAGCTATTCCTCTGATCAACGATGGAAAGGCCATTGGGGCACTTATGCTATACGCGAATGAAGTCAATGGGTTCACTCACGAAAAGATATGCTTGCTTGAGGAAATCACTAGGGACCTGACATATAAGCTGGTCAATATGCGTTCTCAAGAAGAGGGACAAAAGACAGCGGAGACGCTAAGAAACAGCAGAGAAGTATACTCGAGGCTGATCGACTCTATCCCAGACCCCATCGTTCTGATGGACTTGGACGGCAATATAGAGCTTGTCAATTCCTATGTTCTTAAAATCAGTGGTTATGCCAAAGAAGAGGTCATTGGCAGGAGCATCTTCGTTTTTATCGCATCCGAGGATATGGAAAGGGCGAAGAAGAACACGAAGGCCATGGCAATGGAATCACTGGGGCCGATAATATATGGCCTGATCATGAAGGGCGGGAGAAGGGTTCAGTTCGAGGCGAACGGCAACGTATTGCGTAACGCGGACGGCTCGCCGATCGGATTGGTGCTAGTTGGAAGAGATATCACCAGCCGTATGATGAATGAAGAAGAATTAAAAGCTAGCAAGTTACGGCTGGCTATGGCAATGGATGCGGCTAAGCTCGTTTATTGGGAATATGATGAGCATTCAGATATTTACACATTTAACGACAGGTTCTATGCTCTGTATGGCACTGATGCAGAAAAAGAAAATGGTTATCTGATGTCCAGGGACAAATACCTTAATGATTTCATTCACCCAGATGACGTTGGATATGTAAAAAATATGGAAAAAAAGCTAATCTAAATTGCACAGGGAGCAGTCCTCATCTTGAACACAGGATAGTCAGAAGGGACGGACAAGTCCTCTCCATTGCTGTTTTCCCGAGTCGGGTAAGTGATATGGGTGGAAGCTCTGTAAAGATGTTCGGTGTGAACCAGGATATAACTGAACAAAAATCGATAGAAGAAAGCTTAAAGAAAGGCTAACCAGAAGCTCAACCTGTTAAGCAGCATCACCAGACATGACATAATGAACCAATTGACGATCCAGAGTGGCTATTTGGGATTGGTGAAGAACAGCATTTCTGACACATATCTTCTGAGCAGGTATCAAGGATATCGAGAGATCTATCAGACAGAATTCCAGAAACAGATCGAATTCACAAGGGATTATGAAAAAATGGGGGTCATGCCTCCCCAATGGTGGTCGATAAGAAGATCATAAATGACCTTTCAGACCTAAGTGGAGTAGAACACTTGGACATCAGCGAGAATGTCCATGGCCTTATGATCTATGCTGACCCGATGCTCAACAAGGTGTTCCACAACATATTCGAGAACAGCATCAAGTACAGTGGACGACCAGCGGGTGTAAGGATCATTGTGCTCAGACCGAAAATGGTCTTAGGCTGACCTATGAGGATAATGGTTATGGTATCTCTGCCGAAGAGAAAGAAATGATATTCAAAAAAGGATACGGAAAGGGCACTGGTCTTGGCCTGTTCCTTTCAAGGGAAATATTGGCCATAACAGGGATCTCTATCAAAGAGGATGGAAGACCAGGTGAAGGCGCCAGGTTCGAGATGGACATACCACACGGCCAGTTCAGGTTCGAAGAGCCATCAAAGGGCAGGAACTCGTGAACTTACGTTAATTCTCTAGGAGAGGGATACTTACCTCATACCAGCTGCTTACACATGGTCAGTCCGCTTTTTATCTAGAAGTGATCCGGTCGATATCAGCGGGGACCTCAAGAAGGTTCCTTCTTTATCATTCTGGCCCGCCTTGTCCGCATGTACGACCATTTTGGGCTGGACCGTTCGCCAAGTTCTGACCTGAGCAATCGGGTCTGCTCAGATCAAGGCTTTTCTTCACTCATGTATTTATCAAATGGCCTCCCATAAGAAAAGAATGAGAGTATGATAGCCATAGACTGTCCCATATGCCGTTATGAGGTCACAGAGAATAATCACAGCAGGCTAAGCGAGTATCTGAAGCAGCATCCGGTCAATGCACACAGGATGTCCATGCTGTCCCAGGTCAGAGTGGGGTACAATGGTGAATCAACAGATCAGTGTTCTTCCGGTAGATGTGGATCGCTTCCAGATGTCAGGACCATCAGGTTTTTGGGAGGCTATCAGGGGCGGTCAAAGTACCCATCTTGCTGGTATGGTCTACCTGCGGGAAAAAGCCCCGACGATGCCCCTTGTAACAGTTTGTCGCCCATTGTGCGGGGAACTGTCGCCGGAGAGGACAGGACCGCCCTGGGAAATCATCTGAATAAACATTGGACCGATGACCATCGTATCCGACCGACATTAGGTGCAGAGGCCGGTATTGGGAAGGGCAAGGGACATTGACCAAGTCAGATGACCGTCACCCAAGGTGGACCATCCCATAATTGCAAAGGATGCTCGCGAGAGCATGGAGGTCCGGGGAACATCGTTCACCATCGACTTAGGCCTTCCATCAACTGAAGTGAAGGAAGTCCTTAGAGATATCCAGCAGCGATATCTGAACATCAGGGCCGACCTTTACGGTCAGATAAAGCTAGTACAAGAGGGGGGCCAGGAGGTCATCAGGGCGGTCGCCTCCGATGAACTTAATGGCTGGCAGATATATTTCGAGATCTCGGCTGGGAATGTAGATCATAGTGCGCATGCTCCCTTACCCTGGAACCTCTGAGAAAGAGATGGATTGGCTCAAAGAGGAACTGACGCTCTCCATCCAGACCATTTCCTATAATATAAAGGGCTCCATTATCCATTTTGCCTGGGTAAAGGGAAGCAGCATCGTTCCAGAGGCATCGCCGACGATATGGAGACGAGTGGTAGAAAGATTTGTTCTCAAGCGCCCTTCTGCTCCTTTACATGATGCTTTTCACGTTCAGCATCATCCTGTTCATTTTTTTCGGCTTACAGGCGGTGCTTGTCCTGCTAGTATTCCAAATCCTATTGGTCATCTTCGCCGACCGCATATACCTGAGAATGGGCAAATGGCGGATAACCGAGGAGAACCCAGAGGTCTATATCCTCCGCTATCATCTTTCCGAAAAGGAACTTGCTCAGTTCCGGGAGCATGGCAGTAAACGCGCCATGCAGGATATCAAAGCCGAGATCTATGAACGTACCTTCGCGGTAGGAAAGGAGCCGTCGTGTAGTCTCGTCAAGGATGTGCTGGGGAAGAACGGGATAGTGTGTTCACCAGACCATCTTTCATCCAAAACCGTTAACGGTTCATCGTATCGTAGCAGAGGCAGCGTCAAGATATCAAGTCCCAACGCCAAAGATAGTGGTTTCCAACAACATCGCGCCCAATGCAGCGGCTACCGGGCCAGGCCCAAAAAGGGGAGTGGTGCTCATCACTGTTGGGCTGTTACTTGAGCTCAACGACGAGGAGATCCTAAGTGTGGTGGGGCACGAATTAGGACATCTGATCGGCAGAGATCCGTTGATCTTGTTCGGCATAGCTGCGACCGAGTTCATATTGCGGGTGACAGTCCTGCTATCCATCTTCCTACTGTCCCCGATCCTGTACCTCCTTGTGGTATTCTGGCTTATCTTCTTCGTGGCCAAGTTCTTCGAAGCAAGAGCAGACCTGCTCTCAGCGATGGTGATCGGTCAACCTCAAGTGCTGGCACGGTCCCTCAGCAAGATCGGCGTGCAGAGCCTTGCGCATGAAAGGACATCATCGCAACGGTTAAGCAGCTGGTTCCAATGGGATACACACCCTCCGATATACTACAGGATCCAGAGGCTGAACTCAATGACGCCCCCCATTGAGGTCAAACACCCTCTGATCCGATCGGTACATGATGTCCTATCTGGGTTCAGGCGCTCATTTTGAACGGAATGGATCACTCAGATAGATGCATATTGTATCGTTGATAAATGTAAGGACTCGAAGTGGCTGATAGAACTTTGGAACGCTCGATCCTTAGAACTACTGTCATCTGGACCGTTGAAGTTGGTCATCGAACAGAAAGGCTCTTCGAGCACAACATTATCCTGGCTATCTCTTCTGGGACGGCCGTGATCGAAGGCATTGTGCTACTATTGAGCACACTCGATCTAGCCATCGGCAACATCATATCGCCTACGCTCCGGGCTTGTTCGATCACCGCGTAGAGGCGTTCCATCATTGCTATCTCCAAGTCCTTAGATCTCCAAAGGGATGCTATCTCAGATCGAGCATGTTGAAGACGTCGGGCTTTTAGATCGTCCACTAATCCTGCAAGCTGATGCTTCTTTGCAGTGCACATTATAAGAATGATCTCTGAGCCGAACTCAATGTCATTATCATCGACGAGGATGTCCAGATCAGCTATATCATCCGCAACCTGCATTGTTTCGCCGACGAGCTTACCGTATCTACAGAGGCCATCTACAACATTCGGTACGCATCCTGCTGCTAGCGCGCCATACCTAGCGGCAAGACCGAACAGCTCGCCAGTCTTCCGAGTTATCATGTCATAGTATACATCGGGAGAGCATGGGCTTGCTTCCATCTCCAGTTCATTGATGGCCCCCCCGACCACTTGACGATGCACCGCGGAAAGATCTTGAACATATATGTCGCCGTATCTTGCGGCCAGCTCATAGGGAAGAGAGAGAAGTCTGATCGTTTCTAGTATGGCTCGCCTACGCCCTTTTGAAATATGCAAGGAGGGCAAGCCCCGCCTGGTCTTATCACCATCGATCATATCATCCATGATCAGGCTAGCACTGTGGGCCATTTCTATCGCCGCAGCGAGATCAAGAGCCATTCCCCGACTATCCTGCTCTGGAGCGAACTCATCAAAGATCAGCATGGTCATCCCGGCCCGCAAACGCTTACCAGTAAGCAGCATGGATGATATGTCCCCATCGAGGTCCTCGAGCGGTAGAAGATCCGATAAGTGGTGTGCAATGCGACCATCTATCTGGGGCTTGATAGTATCTAGATAACTTACAAAGTCCGTCGTCCTTCTTGGAAGGTTGTCATTGGCCACACTATCGGATATCAACTGCTCTTCCGTCGCTCGGAGCAATACCGTGCTCACACCCCCAGGACGACGAAGAAAGCAGCGATAATCGTCGCATATATCACGGAAAGGTAAAGCTGACGCAGCCGAATATATCCAGTACGCGCCTCGGGATCGTCGATCCGACCGTTCAAGTATTCAAGGCGTGTATGATCGACCTTAGATCCATAATCAACAAGAAATACAAAGATAACGAACGAGATGATGCCAAAAAATGATGCAGCGAATAAACCGATTTCTGGCACTAGAAAGAAGACTGAGATCATTCCTAGAACCAGACCGGCCAAGGGGAAATAGGTGCACCATTTCAGTTCAGGAAAAGCCACGATCGTGGTCCGCTTATCATTAAGGCGGTCGGTAGGGAAATCCATGCTCATCATGCTCACGAAGAAGGTGCTCGAAGCAAAAGCGAATACCACGCCCACTAGAACAGCGACCAAAGTAAGCTGTCCCGACCCGATATAGGCTATCACGAACACCTCCAGAACATTGATGGGTATGCCGATGTAAAGTTCAGTGAACGGTCGATAGGCGAATCGTAGCCGGGGATGACTATACCCTATGACTACGACCATTCCATATATTGCGGGAATTATCAAAAGTGGCTGTATATAGATCAGATATGCCAAGCAGAGGAGTATCATCACCCCCAGCGCGGTGCTTAGCCTCTTGGTCCCCTCAACTGTGATATCGCCGTTCACCAGCGGCTTAGTTCTGCCTGTATCATCTATAGGGGCCTGTCGGTCAAGATCGTAGTCCAAGATGTCATTGAGCGGATGAGCCAAATATTGCATTAGCACGATCGAGATGCAGGCTATGAACATTGGGAAAGGCCGAATGATATGCCAACCCGTAAGATAAATGGCTAGGCTAGCCCCTAAGGCTGCCCCGCTGACGCTCCATGCTGTTAGCGGCTTCACCCGGGCAAAATCAATGAGCGTTCGCGGCCTCATTGGTGATCACCAAGCAATATGGGTCGCATCATGATGTTCCATTGACCAGTATGCAAAGAAAGCTCATACTTGAGCGTAACTTCCCTCAATATTCTGGTCCCCATCCAGATCCTTAACAAGAGCACAAACCGACCTTTCCTGCGCGATATCGATCAACGCGACATGGGCATTATCTATTCTAGTCGCTCATTAAATTAATATTGCTTTATTTTCCGAGTGAACGAGATGTCCTGCGCGCAAACGTTGGGAATATTAAATAGAACTAAAGTTCGATAATGAATTTTATAAAGCAAAAGACAATACTATGGAGCTCGGTCATTCACTTGTCATTGAGATCTGTGAAGAGATCTTAGGTGAACTGCCCGCCCTTGTGAATAGAGCATTCCGCCATGACGGTCTTACAAAAGAACGATGCATTGCAGAGAACTTAAAATGAGGGTCTGATGATCCACTGGAATATCGTCATATATGCTACTATCCTAGATAGTAGTTCATTCGCGATAATGGTGAAATTATCGCAAATAAATATATAGTGATCCTCACCTAAATAGTCCAGATCGGGGGAGATATTTATCAATATTCAGTTTTCTGGTCTTTCGTTCCCTTTTACTTTCGAAGGGCCATTGACCTGGACGATATGTCCGAATTTGCTCCAACTTAGTTGCAGACCTGATCTTAGGGGCGTTTCTTTTTGCGCGTTGGATACGAAATGGAACGAATTGATGGCCAGCATCTCCTCCAGCATACCAAGATATGATTATACTGTAAAGATCGGTAAACCCACCTCCCCGGGCCCCGAATGTTATCGATTCAGGAATTTTTACGTAGATACCGATAATGGAATAGTCTACCATAAAGAGAGATTTGGTGCTTTGAAATTCTCATTCGACTATGATATCAGGTCAAGATGTTTAACGTCAAACCGCTTGGATTCATATGTGCCTGTAGAAATAGGACAGCTTTGGCCGGTGGGCCTCCATATCTCCAACATCATTGCGCTTGATATGCTGATGAAGGATAACCTGGTTTTCTTGCATGGAGCATCTTTCGAGATAGACGGCAAGACGGTATGCGTCTTTTCTCCGAGCGGGACGGGAAAATCCACGATGATACGGAAAAAGATATCTAATGGGGCCAGGTACATATCCGAAGATGTCATCCTGACCGATGGGACTAAAGTTTACGTCATTCCTCCAAGTGAAAGGACCCAGATGGGCCAGGGGCTTAAGGTCTCCAGCATATGTGAAGAATCGAAGGTCGATAAACTTGTGTTCAATATCCCCAAGGATAAAGAGCCTGGCCGTGATCTAAGCTCTACTGTTCTATCCCTGCTCCAGATGTACTCGGGACGCATGTCGTTGATCTCGGACGCTTTCGTTCAAGCTATGATCGTCACTCAAGGCATACAGTTCCAGGATATTGGAAAGCGTATCACGGACGTACTCAGCAAATTGGCTCATACCCCAGAGATAAATTTTGTGTCGAACATAGAGGACGTCTGAGATATGAACACAGAGAATTATTATGATAAACTTGGAATAAATTATTTGGAAGGGTATAATAACATCGGCATGAGGACGATAGGCGATGCTGAGGTCGACCTAGTGCTTGGCAATGTTCCCCGTTCTAGGCCGGTCCCTAATGTACTGGAGATAGGCACAGGACCAGGAAGGATAGCTTCCGCCATCTCTTCTCAGGAAGTCAGGTTCTACGGTGTTGACATATCACGAAAGATGCTCGAGGCCTGCAGAGGTAACTTGGTATCCAAAAATACCATGCTGTTGCATTGCGATGTTTCGGACGGGCTGCCCTTTTTGAGCTCTTGCTTCGACTATGTGTACTCTGTTCGGGTCCTGAAATACACCAAAGATATCAGGGCCGCGGTCGCTGAAGCATATAGGGTTCTGAAGCCAGGAGGCAAGTTCTTGATGACCATGCCCAACCCTTTCTCCATCAACGTTCTGAATCTGCATCCCCATCTTCCGTATATTAAGATGACAAGATCAGACATGTTGACAATGTTGACATCGGTTGGGTTCAACGATGTCAACATATTGGGTGGTCCAAAGATGCCTGAGATCATCTATAGAATAAAGAGCGGCCCATTTTCGACGATCTTGTTGAACTTTGAGATGTCCCTTCAGAGGACGATCGGCGTCATCGGTACAAAAGAGCTTTTTTATATTTGTCATAAGCCGATCTAATCCTCATATCCATACCGAGGAACCAACCTGGTCAGTCCAGTATTATCTCTGCCCCATGTTTTGAGTTCTTACAAGGGTGGTCGAAGCGGTGCTCTATGTCCTCATCAGTTGCATCTCGCCCTCATCCCTGGTTCGTATATACGGGGCGTATAGCTCTCTCAATCAAGATCAGGAAGATCCTGTAGCTTGACGAAAGAGTCCTAGGATAGGACGCTTATACCGCTTAAGTAAAATAGGACCTCTATACAAGCTCAACATCGTCTTATCCTCGTTGGTAGCTTTATGGGTCTGGTACGTAATATCACAAAGAACGCCATGGCCATGGGTTCCGTCCAAATAATAAGTCAGATCTCGACTTTCATATTGTCAATATTCTTGGCCAGATATCTTGGAAGCGAGAATTATGGTACATATACTCTGGCGTTCTCACTGTCCACACTTGTTTTCATTATTGCTGATTTCAACCTAGGCTTCCAGATGGTCGTGGAGGTGGCCCCGAATAAAGAGCTAGCCCCACAGCGACTTATTAACACCATGTTGCTAAGGGTCATATTAGGCGGGGTGGCGATGCTCGTTACCATCATCATTATTCTAGTGGAGCACCTGCCTACAGATGTTTCCTTTGCCATTCTCATCATAGCCCTTGCTACAGCGTTCAATTGGATGTACCAAACGATCACGGCTATGTACACCACATTTGAAAAAATGCATCTCACCCTGTTCACCTCGATCCTAGAGAGAACATTTACAGTTACCACTGCGATAGTCATGCTGATCCTAGGCTTTGGACTGGAAGCGGTGGTCCTTGTAGTGTTGGCAGGCGCTATCCTGCAATTCTTCTTAGCATTTCTTGTCTGCTCCCACTTCATCGTCAAGCCTTCCAACAGACCTACTTTGGATGAGGCCTCGCAGCAACTTAAGAGGGCGGTACCCTATGCGGTCCTGGATTTCTTCATTAATTCCATGTATGCGGTCAACGCTGTGATGGTGTCGATCATCCTGGTCATTTATGGGGAAAGCACCTCGTCCGCCCTCTCTGCGACCGCCATGTACAACCTTTCATTCAACATGGTCACGGCACTTGTGGCTATCCCATCCATCCTGATCATCACTCTGCTTCCGGTCATATCTAGGATGTACAAGACGTCCATTGAGATGACCCAGCTCACTCAACAGAAGGTAATGAAATATATGTTCGCCCTTGGCTTGCCTATCGCTGTAGGCGGCATCATACTCGCGAGCAAGATAATCCTGCTTTTTTACGGTCCTGAGTACTCCGCAGCTGTGCCGGTCTTCCAGATACTCATCCCTGCAGTGGCGATAAGCTTCTTTGACTCCGGAATGGGAAGCGTTCTGGCCTCGGCCAATCGAGTTCGCCTGATCACAGTTGCCAATGGCGTTGGAGCAGGAGCGAACTTTTTATTGTGCTTGATACTGATACCGTTCTTCCATGAAGAGGGGGCAGCAATGGCCTTCACAATTGCATATCTTATACTCGATATAACTATGCTTTATTTCCTCACATCGAGAGTATTCAAAGTGAACATTGCGGAGATAACTGTGAAGCCCGCAATAGCGGCTATCGGCATGGCGATCGTTCTGCTGCTGATACCGCAGCTCAACATATTCTTCTCCCTTGGTATCGGAATAGTTGTATATTTCAGCCTATTGTTCATCATCAAAGGGATCAACCAAGAAGATAGGGAGATACTCCAAAAGATATTGAACAAAGGAGTATAGGTATCAGGCACTGGTCGGATGGCATGTTAATGTCAAGGATCATTTCTACCGTTCATCCCCTTGAGGATCTTAGGATAAAAGCGGTAGATCATGACGCCCATCTATGACCGACAACCTTGCTTTGTAAATATGTCATGCATCATTATGTTCCTTCATGGTCGAACTAACTTCTGAAATGACTGAGATGTTCAAAGCAGCGAAATATTTCCCATTGGCCACTGCATCTAAGAGCGGAGAACCTAATGTTGTACCTGTCGGATCCGTTTTCCTTATTGATCCTGGGACCATCTGGATAGGTGACCAGTTCATGAACATGACCTTAAAGAACAGTTCAGGAGAACCCCAAGGCATGCTTATATGTCTGGGGCCCCAGATCAAGGGCTGCCTGAAGATCAAGGCAGATGTCACAGTAGTCTCATCTGGACCAGATCACGAAAAGATGAAAGATATGGTAAAGGCACGTCAGAGCAGATCTCGTTTGCAAGGCGCTTCTGGTGCTGAAGATCACAGATGTCTTCAATTGCAGATCCGGTCCCGAAGCAGGAAAGAAACTTGTCTGAGCCGTCAAGCTCATTGAACTACCCCCGTCATTCCGGACGGGGGTATAAGGAATCTCTTTCATTTTTCATTGCCGTATTTTAGAGTACATTCGAAATTGGCAATTCAGGTACTAGGAAAACAATATGGTGAACGGACAAATTGTGACACCTGGACGGATTATTCATAGCCTATGGGCTTCATCGTCTAGGGGGCTATCATTTGAAGATGCTGTTCTTGTCGGGCATGGGATCATATGAGGTAGATATCGCTCATCTCTTCATCTGCGACGGATGTGCATATGAACGAGAGGACCCCGTGCAGTACGAGCTTAGACTGAAGTATGACGAGTATGACCACATCGTTGTCTATGATCATTCAGGAAATATCTCGCCGAAAGCTATTACATTTATAAGATTGAAAGAATATTTTATTATGAATAGTCATTTATTCATGTAAGCTTGACGCTAGACCGCTGTCCTTGTCGAAGATCAAAGTCTACCAGCTTATATCATGATAAGGCTCCATAGGAGGTAATTATGAGCTTGTCGTCAGAGCTGATGATAAAAATAGGTCAAGTGTAAAGATTAGGTCGTAAGGCTCCTGCAGGTCAGATCAATGGTGTTTTATAATAGCAAATCTATTTTATGAAGTGTTCCATCATGCTGTATTCAAACTTTACATATGTAACAATTACACATGATAAAAGAGACATCGTGTCATTCAAAAATGAGAGGTCGTCAAATGAACAACAAAGTCGATGGAGCGAATATTTTTGGATCGAACAAAGATCATTCCCAGGTTCAGCGATCAAAAGGAAATATCCCATGGAATTTATCTTGGGCAGTTGTCATATTCGTATCTATCATCTCGATCATCTACTTAGGATCTCCATATAATAATATTCTTTTAGACATTGAAGTACTGTTGATCTTTGGGTCTTTGGCCTTCCTTGGCATCTCACTGCTGGCCAGGCACTCTCTCTTTGGGCTCCACCCAAAGTACTCATTGATCATATTATGGGTCTGGGTATTCATTTGTACAGAGCTTTATAAATTCACATCCATCATAAACACTATGCTCTCGAACACAGGATGGATAGATCTATCGCTTGGCACGGCACTTGTGGTCGGTATCATCGGGGCCATCACATTTTCGTTCAGGAAGCGTCGATAATAAGGGATGGATATATGCTGGCTTGGTGGCTTCGATCATCGGATTTATTCTGGCAATATGTATATAGCCTTGAGAACGCAAAGGCCGTATATTGATGGATGAACCTTATTTGAATTCGATCAATACCCTGGAGGTCTCGGACCATTTGACCTCAGGTATGCTAGTGACGATGCGATAGGGGATACTTTCAGTAAAGAGAATGGTCCTGGAACCTAGGCTACGATATCAGTATCTAATCGCATATGGAGTGAGAACCTGTCTTTTTTGGATAGCACATCTCCCCAAATAGATTGTGGGGAGATGGCCTAGCAAGGACCCAATTCTCCAACAGTAAGAAAAAATCATTTTTGTATGGACAATAGCTCTTCGATCCTGCTATTCATATATTTATACGAATCGCTAACTCCTTGATTATAAAATTCAGGAGCCAATTTTTCTACAATGAAATCCAAGATCAAACTTGATGCCAGATCACCAAGATCCTCCTCTCTTTCCTTTAAAAAATATTTCTTTATCTCGGAGATCATATCCTGCCTTTGGTCTTTTGTCAGTATTATTTTACTATCGTTCCGCATACACAACTTCCGTCTGAGGTATCATTTTTGCATCCTATATTATGATCCCTTCATTCCGGGCGGAGCTCCATATTTCATTCGGTCACATTGGCATTTTGCTAACACGAGAACAACGGTCGTTATCGAAAAATTATCACCTGTCATTCTTCCTCAGGAAAGATATCGGACCTAACATGATCATCGACCAGATCATACTGCACATTGGTCTCTTAGAACGCTATGGTCAAAAGTCTACGATGCGATCCCGACCAGGTAATATGCCTAATAACCACCAGCTGGCACATGAAGTGTTCTTGCTCGATCAATAAAAAAAGAATAACGTGGTAGTGATCGAGTGCGCGATCACTACCTATGTGCTGTATGAGGCTATCCTCTCTTTAGTTGAGCTTTTTTCCGCAATTGGTGCAGAACTCCTCATTGCCCGACAATGTCGCACCACAGTATCTGCAGAATTTTGCTGGAGGTTGACCAGCTGATGCTTGGTTCTGTGGAACATCTTGTGGCTGCTGAGAGTATGGTGCTGATGGCTTTATCGTGCCATTGGCCTGTCCATATTGCCCGGATCTGACGGGTTTGCCCCTCTTCCGCCTAAGATATATGAAGAGGAATATGATGAACAGAATTAACACAATGACCACTAGCACAATTATGAGCAAAGTGACAATTGAGATGCCTGTGGACGGCACAGTGTTGTTGTAAACATTGTTGTTAGTGCCACCAGAAGATATGCCACCAGAAGATGCACTAAGGACCACATTCCCAGTGACTGTATTGGTACTGGAATCTGCATCTAGATAAATGCCATAATCTCCCGCCCCAGAGATGGTGTTGTTGTGGATTGAGTTACTTATACCGTCCGAATATATGCCTTCGTTGGTTGGGTTGGTGATTGTATTGTTGTATGCGGCGACATCCTGAGATGATTGATCCAGGTAGATGCCGCAGTCCTGTGAGCTCGCTAGGGTATTGTTATAAATCGCGTCGCCAATGCCATCGGAATAGATACCCTCGTAATAGGGATTGTTGACAGTATTGTTATAGACAGTGCCATATTGATCGCCTGCATTAAGGAAGATACCATTACCCAGAGAATTTGTTATACTGTTACCGTTGATCACGGTGTAACTGCTCTGAGATACTATACCAGCAGTATCGTCATCATTAGAGTTACCAGAGTTGGTCATAGTGTTGTTAGATATGACATTGGCACTGCCTAAAGCGATAGAGATGCCAGCGTCACTTCCACCTGTGATGGTGTTGCTAGAAACTGTTATGTTACTTGAGCTAGATGACTCGATGCCCCATGACGAACAGCTGATCTGGTTGTTCTCTATCGTCACATTGTCAGCGTTATTCAGATATACGCCTACAGGAGAGCTGCCTAGAGTACAGCCTTCTATTATCACAGATGCATTTGTATTCTGGATCGAAATATCTGATGTGGCCCCACCATTTATCGTTAGGCCCGAGACAATGTACGGGTTCGACGAGGTCCCAGTTCCTGACGAGCTATGAGACGCTATCTCGGAGTTCCCATTTATGATTATTTGGCTAGAAGCGCTAGAAGCACCTACTGATGATGGCAAAATAGCCATCGATGTCAACAGCGATACTAATATTATCATGACTACAAACAATTTCAGTCTCATGCGTTATCCTCCTCTATTTAATGAGGAATGAACATTGAATGGTCGTCTTTATCTGCCGACCCAAGCCTGTTAATCCCACTCATATATAAAATCCGATCGCTACGAAGCTATGGATAGCTACGAATCAATATTCCGATCAATTGGGGTCGCTGGATATGGCAGTTCACAATTCCAACATCCAACGATTATTCATTATGCTATAGTGCATAGTAAGATCTCATCGGGAGCGATCGCGTTCACCTTAGTGCCCCAGATAATTGTATGATGGACCCAGAACAATAATTTTATTTTCAACCTATTGCATTGAAGTAATGTTCTCAACATGAGGTAATGAAATATGGTCAATGATAGCTTGGATGATGGACCGTCCGACCGTGGCCGGACCTGGTGGAGGGTGGGCGGCTTATTTTTGATGTTGCCCATCGGCATCATACTCTTGATCGTTCTGATCATTTTCTTTGGCAGGGGATATTACTATCCGGGCGGGCTATTGGTCTTTCTTCTTATCGTTTTCATCGTATTGTTCATTATCCGCGTGTTGTTCATGCGCTCGAGACGCAGATACTGGGGCCAGCGACATGAACATAACGGACCGATACGCATCGTCCGTGAAAGGTATGCACGCGGTGAGATAACAAAAGAACAATATGATCAGATGATGCAGGACCTTAGGCAACGCCGACCGTGAACTATCCGCTCTTTGCAGCGGATATTCTTTATTCTAATGATCAGCATGCATGGTCCGCGAGTTATGCATACTGATCATGGTCTTATCGATCAGTATATCAGATCTCTCGCCATCTTGATCTTTTAATGCCGATCCACAGGAATAGTATGGTCAAGGCCAGTAGGACGATCAGATCGATAATGACAATATTCATCGTGACCGGTATCAGGCCAGCGAAGCTCTGGGCCAGCTGGGCCGCATAGGTTGTAGGTGAAAGATAAGCAAGATATCGATAAGGTTCAGGGATCGACCGTAGATCGGATAGTAGACAGGCGCCAATGTAGCGAAAAGCAATGATATCAGACGAGAGAATGCCATGCTCTGAACTATGTCCGATGATATCGTCGCAAGCGCGAACCCTAACGATATGGACATTATAAAGATCAGAGAGAGCACCAGGATTATGCCTAGGAGCCCGATGATGCTAACATGCACATAAAGAGCGAAGAGTATCCCGATGATCACAAGGGCTGGTGACGAGTATATCAGCTCGGACGAAGCCATGCCTATGACATAAACAACAGCACTGGTCGGTGAGCTGACGACCATGTCCTGCAACTTGAAGTCGTTCTTCAGGTGGGAAAGATCGGTCTGCAGCGATGTACCGCTCGAGAACAGGGCCATTATAAAGCCACCTATTATCGCCTCACCCAGGAATGCTCCATTGCTAACGAAGACTATCAGCGCAAGGAACGACAGGGGGGCTAGAACTGTGTTCAGGAGAACAACAGGATAGTTCCTCATCTCAGATATGGCATTGACAAGTATGGACGCGACCAGCTGGTTCCTGATGCGCCCCATTATCCGTCCCTCTCCGTTCCATTCTCGTCAATTGACCTTGCCACCATATAATAGAACATATCCTCTAGCGTGATTGGGTTCACAGAGAATCTGATGTTCTGTTCGATGATCTCGCGAGATACCCGCTTTGCCTCGTCCTCGGTGGTCAAGAGCTGTATCTGATCGTCGTGCCTGACAGATATATCGCCTATGACATCCGGCAATGATGTGCCCTTAGGCACCTTCAGGCTGTACTGGTACTGCATGTTCTTTCTCAGGTCGTCCAGACTGCCGATGGAGAGCATCCTGCCATCATTTAGCATTCCTATTCTATCAGCTACTTGCTCGGCCTCTTCCAGGTAATGCGTGGTCAGAAGCACGAAATGGCGGTGCCCTAGATCGGCAAGAAGGTCCCATAGCTCCTGCCTGGATATCGGGTCGAGGCCAGTGCTTGGCTCGTCAAGGAATATCAGATCCGCCTCGGAGGCCATGACCATGGCCACCAAAAGCTTCCTTTTCATCCCACCTGATAGGTTCCTAGTGAGATTGTCAGCCTGAGAGCTCAGTCCGACCCTGCCCAAGGCCTCCTCCGTTCGTCTCTTGGACTCTCGATAGCTAAGCCCTCTCCATAGCATGTATGAGGTCACGGTCTGCGCTGGGGTCATCCATGGAATAGCCCTGGCTTCCTGCGGTACGACCGCCATTCTCTCCCGCAGCTGCTTTGCGTCGGCCATTACATCGAGACCATCGATGGTGGCATTACCGGAGCTTAGCTCAAGGAGCGTGGACAGTATCCTTGTCAATGTTGTCTTCCCAGCGCCGTTCCTTCCAATGAACGCAAAAGTACCTTTGGTAGGTATGGCGAAACTTATGGAATCGAGCGCTAACTTATCGTTCCGGTATCTTTTTGATACCTTATCGCATATTATTTCGCCAGTATGCATATCCAATACCTATCCGATCCATAGACCATCGTACGCTCCGATACGTGTTACCTGGCATCCGAATAGCTAGCTCGTATCAAGCGCGCAATACTCTTTATGCCATTTTGATCTATCCGCTACTTTACTTTGATACTTATTCTCCACATATCTCATATCATCGTATCGTGTGATCCTCTTTGAGCCGGAGCGGATCAATGAATCTTATCCTCTACTGTTTGATCTGCAATATACCTTTACCTTTATGACTGCGATCATATTATTGAGCATCATGAATGACTTTTTGAAACTTACCCAGGAAAGGAGATCTGCGAGATGTTCTTTCGATCCAGATCGACCTGTGGCCAAAGAAGATATCACTAAGATCCTCGAAGCAGCAAAGTGGGCCCCTACACCTCACAATATGCAGAACTTCGAGGTCCTCGTTATCGATAACAAAGATATCCTGGACAGGCTCGGAGATATAAAGTCACATGTCACGGAGACATTCCTTCGCGAGAATTACACACAGCTCTCTTTTTCAGAAGAAGAACTTCTAACGAAGAAGGTCGGGCTTCTTGGAACGGCATTTCCTTCATCATGGCGAGATCCCTCAGATTTCAAAGAAGTGGCCGCTAAGACCCCACCCATGTCGCTCAGCTACGCCATCGATGGAAGTCCGGTCATCCTTATCGTGATCTATGATCCCACGAAGCGAGCTCCAGACTCGGATGGTGACATCCTAGGTCTGATCGGCCTAGGCTGCGTCATGGAGAACATGTGGCTGATGGCCACATCCCTGGGCATAAGCGTCCGGATCATGAGCGATCTAGGGGACAAAGGAGTAGATGATGAGGTAAAACATCTACTTAACATCCCTGATAATATGGAGCCTGTCTATGGATTTCGCTTAGGATACCCCAAAGATAGAATGGGCAAGACCCTTAGGGTCCGGCGGGATATCAAGGATTTTACATATTATAACAGATATTCGAATAAAGGTCTCGAGTGACGCTGATCAGGGGGCGGTGAAAATATGGAATTAAAAGGCAACACTGTATTGATAACAGGTGGAGCGACAGGGATAGGGCTGGCCATTGCTGATGCGTTCCTTGGTCTCGGCAATGATGTCATCGTTTGTGCTAGGACGGAGGAGAACCTGAGAAAAGCTAAGGAAGCCCACCCTGATCTGCACACCATCAAATGCGATATATCAAAAGAAGAGGACCGGAAAATACTGCATGGAACGGTCATGTCCGACTTTCCAGATGTTAATATCTTGGTGAACAATGCAGGCATCCAGAGGATGATTGATCTTAGAAAGGGAACAGAGGACCTATTCAACAATACACAAGAATGTGGCGGGGACGAGATTGATATCAATCTCAAGGCATCCGTCTATCTAGCCGCTTACTTCATCCCAGATCTGATGAGAAAAAAGGAAGCAGCGATCGTGAACATAGGCTCTGGTCTAGGCTTCGTTCCGATGGCATCAGTGCCGATATATTGCGCTACGAAAGCAGCTCTTCATTCTTTCAGCATTTCGTTGCGATATCAATTGAGGGAGAGCTCCATAAAAGTCTTTGAGATCATACCTCCTATCGTAAATACTGGTCTGGATAAAGGTGCTAGGGAAAGGAGAGGACAAGTTAACAGGGGAATACCTCCAGAAGATGTGGCCAAAGCTACCTTGATCGGGATGGAGAAGAATGAGGCAGAGATAATGATAGGAATGGCACAGAACATCAGATCCGGTGCTAAAGACAACTTTGAACAGATATTCTCGAGAATGAATGGAAGCTGAGTTTTTAGCTTAGCGTATCAGATACCGACAGAAATGATGATCCTGGCGGTATCAGTACGCTAACAGACCACGACATATCCGCTGATCGCGACCTATATATCGCAGTCAAAATTATTCTGGCGTTCTTACAAGCGCATATGCATCATGTTAAGATGGATAGCAACATAGAACCGTGGACTTTGGCTGATATGATCATGTCGTCATACATGAGGGGCTTGGAAAACACAAGACCGTATCTGACCGCTCAAGGATGCTTGAAAAAATGATGAGGCCATCTCAATGGTCATTCACAAAGGAGCTACGAGGCCGTCCAGATAAGAGAACATCATCAGTCCGATATGAAGGTAAATGCCCACCTAGTAGGATATCTATAGATATCCTCTCATTTTCTTTTTCTCATCTAACGACGGTCGTCGACATCGATAACACCGTCATCGCCTCTAGGGAAGGATAAATACCTGTTCTCTGAACATAATATACGGAGGTCAAGCATGGTCTATACTATTGGTAACTATATTGCGGACCGCCTAGAGAAAATAGGTATCCAGCATTGCTTCGTTGTTCCTGGGGACTTTAACCTGGTCCTGCTGGACAATATGATGAAGAACAAAAGCATTCAACAGATCAATTGTTGCAATGAGCTCAACGCCGCTTATGCAGCTGAGGGGTATGCTAGGGCAAAGGGAGCAGGG
The DNA here is from genome assembly GCA_963726655.1 of Methanomassiliicoccaceae archaeon. Taxonomy (GTDB): domain Archaea; phylum Thermoplasmatota; class Thermoplasmata; order Methanomassiliicoccales; family Methanomassiliicoccaceae; genus CAVSDP01. Next base: position 51,260 of record CAVSDP010000055.1, read on the forward strand.
GCCCTTGTCGTGACGTATAATGTAGGGGCGTTCTCTGCATTGAACGGTATTGCCAGTGCCTATGCTGAACGTATGCCCGTCATTATCATTTCTGGAGGGATCAATACGAACGACCTGATCGAGGACCATATCCCTCATCATACCATCAATACCGATAACCTGAGTTATCAATTTGAAATAATGCAAAAAGTTACCTGCGATGCGGCACGGCTCCTCCATGCTGGGGAGGCTCCGCGTCTTATCGATAGAGTGTTCACCAGTGTAATGAAAGAAAGAAAACCTGGCTACATAGAAATACCTTCCAATATAGCTTCTGCGGAGTGTTCGAGACCAACGCCGCTTGGCACTTTAAGCTCATTACCTTCTAGCGATCCAATAGCATTATCATCGGCGGTGGACAATGCGGCCAGTCTGATCTCAAAAGCAAAGAACCCGGTCCTGCTAGCTGGACAATACCTCCGTTCATATGGCAGCCTGGACGCTTTCTTTGACCTGGCCGAGGCATTAGGATGTGAAGTCCTTGTGCAGCCTAGCGGTAAAAGCTTCTTCCCAGAGACCCATCCTCAATTCGCAGGGGTGTACTGGGGAGAAGTTAGCACCCCCGGGTCCAAGGAGATCGTCGACCAAGCGGACCTTATCCTTGTAGCCGGCCCCGTCTACAACGACTTTGCTACGGTCGGATGGACTGCAGAGTTGAGCTCAGATCGCTGCATCAACATAGGGCCCTATGACGCAAGTATGCCGAACGGGGATTACACTAGCGTGACCATGAAGGACCTCCTGGAGAGTTTGACCTTGAAAGTAAAGCGGAGTGGTATGCACCGCGATATGAAAGAGAGAAAGGCCCTTTCACATTCCGGGTCGAACATGGCATCTGACAAGGATGCGCCACTGTCCATAAAGGAAGTGACAAGACAGGTCCAGGACCTTATGACCTCGTCCACGACCCTCATGGTAGAAGCAGGAGATTCATGGTTCGATAGCATGTATATTTCTCTCCCAGAGGGGGCAAGGTACGAGACGGAGATACAGTATGGTTCTATCGGATGGTCTGTCGGAGCAAGCTTTGGTTATGCCATGGCCAGCGAGCCCGATCGAAGGCTCGTATCACTTATCGGTGATGGTGCGTTCCAACTGACCGCACAGGAAGTATCTACCATGATCAGATATAAACGTAATAATATTATGTTATTGATAAATAATCATGGATATGTGAGCGAGTCAGAGATCCATGAGGGTCCTTACAATTACATCAAGAACTGGGATTATGCGGCCCTTATGAACGCGTGGAACGCGGGGGAAGGGAATGGCCTTGGACTAAGGGCAAGGACCCCTAAAGAGCTAGAGAGCTCGATCGAGCAAGCAAAGAGGCATATCGGTGGGCCAGTGCTGATCGAGTGTGAGATCAAACATGACGACTTCGCTCCCCAGTTAAAAGAGTGGGGCATAAAGGTGGCCGCATCGAACTCAAGATCGCCCATGGTGAGATAGGATATCATTCACATCAGTGCTGCGATGCATAAAAAAGATCATACTTGACGTGTGATACGAGGTAGCTGATCTCCATAGGGACTTGCCATACGGTCACTGAAGTGAATGAAACGCCTTTCCCCGCCCAATGGACCATATGATGACATGATAGAACCCTGGTCGAGGAGCTATTATAGGCGCTGCCATAAGGCCATTCGTATGCTATCTGCTCTGTGGATCTGCGCTTATCTAAGATGCTAGCTTCACGATTGAACGAATTTTACGTAGTCCAGTCCCTCTTCCTTTTGGAAGGTGGATAACATTGATCGTACAGATGCTGCAACTCCCCTTATTAAGAAAAGATCAAGACACTTACCATTGCGGAGATGAGAGTGTACTTGGGTCATTATGATCTCCTGGAACTCATGTCGGGCTTTGTCCAGTTCGTGCCCCTCATTTGGTCGATGAATGATGATCATTACACCTTCGACCTCTCCTTCAAGACTATCTCTTTCGTGCATCTCGCCGACGGCGGAACGAAGACAAGCTCGTATCGCTTCGCTTCTTCCGGTCAGACCAAGCGTCTTTTGTAGATCATCCAGGTCCTGAATGTTAGTATCCGTCAAAGAAATACTGATGACTGTCATAAGAGCTCTTCAGATCCATTGTTAATAAGATACTTAAATATTGTTACTTGTTTATTAGTATTATTTACCAACATTGCTAATAACTTCTTTAGATCCTGAATGCCTACACCTCCGATGGCAATATCGGGGACGTTCGTAAAGATCATGACAGGAGGGTCAGTCATGGTCAGCTACCCGTGAAGTGATCCGTGAGAGTGCCAACATATCGTCACCTGTGGTTGGCGAAGAAACCAATAGATTCAACACAAAGAGAGATCACTAACACAAATATCCCTAGAACTGTAAGGTCCAGAAAATGATATCGGTTCCGGGCGACCGCAATGATGAGGGTACAATTAGACGCATGGGCGGTCGGCCAGCCATTAGGGAATGTTAAGCTTGCCATGATCACCCATAATAGTTGTAATGGCAAGCCAACTGGCTTAGCAATAGGTCGCTTACATACCAAGCGCCTTCCTTTTGGTCTCGATATGGTCATACATTAATGCCGCAGCGTTCTTAGGGTTCGGTTCCACCCAGAACTTAGCATGGACCAATTTTTCGACATCGTCTGTAAGGGTGCGGACAACGTTAGGACTTCCTCCTATCCTAGGCATTACTCCAAGGACCACACTGACCCCGCTCCCAACAAAGTAATTGGCGATGGCCACGGCCTTTGGAGAATACCACTCCGGAGCAGCTCCTACCACTGGTAATTGATCGATACGCACCCCCGCTGTTTGAGCTAGTTCAGCGACCAGGCTCAGTATCCGGCTGTTATCAACACAAGAGCCCATATGCAATACTGGCGGTATTCCAAGAGAACCACAGACCTCTTGTATCCCCTTCCCCGCCTGGTCTATAGCCTCAGGTAGGAGCAGACCGGCTTTGGCGCAGGCGATAGAAGCACACCCTGTCTCGACGCATAATATGTCCCTTTTGATAAGCTCTTTAGCTAATATCACGTGCCCCTGGTCATGTTTCATCTTCGGATTGTTACAGCCGACGATCGCTGCACATCCCCGTATCTTTCCAGATGCTATGACTTCCAATAATGGCTTAAGGGAACCACCTAGCGCTTTCTTTATTGCTTCAACTGAGAAGCCGACCATAGCGTTCATTGGTTTATTCGGAATGAGGACACGTTCCTGGACACGGTTCGGATAGTTGTCGATCGCTATCTCCAATATCCTCTTTGACTGTTCAAGAGCGTTCTCTGGATTGACCTCAAGGAAGATGCTACCTGAGATCTTGGCCTTAGGCGAGGTTGAGATGACCTTCGTATGATAGCATGCAGCGGTGAACGGTAAGGTAGGGAAGATGCATTGATAGTCCACGACCATAGCTTCTAGGGCACCAGTGGTTATCACAAGTTCCTGGTCCAGATGATTTCCGGCCTGAGGTATGCCCTTACGCATCAAGAGCTCGTTGCCAGTACAACAAAGGCCCACTAGATTGATCCCTTTCGCCCCAACGGTCTTAGCCCGCTCCTGTATCTCTGGTAGGCTTGCGGCCAGCACTATCATCTCAGAAAGGACCGGGTTGTGACCGTGTAATGATATGTTAACTGTGGTCGTGCTTGAGGACCCCGAGGTTCACCTTGGACATTATTGGATCAGGGGTGCCGAACATCACGTCGGATATCTCTGTGCCCATCATCGAGCCTCCCCAACCATCACCCATGGATGCTCTCATCCCCTGGAAAAGGAAGCCAGTGTATTCAGCTCCGACACCCATATGTACTCGGTGCATCGCCTCCACTATCTCCCGGTCGATGCTTCTTGGAAGTATGCCCACCTTTTTCCATAGCTCTATGTCTTCAACGGGTGCTCTCTTTGGTAATTGCATTTCCCCTTTTATCGTACCGAACTCTTCCAGCATAGCTAGTGCAAGTGACTCCGCCATTTTGTTGGTCGATCCCGAAGTATCGATACCATATTCCTTGCTCAGTTTCTTTAGCTTCTCAACGTCCTTGATCGAGTATGATGGTGCTTGACCTCTTGCTGCCTTTAGAAGGGCCTCTACTACTTCTCTTCCATGATCAGAATGAGATGCCGCGCCGGTAGCTATGGTGTCAAGCAGGTTCCTTGCCACTATCAGGTCAGCATCGGCCCCGCATATTCCTCGCGTTCTGTCCCCGCCCATCAGTCTGCATGGCCCCATGGCGCATCGCTGACAAGATATCCCTTCTGAACAGAACTTGCATGGTGGTTGTTGTCTCTCGAAGCGGTCCCATACCGTCTCGGTCCCCTCTTTCATTGTCTTTCTAAGAACATCTTGGGTCGATGGGTCCAGAGCCCTAGCCTCCACATCCTTGTCAATATCCTCCGCCTTCAACTGTTTGGGCGGTACTCTGAGACACTCAATGGATATGATCTCTGGAATATGATCGGTCATAATAAGGAGAGGGTGTAACGATTATATTTTTGTTTGTAACATGACCGCGAGCAGCATGGATCTGGCATCCCTAAGGTCATCATCTGCAGGATGGGGCGAGTAGAACACTGAGCTAGAAGTTCAATTGAAAAATGGACGATATCGGCTATACGATATCATTTCTGGATGATCTGTTCAATATTGTCCTTCAGCAATCCTATCTGGTCAGCGACCTCATTCCCACAAGTTAACAATGGAGATATGCCTAATAGATCAGCATCTATCAGGCCATGGTCTAATGGTATCGATGCAATGCATGGGATATTCATCTGCCCCAGGACCGTTCGCACGTTCTGCTCCTCATCGACAGACGACACTTTGTTCAGGACCGCTGCGGTCCTAGGAATCCCTATCTCTTTTGCCATATCTGCTATTTTCTTTGCTGTATCTATGGACCTTCTGCCTGGTTCTACCACGATGAGCATTAGGTCCACTGATCTAGCAGTAGCCCTGCCAAGGTGTTCTAGGCCTGCCTCCATGTCCAGTAGGACCACATGTTCCTTTTCTAGGATAAGATGCCCTAGCAGACTTTTAAGGAGCGCGCTCTCAGGACAGAAGCATCCCGAGCCGGCAGTTTTGATTGTACCGAGCACAAGAATGTCTACACCGCTCAGGCCCTTCACTGCAAACTTTTCAGCGATGTCATCGACCTTTGGATTTATCGAGAACATTCCTCCATAGCTCTCGCCAGGTCTTGAGCCGGTCCGTTCTTCGATGAGAATCAAGCATTTGGGACAGAGGTCGTATCGCATCTCTTTTTTCCATTGGGACCCCCAAAGCAACCGGCAGCGAGGATGCTGGATCTGCATCAACTGCAAGGACCTTCTTGCCTTCCTTAGAATACTGTACGGCAAGGAATGCGGTCAATGTGGTCTTACCTACTCCTCCTTTTCCCGAGATAGCGATCTTTACTGGCATAGGCGCACTAGATCCGTTTTGAAGCTTAGATATCGTTCAGTATGGTATAACATCATAATGACCTGAACATTGATCATGATATGGCTCTGAGATCATTGTATATGGATCAGATGAATCGGGGCATGATAGATGTATCTATGCATATGTCGAGATGGCACGGTTCATTTTTCCTTACCATGTTTCAGATCCCCTTTGCGCTCCTTGTCAAGGAGACCGCATAGTACCTTAGCAACGAATCGACTATGGAGCCGTTCAGACGAACAGCTGTCCTTACCTCACTATCGAGATATATGACCGCTGAATAATGATCTGATATCATTACCATCTCTATTCTTATGTCGCTCTCTCCATCCCTGGTAGGAAAAACGAACCGCTTAAGCTGGCTCTTAGACGATAGCAAGGGTTTGCTAGGTCGCATAATCTTAGCCCGACCAAGAAGTCCAACAAAACGTTCTGGATGCCCTTCGACTATGACCTTGATATTGATGGCATCAGACCGCTTTGAAACATCGTTAACATAATTCAAGAACAGACCATCCGATGCTACTATTATTGTAACATATTTATCCGATGTTGAAAGTATTTCCCGGATCACTCCATCTATCCCGCCCATACCCTCCTGCTGTCGGATGATGGTAACTGGCGTAGACCGCTCCTCAGCCTCTTTTTTAAGCTTCATTAGGGTATAAAGGGTAGATCTTGCATCCTTGTCGATATTAGCGAGCATATCCTCTATGGCCATTTTTGGGTCCTGGGCCTTGTACTTTATAGGTGTGCTATCCAATCTCTCCACTAAGCCTCTCTCTTGAAGACGGGCTAGTACATCATATGTCCTCGATCTTGGTACAGAGCTCCTTGTGCAGATCTCTGAGATACTACCTGTGTTCAAAGAAATAATGGCAATATATGTCCTAGCTTCATATTCTGTGAGACCAAGACGCAAAAGCCCGCTAGTGCCGTCCTCCATGTCATCGAGATAGTAACAGAAATCATATTAAATGGATCGCTTCGGTCTGAATGCCCTTGGATCAGGTCTCTGCATCGCAGAGGTAACAGCGGGAACAGAACATAGTCCTAATATGGTCTAACATTCCACCGAGGTCAATGAGCTCACGAGATCATAGAATGCTAGATCCCATGAAAATCTATGATATGATAATGCATTATCTCTTGCTATCCTCGGTCATCAGTGCATTATATATCGATCAATGGAGTAGGTTATCATGAATTGGAGATCGGAATAATATCTGCTGAGATATGCCTTTACGATCAGTGAAGCGAGCTTTATATTAATAAAAATAAAAGCCCCCTGGTGGGGGAAAGTTTGTTTAATAAGATGTTGTGCCTGGCTCAACTGCAATGAACGTCAGGGTAAATGATCCCGCCTGCTTGACAGTTATTGCAAAGTCGATCTGACGTGTTGTGTTAGTATTGAAATTCGTATTTTGCGCGACAGTATCCTCCGACTACCACATACATGGCGTTCCCATGATCGGCAACTTGTGTGAAGATGGTGCCATTGCTGAGACTGTCTTGGGATCTCCCATAGATCACAGAGAAATCAGAAGTACTATTTTTACCCGAAGCTGCATTCTCAGTAACGACCATAAGGATATCATATGCATGGTTGCTTGCATCAACTGGCGTAACGTATACGTCCTGATAGTAAGTGCTATTAACAGTCAATGCCGATGAAGTGCTCCATGTATTACCTGCTGAGGTAAGCACTTGAGTCTGCAACGCATCCTGGTAGTTAACAGTCTGCGATGTTGTGTTCTGTGGGGCTGAAAAAGCCCATGCAGCGCTAGCAAATACGGTGGCGGTCAGCACGATCGCTATTGCGATTAGGGCCGTACTACTGAGCATTAATTTCTTCATATTCATTTTTACACATCCTTGATCTTGATCTTAAATCGTTTTATATCGAGAGAAAATTACGCGACTCGACAAAAGTATTCAAAGCAATAATAACCACGATATATATAAGTTTCCAGTATTTAATATTACTCATTTTGATAAATGATAATTCTAAGTTATATAATTGTAATCTAAATCTATAGAATTCTTACAATATGCTGATCAAACTAACATTTAGTGGATGATAAAAGGTCTAGCATCCATTCCTCTACAGGATCGTTCTGATGCCCTTTATATGTATGGATCAAGCTGATCCTTGCCTCGATCGTACCTCATAAAGACCTGACCGCCCAGGTCTGTGGAGAATCCCCATTTTTTATAAAGCTCGATGACATCATTGCGACAGTATAGCTCGAATGTTTTTAATGTTCTTCAGATCTGGATATGCCATGATCTTGTCCAAGAGCACCCTGGCGAGACCGCTCCCCCTATGATCTGGGTGAATGATGACATCAAAAATAAGAGCCTTGTACACAGTATCTGTCAGGACCCTTGCGAACCCGACCAAATGGCCGTCATCACTGTCCACGAGAGCAAAGAGAATATCTGTATGTTCGAGCATTCTGCGAACTTCTTCTTCCGACCTATCCGCAGCCCAGTATGTGTTCTTATATAGACTCATCAGGTCCTGAAAATGCTCACTTGTAAGAGAGTGCTTGACCTCGATCATAATATCACCCGATCATTTTGAAGGTATCTAGTAAGTTATAGATCGGTATGCTCATCGATATGCTAATACTAACTGTCCCTTGTTGGATATCTCTCTAGTTCTTTCCACGAGCATCCTAGTTATAGTTATCACGACGGCCGTGACACTGTCGATATATCCGTGATCGTTCGGAGCTGTGGAATATATGGTCAGAACAAGCGGAGCAAAAGCTTGCGAGCAACAGATTCCTTATTAGTTATTGCGGATGAGTGCATATCGGAAACAGGCTGATCGGTATTGGACGCAATAAATCTCAACTGATCTTTGCTTATGCGAATTCTTACATAAGAGTTATTTATCGATATGAGATAACTATTACTGTGCTCAAAGATCTCACAGTCTCGAAGAAAGCGGGCCTTGTTCTATTGATCGCCGGCCTGATACAGGTCTTCGGGATGCAGATAGCCGAGTATACATTTCCTGGTTACAGCGTTTCACAGAATTATATCAGCGATCTCGGCGCGAACAATATCACATCCGCTTTATTGTTCAACGTCACCCTTTTTATATTGGGCATCGGGGTGATATGTGCTTCTATCTGGCTTCTGAGGATCAATACGGACAAGCTATTCTGCGGCCTTTTGATATTCGCAGGGATAGGCTGTGTTTTAGTGTCCATATTCAACCTTAAGACGATCGGTTCGGTCCACTATCTGGGTGCGTTCATGGCATTTGTCCTGAGCGCTTTCGCTGCGATACGAGCTCGCTACACCGTCCTGAGTGGAAATCGGCTTGGGGACATCGCAATGGTACTGGGGATCATAGGGATCATAGCTAGCATAGGGATCATAACCACGGGCAATGTCAACAATTACCTGGGCATCGGAAAGGGCGGAATGGAACTATTGATGTATTATCCAGCATTATTGTTCCTGATCATATTCAGTACCTTCTTGATCGCACGCAACGAGTGCTCATCATAATGGAAGACTTATGAAGGATCAGCTCAAATAATGATACTATGAGCTTGAGCGGTGGAACAATTATCGTAGATCCTGCTGGATACTGTCCTGGAAGCCTAGCGAGGGTCCAATGCATGACGAGGCGACATATGGGCTATTTGTCCATCATTCTGATCAATTTAGCATCTCGCTTAACTTGCAGGATGGTACTGACATGATCGAGGTCCAGTGTCCGATATGCGATGAGAATATGAAAGGAGAAGGTGAGTTCGACCTGAGCATAAATCTACAGGAACACATGAGAAGGGCTCATGACTTTAAGGACCTAGCAAAAATAGAGGCTGGTAAATGTCCCGACGCTAGACCATGTGCTGAAGGCCTTGGATCGCTCTCTTATGATGAGCGGACGATAATAGAATCACATGGGCCTCTGAGCATGCGTCAGGTGGGGGAGGATATAACTGAAAGCGTTCGATGCCCACTTTGTGGATATGTAGTACATGGTGATGAACCTCCCGATCTTTCGTACAACCTGTCGGCGCATATGGCGTCCGAACATGATGTTAAGCGCCGGATAGGTGGAAGGGGATGAGAGAAAAGGTCATCCTCTTCCAACATTTTACATTATTATAGTAAAGAACTATCCCCGTCATTGAACCCGTATAGCCTGTGGCTTCCATCACAGAATGGTTTATTTTCGCTTTTCCCACAACGACATAACGTCATTCGGTTCCTGACCTCATACTTACTTCCATCAGAAGAGATGACAGGTATCCCTCCCTTTATCCACAGTGGCCCGCTGATGCCTTCTGACGGATGCTCAATGATTCCTATCGATGGCTTTAGATCTGGTTCGATGGCCTTTCCTGTGACCATATCTACTGCAACGAGGCGACCAGCGATACAACTTGAAGCGACCCTTATCGCCTCTTCCTTCGTCTTACTGTCTCCAGAAGAGCGTGCTAGTTCCCAAGCCCCTTCAGATTGATGACAGAACTTTGCAACAGCACATAGGTCCTTACGGTCTAGGAGCGTGATCCTGGTCCAACTATCGCATCTGCTTCATCAAGGAACGGCTTCTTGTTCGCTTCTTCCGTGCCATCGAACCCTTCACTAGCATGGCTTCCATCGCAGAATGGTTTGTTGTTCGACCCACCGCACCTGCAGAGCGTGTAGCTCTCCTGATCGGGGTACTTTTCGACTTCCTTGACATCTACTGCGATGCCTTCATCATCCTGGACGATCACTTGCTTAGAAAGAGGTACTTTTCCACTTACCGAGTAGGGTCCATCAACACTTATTGTTATTTTCATCCTCTGCTTTTCGTCCTTTTCTATCTTTTCCCGTCTTTCTGACATGCCCACTTTCTCCTTTATTGCCCTATCTTCCTCGATCGCACCAATGATATTCTTGCATACTTTGATCTCATTCCTTCCATATAAGCGACATGCATGATGGCATTCCAATGCTCATTTTGGCCGCTTTTCTATGATATGAATATCTGTTCTTGCTCGTGACCAGCTATGAAAGATTGATACATCAGATGGGGAGCTCGATAATGCCTATCAGGACATTCGTCCCTTTTCATAGGTGCTGATCCAGTATCATCGATCGTTACCAATATCGCGATTATACAAATCAGATATATATACGGCCCATTGGGCCCTTCGCTTTTATGCTATCCATTATTTTACGCTCCTGAATTATCTCCGAGTTCATCACTGACACCGTCCTGCTCATATTGACAGGTCAAGTACGGCGACGTATAGGACCGTCCAAATGTACTATTGAAATGGAAAATATATAAGGCGGCATCCTAAGAAGACCAGCTTCCCTATTTTACTAGGATCTGATGACATCAGGGTCTGGGCCACAAGCAACGAGATCTAGGCGATAATGGACACAAAGACGGCGTACGGGAGAATGATGATATGAGCTTTATAAGATCTGATCATGTTCATTTGTCCTTTTCATACTGGATGATAGTGTGATGAGATCATATGTCCTCGATTTGATCAGGACAGGGACCTCACCCGGGACCGATAGTTCCGGATCACCCTCCAGCCATTGGTGGGAAAATGATCAGCTCGTCCTCATCTTTTATCTTGGCATTGAGCCCACCTACCTCCTTTAGGCTCTTGCCATTAACAAGAAGGCTCACATATGGGCGCAGATCCTTACCTTCCATTATGGCATTGCCAAGATCTGGGTGGATCGAAGATCAATTTGGACAACGCGCTATTTACATCGTCCCCTTCTATATCTAGATCGATCTCTTTGCTGTTCAGGATATATCTATAATGGCCGAATAATTTAACCTTAACTTTCATTCAGACCCTCCATGGCCAGAACATTCACCGTTTCCACAGACTTTGCAATCCGGATCCTTCTTGATCTCGATAGTGTGGAATTCCATATACTCCCCATCATAAATAAGGAGCTTATTCTCTAAGGTCTTCCCGATCCCCGTTATCACTTTGACCGCTTCTGTTACCTCTAGCGTCCCGAGCACACCAGGCGTTGCTCCCAGTATCGGGAATACTTCTTTCGGGGGCACATGCGGGAAAATACACTCCAAGCAAGGTGTTCTACCAGGAATTATTGTGGTCAAACGCCCCTCTAGTCCCCATACGGACGCATGAATGAATGGTATGTTGTGCTTCAATGCAGCTCGGTTCAGCAGATGACGGGTGGGAAAATTATCCATGGCATCGATGATGATATCATGACCACTTGTAAGATCATATACATTATTCTCATCGATCCGACCATTGAATCTTGATATCTCTATGCTTTCATTGATATGGTCTAACTTTTCTCCCCCACTATCGACCTTAGCCTTTCCAATGTCCTTATCCCAATGCAGGATCTGACGGTTCAGATTGCTGATATCAACAATGTCCATATCAGCGATCGTGATGTGACCAAAACCTGCAACGGCGAGGTATGTTGATACCGGGCATCCAAGCCCTCCGACACCAGCGACAAAGACCCGTGTATTCTTCAGACGTTCCTGTCCCTCCTCGCCGATACCTTTGATGATCATTTGACGGGCGTACCGCTTCCGGTCGTCCTCAGTTAGGCTCTCGGGTGGTGATGATCTGCTGGTCGACATCGTTATGACATCCTTGTTCGTCATATTTATAATAATTTCTTTTTAATTCTTATGCGAAGTGCGTCTATTTACCTTATTATACCATCATTGTTCATAATGATCGCCCTCAAGGCAGAGTTTTTTGATAATGCTTCTATCGAATATCTCATCCTCGCTTAGCGACCTATCGATATACCCCATCCTTTTCAAAGTCCCCACGAAAAGCATAGTAGAACGAATATATCTCTCCGGTAATGCAGCGCAATATTTCGGGGACATGCGAAAAGCTTCTAACAAGAAATCTTCATCCACAGTTCCGACAAGCTTAGAGACGATCTTTGCTGCAGTGAACGGGTCATTCCGTAAAAGCTCACACGCACGCTCATGCTGCTTAAGGAACCTCAACAGTGTTCCGTTATCCTCTTTTATCATGTCTGTAGTTGAGATGATCCCATAGCTTGGATTGTTAGGCCATATCATTTTCGGGGGTATCAGGACCTTTACCGGGCCGAACTTCATTGACGCTACAGCAAGCAATGGGGTGCCAAAAGCAGCTGGTAATTCATTGTCAGCCAGTGCTTGCATTACGAAATCTGCCCAAGCAAAGTTCTTGATCTCGATATCGAGGTCCGAACGTTCGATGATATCCCTTGCGATAACATCGTGTATCGATCCCTTGGGCGGGGTACCGATGACCGAACCTTTGAACTGCCGCATGACCTCATCGATACTGCCAAGCTCGTTCACGTCATGGTGATCAGATTGACCTATCATGACAGTACCTTCCATATGACCGCCGGCAATGCATCTTATAGGCAAGCCACGCGCCATGCTCGATATCGCCGGAGGTAGGCCCATGTATGCAAGGTCCACGTCATTATCTTTCAACGCTTTTGCAAGGTCCGGACCTGATGCGTATAATTCCCAATCGGCTAGGACCCCATCCTCCTTCAGCCAGTCTGTTCCTTCCAAGATAAAGGATGTGTGATAGAAGGTTGACAAATGACCTATTCTAAGGTGTTCGTGCTTCATGGTCTGATGACATTATATCGAGGTTTTCACCTATAATAATATACATTCAAAATATTGGATGATCTACGGAATCCCCGTAATGATGACTACCAATTACCGATCATTACCGAGAACATATCTGAACGATCATCCGGAGGGGCGTCCGTCGTCCCGATACTTATCCTTTCTTTTTCATACCCGAGCTGTTCCAGGATCGCTACCTTCCCGTCATAACCACTATTATGGACGGTTCTGCACAACTCCTTGATATCAGTATCTGGTGCTACGAGCAGGAATACGGTCCTTCCCCTTGCTAGCTCCTCACAGATTGCTGTATAAGCCTTCTCTTTTTCATAGTGCCCATGCAAGGATATTGGGATCACCCTATCCCATGATATACAGAGCCTAGCACATGCTAGCTGCAGGGAGGATATGCCGGGCAATATACGTGCCCGGGCGATCCTAGGCCTGAAAGCATCGGGTCCCCGGTCGATAATAGTACTGCATTCTCAGGCAATGAATTAATTTTTGAGAAATCCTTGAGAATATGCTGATGACAGTTAGGCGGCAGGTATGGTACTGCAAGATCTATCGCTCGCTTCGCACCATATACGTCCTCACTCTTCTCGAGCACCTTGATAGCTTCTACGGTTATAAGGTCAGGACCGCATCCTACTCCGATAATTATCATCTAGAGTCTCCCAGGATCGTACCTTGTTTGTCAACGATGACCACGTGTAGCTTAGGATATTTTTCTTTCCCTTTTTCTAATGCTGCCTTGATGCGTCCGTCCCACTCCATGGATGAATGCAGCTCATCTATGGTTTCGAATCCCGTTCCGTCCAATATCGTGGGGTCCAGGAACTTTAATATCAGTGCAGGCAGACCACATAGGACCACATCGCCTGGTGCAGCCTGTATCGCGTTCTCCAGCCTCTTGCCGACCAATACAGATTCATATTCTGGGAACAAACGACGGGCGTACATGAGCCCATGTCGGCCAGTCGTAAGAACGACCTTTTGTGCATTTGCTATGCGCTCCAGGTTCGATTCTTCCAAATGGTCATCCCAAGGCTCCACGAGCCCAGTGGTGCCAAGCAATGATATTCCACCTTCCACTCCGACCTTTCGGTTCAGGGTCCTAGCTCCGATGACCTCGCCGTTAGCAACCTCAAGTCTTACTATGGCGCCTTTGATCCCAGCGACCTTAACGGCATCGGCGATACCTCTGAATATAAGATCCTTGGCTGATGGGCTGATAGCTGGAGCGCCTTTTGGATAGCGGGGGGTGTCCCTACTGAACCTACCGATCCCTTTCCCTGGGATTATCCTAATGCCTTCGCTCTCACTGGCGGTAGCTATGAGCATAGCTCCAGCGGTCTGATCGTCTGGATAATCTCCAGGATATTTCATGCACGTGGCACGGCCGCTCTCGCAGGAGACGCCAACATTGGCGATCACTCCACTTGGAAGCATTATATCGACATGATCAACGATCTCTTTCAACGATAGCACCGCAGCCTTACTTGCCGCAGCCGCTGTCGTGCCTGTTGTGAACCCTCGCCTCAGGACCTTTCCAGAAGAGCATAGTACAGCAAAGCCTCTTGCCACTTCCTGAAGGAGAGCAGCATCAGAGCAACGATCGACCCACTCTTGAGGGTATTCGAATCCTGTCACAGGGTCATTCATGCTCCACCTTGCTCGCTGAACATAGTTATCATCTCGTTCATAGCTGCAACAGCTACAGGAGTGCCTCCTCTCGTACCCTCGTTAGAAACTGATGGCACATTAGTAGCACGTAGGACCTCTTTTGACATTTGGGCGTTCACGAAGCCTACTGGTGTGCCGATTCACAAGAGCTGGCCTGATCTTTCCTTCCTGTATCATCCTGCAAACTGTGATGAGCGCAGAGGGGGCGTTCCCGATCACTATTATGCTGTCATTAAGCCTGGTACCGATCTCCATCAGTCCTGCTGATGTTCTTGTTATCTCGTTCTTCTGAGCGATATCCGACCCGAAATCGAGAGCACAATTCACTGGACATGAATGGCCTTTCTTCTGGATGCCGACCTGGACCATGCGGATATCTGTGAATATCTCTCTTCTGCTGCTCAATGCGCTCAGCCCAGCTTCCACGGGAGAGTGCTCAAACCTCATCAGGTCCGCCATCGCGAAATCACCGACAGCTATCGAGCATCTCTGCCGTATCCTGTCCTCAGGACCATTATTGCCGACCATCCTTCTTGCCAGCATTCTGCTGGAACAAGAGATAGAATAGGCCTCCTTGGTCGTAGCTCCTAGATCAGTATACGTATTTCCGGTCGTATCCTCTTGGCGTGATGATCCCTTTGACATTTGAGCCAACCTTCCATATCCTGCTGTTCTTTCCTCCGATGATCACTGTTGAGCTCATATCTACCTGATCATCGTTCTCTAATATGCCACTTAACATCGTGATTATAACTTCCTCGCCTGGCCGGAATGCGTTCTTAACGATCCCGATAGGCAGGTCAGGTGACAGATATTTCTTGGCTATTTCCATGGCCACCTTAAGGTTCTCAGGCCGTCTCTTGCTTTTTGGATTGTACAGCACTATAGGCAACCCGAGGGTGAATGCCGCATTAAGTCTTTTTTCTATCTCGGTCCATGGTGTAAGTAGGTCAGAGAGGCTAATGACCATGAAGTCGCTAGATAAGGGGGACCCAAGAAGCGCCGCGGCCGCCGTAGCCGCCGTGACGCCAGGGACCACTTCTACCTGGACATCGGAACCACTATGCTCAACTATCTCAAGAACGATGGATGCCATTCCATACACGCCAGCATCCCCTCCTGAGACGATAGAGACCTTATGCTCCTTGGCCAGTTCAACGGCCTTTTTGGCCCTTTCTACCTCTAGGCCCATGGAGCTTATCACCAGTTCTTTTCCGGTGACCAGGTCCCCTAGCATATCAAGATAAAGGCGGTTCCCCACGAGATGGGTCGACGATTCTATCGCTTCCCTTGCTCTTCCAGTCATCTGGTCAATGTTGCCAGGCCCTATGCCGACTATGAACAATGAGCCTTTATCTGGCGATGGCGACCGTAACGTTACCATATGCTTTCCTCCCCATAATCAGGATCTTCCTTTTCGAAAGTGCTAGCGCAGCAGGCTCAGATACGCCTTTAAGCCCGATGAGCGTTGCTTTTGATGGCTCGACAGTTCTGTTCGTCCAGCACGTTGTCCTCAACGAACACAAGGTTCGCCCCTAGCGAGCCTACTGCCGTTGTCAACCCCCGTTCATCCATCTTCTTCCTCGTCGTAGCGTATACAAAGACGTCCTCTTGTTCGATCGATGAATCACTGAGGGCATGACCTATAGCATTGGTGACCTCTTCTGGTGAGACTCCCCGATTGCAACCTAGCCCTACGATGTACTCGCCCTGACGGCAAAGGACACTTACTCCTGGACCCACAATGGCTATCGCCGGGCCGCTTATCGTGCATATCGGGATATCCTCCTTAAGCATAGCAGCGTTGACCGCTCTGGTCGAGTCCCGGTCTATAATATCCAAGGACCCTTTTTTTGCGATCACCTCGACCGCTTGAATACCCTTTGCCTCCGTAGCTGTTGTCAGCACAGGGTGTATGTTCATGGCCTGGAGCGACTTAGCAAGCTCGTTGGCGCCATGGTGGCCACCGAGCAATGGAACTGCATATTGCATATCAGGACTGAGCAGTACAACGGGAGGGTCTGTCCATTTGTCATTGATAAGTGGTGCGAGAGCCCTCACTATTATTCCAGCTGCTACCATAGCAACAATGCTATCGCCAGCCTTGAACGCCTCTTCGAAGGAGGACTTAGTATATCTGAACGAGCGGCCTTCCAGGTATGTGGCTACATTCTCTGCGTCATTCTGCCTATCTATATAGAAAACCTTAGTTGTCATGAATACAACACCGATCTTTCATATCTGGTCAGCGGATCAACGATACCACCGATCAATATCAGGGCCGTGTGCTCTATACCTGCGGCTCTCGCTAGACCAGCGATGTCCTTGACGGTACCCTTGACGATCTTTTGATCGGGCCAGGAAGCGTGATATATCACTGCTGCTGGAGTATCCTTAGGGCACTCAAGACGAGATATGATAGCCTCCAATTTCTCTGTGCCCAGGAAAATGACCATTGAAACACCGAGACGGGACATCTCAACTATCTGGTCCTTTTCGAGGGTAGCACCTGCTGGTCGAGTGATGATGACTGATTCAGATACGCCTTTCAGTGTCAGCTGTGTCTTAAGGGCAGCAGATGCAGCGAACATCGAAGATACCCCAGGAATGATATCGACATCGATACCATGCATTTTCAGGTCCGCGATCTGCTCAACGATCGAACCAAATATGGATGGGTCCCCAGAATGCAACCTTACAACAAGCTTGCCTTTTTCAACAGCGTCACATATTGCCTTGCTTGTCTCCTCGAGGGACATTCCCCAGCTATCTAGTTTTATCGAGGCACGCGATCGATCTACGAGTTCTTTGTTGACAAGTGAACCCGCATAGATCAGTACATCCGCACGCTCCACCAACCCTGCGCCCTTCACAGTGATAAGGCCGGGGTCACCCGGGCCAGCTCCTACAAAATAGACCGTCGGCATATTACTTCCTCGCGTAGAGAATACTGAAATAATTGCTTGTTACTGGTACCTCATCATCATTGTAGATCTTCTCATCCTCCATGAAGGCCCTTTCGGTAAGCACGAATTTTTTATATCCTTGGCGTTTGAGATTTTCTACGGTCTCCTTTGGCCGCTTGACCTTGAGCATCACCATTGCATCAGGCGCAGGCCCATCTGTGACAATGAATCCACCAGATAGCGAAAGTCTTGATCTTGAGGCGAACGCTGTAATAGAGCTGATACCTGGCTCAACCTTGATCTCCAGGTCTGGATATTTTTTGAGCATTATCTCACATTGCCTTGAGAATGTAGAATAGAAGCTGGGATTCCCAATCATGCCAAGGACCACCGTCCCCTTCTTAGCGAGCGGAGCGATGATCTCAGCATTCTTTAGGAGCGCATCACTTATCGCATTCTCATCATCCACCATTGGAAAGTCAAGAACGATCGGCTCACAATAATCATCCACTAGGCCCTTTGCCATACTTCCTGGCACAAACACTGTATCTGCACTTCTTAGCAGTTTTACAGCTCTCAAGGTGAGGAGCTCCTTATCTCCAGGTCCGAGCCCCAATCCGATCAACATTTTCCTTCCCCCACAATAATAAAAACTGGGTCTATCGGCTTGAACATCAGGCTTTCGGCTAACGGATATGACCTTGATATCTGAACAAGGACGACCTCTTTGAATATGTCGAGATCTTTCATCTTCTTGATGCATTTGTCCAATGAAGAGACCAGGACAACGTTGACGACTATCTTCCCCTTGACCTTCTGTGAAAGCAGCTCAAGCATGCTATCTAACTGCTTGGTGCCTCCAACGAAGGCACAATCAAGCTCCTCGCATTCCTTCAAGAACTGGAGCCCTTCTTGATGAAGCAATGTCACATTATCTGCTTTCGCATCCTTAATTGATGACCTAGCAGCATCGATAGCGACCTTTCTTCTATCAACTGCGTATGCTCGTTTAACCTGTTTGCTGATAGCCACAGATATCTTACCGGTACCACAGCCGATCTCAGCGAATACATCTCCAACATCAGCATTGAGCTTCTGAAGGGAGATCGCCATTACCTCATCCTGCGTTGGTCCCCCCGCTAATCTCATGATTGGATGTATAATCCAAGGGATATATAAGATGGCACTATCATCCGAAAGCTAGGATCATATCGACAAAGAAAAGATCCACTTCAAATAAAGGAATTTATCAAAACCGTCAGGGCTCATTCGGACTATAGCCACATGTTCATTATTGAGTTGTATCTCAGCACTCTTCCAATGCCTTCTTCCTTGCAAGCTCCAGTGCTTTATCCTTGTCATGTAGGATCATATGCCAGATCTCATCATCATTAATTACCATCCATAGGCGCCTCTCCCTTTCTCGCTGATCAGGGACCTTTTCTTTAAGTTCTGATCTTAGCCTGTTCTGAATGTAGATCATTACATCAATATCTGGCCCCAGCTCTTTTTCGAGCTCTGTCCTTATGAATTTGGACATGCCAGGGCTCTGGCCCATCGTAGATATCGCTATTGTATATCCAGGTCTCTCGACCGTCGACGGTATGAGAAGATCACCTTTCCCGTCAGCACTGTTATAATGTTTGCCTTTGGCAATAGAATATGAGATTATCTTTTCGTTAAGGCCATGGTCGTTGGTAGCTGCGATCACAATATCTGCCCAAGATATCCATTCTCCCATTAGCTCTTCGGCATTCCCTATGACCAGGTGGACATTCTCTAGCTCTATCGGCTCCTTAGTTACCACGGTCACTTCAGCATAGGTAGAGAAGTACCTTGCCTTTCTTATACCGACCGCACCTCCTCCGAAGACGACCACTTTCCACTTGCTCACGTCGAAGAACAGAGGTAACATTCGTGTGCAGAGGTTCTGATGTCCGCCATCTCGAGCGCATTCCTTTCCGTTATCCTTAGCATATGATGTGGGCGCCAAAAATTAGACCATCCACCCGTCATCTCATGTTCTGATTTATAGTTAACTTATCAAAAAGGGGAGGCTTTCCTGAAAGGGCAGATGGTCGATCTGGACCGCCAGAAACCTCATCAAAGATCGGAAGACCGAATGAGCTCGAATCTGAAAAAGACGATGTTCACTTTCTGCGACCCGTCTAAAGAGAGCATATTTATCATTTAGAGATAAGAGAAAGACCTTCAGGCGAGGAGTTTACGACATAGGGTATATTTACATATTTGAGCATAAGCGCCTGAAAACCTTTCTATCGTGACAAAGACAGGGAATCGACTAGATGAAATCGGGTGTATTGGTCGTAGGCCACGGAAGTAAGCTGGATTATAATAAGAACTTAGTAACGCACATGGCCGGTATCATAGCAAAAAGAAATGAGTTCGGGCCTGTAGCTATAGCTTTCATACAATATGATGAACCGACCATAAAGGAAGGCATAGGGACGCTTGCAGAACAGGGTGTAGATACAATATATGTCCAACCATGCTTCCTAGCTAAGGGGGCTCATCTTATTGAGGACATACCGGGCGATCTTGGCTTAAAAGATAATGAGACCGAGACGATGATGAATATCAAAGGCAGACCGGTCCTTCTAAAATATTGTGAGCCCATAGGGAACGATGACCGGATAGCGCTGATATTGGCGGAACGCATCAGGTCAGAGATGAAGAAGGGTTAGAATTGAACGTTCTGATACTAGACCTCACTCATGGTGGTGAGGTCCTCGCAGAAGAATACGCGAGGTCAGACCATGCCGTGACCTTGGTCGATATTTATGGCACTGCGAAGAAGGGAACGATAGATGAACTTCAGCGCAATGGGATCAATGTAGCCAGTACTGCACCTGTGGGCCATTATGACCTCTTGATCATGCCTGTCCATTGTCCGGACCATTTTATTGGTAGATCCACTTTCGAAAGGCGTATCACATATCATGAGGCTATCGGCGAACTAGTGAATTTTCAATATCCAGTAATAGAGGTAACAGGTGCTAACGCAAAGACCTCCACATGCCAGGTCATATCCGTCCTTCTTGCTGGACAGGGACTTTCTGTCCTGATGCTCACAAGTAGGGGCGTTGAAGGTATGCGATCCGGATGCCATGAGATCATCGAGCGGACGGCAAGCATAGCTCCGCCCACCTTAGTTGGGCTTTCCAAGATGGGCGAAAAATTCGACATCGGTGTCTTTGAGATGAGCTTAGGAGGCTGCGGGATAGGAAAGGTCTCGGTCATAACAACTATAGGGGACAACTATCCTATTGCATCAGGCACCAGAAAGGCGTTCTACGGCAAAGTTCAGATGATCAAGCTTGCAAAGAACGCGGTTGTCTTCCCCGAGGCCGAGCGTAACGTTTGGGAGCCTTATGTGAAAAAGAACGTCAAGGTCGTCACAGTTCGGTCCGGACGGGGATGTCAACGTGACGCTCCCAGATAAATTAAGGCTTGGATCATCCGCAGAACTTGGGCTGCGGACGCAAAAAGGCCATGCATCAGTAAGAATGAAGGGGTCTTTCCTCGCACCGTCTTATCTAACAGCATTCTCCGCATCTCTAGCTACCTCAGAGGCTTTATCCATCGGTGCTGTGGAGGTGCTATCATCATTACACGATTTCAATGGAGTGCCTGGCAGGAGCGAGGTCATAAAGGATGGCAGCACAGTTCATTGTGCGTGAACGCAATCCAGGCATTAACGCTGGATCGGTAGAGTGGGACCTAAGAGCATTGATCGACAGGTATGATCAGAAAGATATAGGCGTTATCATGGACCCCGTGAATATCAAGGTTTGTCAAAAATTGGATGCCGCATCGATACTGAAAGTTCTTGCTGCATGCCCAGAAGTAAAAGGAAAGTATGTCCTTAGAAGTTTTGGGGAAGCGAAAGTTGCCGGGATGACCCCCATTGGTTCGATCGATAAGGTAAAGGATGAGCATGACTGTCCTACTATGGTGCACAAAGGAAGGATACCAGTGATAGATGTATTACACCCGCGTCCTAATCCGATCGTTGCAGCCATGTATACATTGAGGGACCTCGATGCTAACGTCATTCTTTTGCATGGTCCAGCTGGATGTGGCTTCATGCCTTCCAGAAGGTTGGAAGAGGCAGGGGTCAGAGTAGTAACGACCGGCATGACCGAGCAGGACCTGATATTCGGAAGTCAGGAGAAGCTGATCCGCATCCTTCGACAGATAGAGTCCGAGTTCCATCCAAAGCTTGTCGGTGTCGTTGGGACATGCGCAAGCATGATAATTGGCGAGAACCTAGAAGCTGCGGTCGATAAAGCTGCCATTAAAGCGACTGTTCTACCGATAGATATCCATGGGTGCTCTGGAGCTAACACCGCTGGTGCGATAAGAGTACTTGAAGTGGCGGCAGAAAGAAGAGTGATATCATACGAGGAGAGAGATAGGCAGAAAGCGCTTCTGGACCGAGCGACCCATATCGAGATGGAACGCGGTATTACATCCCGCACATATCTTGAGCCTTCAGCCGGTGTGACCAAATTAACGGCAGCGATGGTCATAGTCAATGCACTTCGCTCTGGTAAAAAGGTCGCGGTCGTCATGAACGCCAAGAAAGAGACCGCATATGGTTTCGCTGATACCATAAGGTCCATTTGGGAAGCAAGGTCCAAGGTAGGCGGCGAAGTGGTGAATATTGCCAATCTTGATCCACAGATCGGTCTGCCTAGGATCAGAGGATACGCAGAGAATATACTTCGCGATCTTCATGCAGCTAACGTCAGGATAGACCACATCACCGGGGGCCTTGATGAATACCCGTTGACCGGTGAGCGTGCTGCTGATGCCCTAGAAAAAGAGAAGCCGGACCTAAGGGTGATCGCTGGCGTTCCACATACTGTCCCCAGGCTCAGGACGGATGACATACTTATTACGGACCAGCCAAGGGAGCTTAGGAACTATCTTGATCATGGTTTCAGCATGTCAGTGGGCGAGATAACTACACATGCGGATGTGATGAGCGCGACATCGGTCCTAAGGTCGGAGCTTGGGGATACTATCCGAGAGATCGTTTCGAAGGGATATCAATGAAACAGATCGCCATCTACGGGAAAGGAGGCATTGGAAAATCGACCATCTCCGCTAACATCAGCTGCTGCCTTTGCCGAGAGTGGACTGAGGACCTGGTATATCGGCTGTGACCCCAAATCAGATGGCAGCATGACACTGCTAGCTGGAAAGAAGATACCTACTTTCTTGGAGCAGCTTAAAGAGGAGAAAAGCCAGATGGTTTTTGAAGGGTTCAAGGGAGTGAAATGCGTGGAGGTCGGCGGCCCTCTGGCCGGAGTGGGATGTGCCGGACGGGGCATTATCGTGGCTGTCCAATCGCTCTCGAGGTCATATTTCGATCAGAAAGATGATGTTCTTATCTATGATGTTCCAGGCGACATAGTCTGCGGGGGGTTCGCGGCCCCGCTCAGAGAAAAATTCGCCAATGAGGTCTACATCGTCACTAGCGGGGAGTATCTAGCGCTTTATGCTGCGAACAATATTGCTCGGGGACTGGAGAATCTACAGGTCAGGACCGGCGGGATCATATGCAACTCCCGCGAGGTGGATGACGAAGAGAACATCACAACTTCATTCGCTGAAAAAATAGGCAGCCGTATGATCGGGTTCGTCCCAAGGAGCAAGGTTGTAAGGGACTGCGAGAACGAGGGGATGACGGTCATTGAAGGAAAACCGATGGACCCTCAGGCTGACACTTACAGGAAGCTTGCTGATACGATACTATCGAACAAAGCATCAGTTGTACCACATCCGATCGATCCAGATGAAATACGTAGGATATTGAGAAGATGACCGGACGTGTCGTCATTGCTGGGGCAGGTAGCGGCGTAGGAAAAACGTCGATAACTACTGGGATCATGTACAGGCTTGCTAAGAGGTATAAGGTCCAGGGGTTCAAGGTAGGTCCGGACTTCATAGACCCGATGTACCATCGGATGGCTACAGGCAGGCCCTCGAGGAATCTTGACTCCTTTCTGCTCGACCGTCGAATGATAAATGATCTGTTCGGATGGGCGACCTCCGATGCAGATATAGCGCTGGTCGAAGGCGTAAGAGGTCTCTATGACGGCTCCACCGCCACAGGTGATGAGGGCAGCACTGCCCAGATATCAAAGTTCATAGATGCACCTGTTGTTCTGGTAGTGAACGCAAGGAGCCTCGCAAAGAGCGCAGCGGCGGTCGTTCTTGGGTTCAAGATGCTCGATCCATCCATCCAGATCGAGGGCGTAATATTGAACCAGGTAACCGGAAGGATACATCAGGAAAAAGCTGTAAGAGCAGTGGAAGAGCTGACCGGGACAGAGGTCATTGGGGTCATAGAACGTCAGACCGAGAAACTTCCAGAAAGGCATCTTGGACTTAATACGATCGATGAGACGGGACCCAACGATCTTCTAAAAAAGCTTGGCGACATGACGGAAGGTATCGAGATAGATAGGCTGATGGAGATATCTGAAAGGTCACCTGCTGTCGATAGCTGTACGACCCCTCCCTTCGTTCATCGCGAACGCAAAGGGATAAAGATCGCAGTGCCAAGAGATAAGGCGTTCTGCTTCTACTATCCAGAGAACCTTGAGGCCCTTGAGGCGGCAGGAGCGGAGCTTAAGTTCTTCAGACCTGTTGAAGATGAGCATGTCCCTGATTCGGACGCGATATATCTTGGGGGCGGATACCCAGAGCTCTTCCTTAATGAGCTTGGGTCGAACCATGATTTCAAAGAGGGGCTTCTGCAGATGGCGCAGGATGGGAAGCTTGTTCTTGGTGAGTGCGGCGGCCTTATGGCGATGTGCAGATCGATATCAATGAACGGAGAACAAGCAGAGATGGCGGGTATATTTGATTGCAATGCAGAGATGAATGGCCAGAGACATGGACCAATGTATGTCAAAGCTTCTTCATCCCCTTCCAATTTTATTTTCCCAAGAGAAGAGATCAGGGCTCATGAGTTCCACTATTCGGCCCTATCCCCGGTCCCTGAAGGGCCATATGCGTTCATGTTGAAAAGAGGCATAGGACTTGGCAATGGGTCGGACGGCGCGATCTCTGATCATGCTGTCGGGACATACATGCACCAGCATGCCTTATCCACAAAGGACTGGGGCGCTAAGATGGTCGATGCCGCTGAAAGATGCCTAAAGCGGTGAGCTGCCAGATCCTCGGAACGACCTCTTTTTCAAATGTGCCTTTAGCGATTTTTCACATCATATGAACGGCAAGAGGCTGTCACGGTAGCTTAGATAGTATACAGAACGGGTCCGAAGCCCAGATATTATCATGTGCATATAGGGCCCTAGCTCTGCAACCGCCAGCGCAAATGTCCTTGGATGAACATTTCGCACATTCGCCTTGCAACATGGCTTTTTTATTCCGGAACCCTTGCAGCACAGAATTGGATGGGTCCTTCCATATCTCAGAGAATCTTCTTTCTCTCAAGTTGCCTATCTTTTGCTCTTCCACCTGCAGGAATTGACAAGGATATATGTTCCCATGAGGGTCAACGTTGACGACCCGATTACCAGCGCTGCAAGAGTCCCCGGTGCATTGAAGCAGTTTGAGGGCGTTCATCGTTTCGGGGTCCCCGTCCTTTGACAGGTCCCTTAAAAGATATGCCCCATCCTGGGGAGCATCCACTGTTAGGATCTCCATGATCTTTGGGTCAATATCTTTCGATGCTTTGAACAACATATCGAAGATAGATGATATCTGATCCTCATCCAACTGTTTCTCTTGGTAGGCACCTTTGCCTCTTCCACTTGGAACAAGCCAGTACAAGCAGAAACGGGGTACTTTCAACTTCATGGTCAGATCGATCAGATCAGGTATCTCATCGAAGTTATCCTTGGAGACAGTTACCCTCACACCACAATTGAGGCCGGCATTAACACATGCCGTCAATCCATCGACGGCTTTAGTAAAGCTGCCCTGACCTCTGATGCCATCATTGGTCAGTTCGGTGGCACCATCTAGGGATACACCTACATATTCCACTCCATTTTTCTTAAGGTCCAACGCTTCCTTTTCCTTGATAAGGGTGCCATTCGAGCTTATCGCGGTCTTTATCCCAAGCTGCCTTGCATGGTCCGCAAGGACCCAGAAATCTGGACGGAGCAGAGGCTCACCTCCAGTGAACATCAAGAGAGGTACCTTGATGCTGGCAATATCATCCATGAATCTCAATGCCTCATCTGTAGATAGCTCTTCCTCACCTGACCGGCCAGCATTTATGTAGCATTGATGGCAGGATAGATTGCATCGGTAGGTGATGTTCCAGAATACCAGAGGACTTCGGACCTCGGTAAATGCAAGAACGCGACCAGGTGGACTGGACTGATGTTTGATTGTTGTCCCAATAGTGTCACCACCATGTCTGAGCAAGGTCAATCTGATCATTGCTGACCCTCCATGCTATACTCTGAAGATCTAAGGTCCCTTATGCTGAAAAAGATGTCATAATCCAGCACATTGACCGTCCTGGAGAATGCATCGACCTGCTCTTTGACGGAATCTCGGTCCATACCATGTATCACAGTATATAGATCGTATTCCCACATCCCTGGGACTTTGGCTCGCTCGTAACAATGCGTGAATATTTCGCTACTGCTCATCATCTTAGCCACCTCTTCTACCCGGTCCGAAGGGACCTTCCAAGCCACAACTGCGTTTGCATGTATACCCAACGAATGCTGGTCTATTGATGCGGAGAACCTTCTGATAGTACCATCATCTTTCATTCTGGACAGCCGATCGAGGACCTCTTGTGTGCCAATCCCGACCTTTTCAGCTATCGCTGAATATGGCGATTCTACAACTGGGATCCCATGACGGGTTAGTTCCAAGATCTTTCGGTCTGCCTCATCCATGATCTCACCTACTCAATAACAAACCGGACCCTTATCTTGAACCTCTTGATCGTAGGAAGGTCCAGTATATCCGTTCTCTCGATGCGCGTCCTCCTCATGATCTCATTGATCATAATGTCAAGTTCATTCTTGTCCTTCGCTCGGAGAGTGAACCAGACATTGAACTCGCCTTCACGTTCATAGTTATGCGTAACGCATTCGTGCTCGTTGACCACCTTCGCTACATCATCTATCCGATCTGGGGGCACTCTCAATAGAATGAGAGTGGATGCTTCTTGGCCTAAGCGCCGCGATTCGACAACGGGACCGATCTTCCTGATTATCTTCTTCTGCTGCAAGAGCCGGACACATGCTAAAGCTTCTTCTCCAGATACCCCGACCATCCTACCTATCTCTACCCAGGGGTCTAGCGATAAGGGGAATGAATCTTGGACGACCTTTAACAGCTCTTTATCAATGCTGTCAAGTCTGGTCCCCTCCATAATTACTCCACGCCCCTGCATGCCACTGATACTTCAGCGTACCCATCCATTGGAGCTTCCTGGCAACAAAGTTCATATCTGCCAGATGCAAAGGCTAATGCCTGACGATAGCCATTGGTGTCATTATGCTCATATATGCCATACTTTCCTCTAAGCCTCGCGCGGTCCCCTAAAAAGCTTGACATATCCGAACTGATCCATCTCCTGCTTGACCTTATGCGTTCGATGCTCTCCATGGCCGGATATGGGTATGAAAAAGGTATCAGAATACGATCATAACGAACTTTACAAAGATCAATAGTAGCAATATTTCCTATTTTCTGAGTCATCATGGGATGACGGATCCATGTTAATTGATCAGTCATTTATTGTCCCTCATATGTTGTCAGGATCGTATTATCTGATGGATCGTTCGCTTCAAAATAGGTGTATGAACGTTTTTTAAGATCGCATCTAGGTATGCCATTCCAAATGATCGATCTTAAGAGATAAGCGTTCATATCTTTCAATATAAAACTCCATTCCGTGATGATAATATCGAGTCGAACGACCCACATTAATAGTTATCGTAATTCGCTTAGATGCATATCTAGGATCTCTCAACTAGAACGATCGCATGATCCTTTCCATGTATTCTTCCAGATGATCTCTTGGGATCATCGATGCGGGCTTTACTTATCGATCACTTTTTGATGGTTTTCCCATAACGTCAATAAAAGCCTTCAAAGGTGAGCGGGAATGAGCCTTTTCAAGATGCGTATCCTTCACAGGATGCAAAAGGTCTAAGATCCTTTCCTCGTTTTCCGTGAACTGCTTACCCCGCCTGACCTCTTGCCATTATTTTTATTGGTCCTCCTGCTTTTTCTATAAGCCAGATCGGACATAATAATATATCTTATGTATGATAATACTATAAATAATGGGCCAGATATGAAAGGATGAAAAAATGAAAGTCATCGGATTCATAGCAAGTCCGCGGAAAAAAGGCAACACCGCGTGGATAGTGAACAAGATACTCGAAGGTGCGGAAGAAGAGGGCGCTGAGACCGGATCATGGTATTTCAACGATCTTGATATCAAACCTTGCCAGAGCTGTTATGGCTGCAAAAAGGGGGATCAGCGATGTATCATCAAAGACGACATGCAGAAAATTTACGACGCGCTTGAGCAAGCCGATGCTCTTGTTCTCGGCTCGCCGACCTACATGGGGCAGATGAGTGCCCAGGCAAAGATATTCACTGACAGGTTGTTCGCAACGAACCATCCACGATTCTCTCCTCAATTCAAGGAAGAGAATGCTGGGAAAAAGCTTGTTCTTGTGTTTGATCAGGGTAATCCTGATCCTAGCCTGTTCCAGCCGTATTATGATTATACAAAACACATGTTCCAGTTGCTAGAATTTGATGTTAAGGAATTAGTTGTCGTCACCGGTATGCGAAATGGACCAGCGCATGAAAGAGAAGGTCTGGACACTGCCATGAAGAATATCGGTTCGTCATTGGTCAAGGATAAGATCTGCTGAGTGAAGGTTGGTCTCTGCTCCTGGACGGAACGGGTCAACTATCCGTAAAAAAATATCTGAATGATGGCCGAATATTCTCGCCTGCCGCCTGAAGTTGGAATTCTAGACATACGCTATCGGTGCAGCAAAATCATCGAACAGAACGGTAGGTACCACGGGTCCGAACTGCTCCTTATTGTACAGCATCATGCTGCTGACAACCGGCTAAACGACTGCCGGATAGAAGAGTAAGCCGCACATAGCTCGTGTACAAAGAGGGCATGGGCGACCAGGAAGATATGTCGAGTGAGATCATGGGCATTGGTCCGACCGCAAGATGATGATATGCTAAGTAATGGTCATGTACTACTTTCTCAGGATGGCTTCCAGCATATCCCGGAAAGTGGCATTGTCAGGGACCACCGAGACATGAACGCCCATTGATTCCAATCGTTCTTGTGTAGGCTTGCCCAATGCCGCGACCATCCTGGAATTCAGGATCTCAAGAACGCGGTCACGACCGATATCCTTGCTAGCTGCCTCGATGAACGTCTGGGCCGAAAGTGAGCTAGTAAATGCATAAACGTCGATGTTATCTGAACGACACTCTTCAATGAGCTTTGATAAACGGTCCTGATCAACTGGGCGCAACTTATAGACGATGATCTCATGCATTCTCGCCCCTGCCTTATCAAGGCCCATGTCCAATGCGGTATCGCCATGATCGGACCTGAGGACATATACATCCTTTCCATTCGACATGCCACCTATAGCAGCCACTATTCCTTCAGATGAATATGTCGATGGGACCACATCTGCAGGTATCCCTGCGATCCCCATTGAATCAGCTGTCATTGGTCCGATCGCTACTAGGGTCGCTTTGCGGAGCATACTGATGCTCATCTTACGCATCTTGAGCAGGTCCTCGGCAGAATGCACACCGTTCGAGCTTGTGAATATGACCATATCGTGCATGGATAGCGTTTCGAGCATCCTGTCCAGATCTGGGGTGTCGTTAATATCTAGTTCTACAGGCGAGGCGCTGACCACATCAAAGCCAAGTTCCTCAGCTATTTTGACAGAGCTTGCCAATTTTTCGGATGGACGCATCACCGCTAATCGCATCTTAGGTCCCCCAGCTTATCGACCAAGCATGCGACCTGACCTATGATAACGACCGATGGGGAACCTATCCCAGCCTTCCTGCATCTCTCAACGATGTTATCGAGAGTGCCATTGACCGATCTTTGATCCCGGAGCGATCCGTTCTGAACGACAGCAACAGGCGTTCGGGCATCTTTCCCATTATCGATCAGGTGTTTGATATTGTTCTCTAGGTTAGAGATGCCCATTAGTATCACCAGCGTACCATCAAGATCAGCTAACTTCGACCAATCTAGATCGTTACTTCTGTCTGACCGCTCATGCCCTGTTATGATCGTGACCGCTGATGCGTAGTCCCTATGTGTCACCGGTATCCCAGCCAAAGCAGGGGCGGCGATCGCAGATGTGATCCCGGGCACTACATGGACCTCAATGCCTGCCTTCCTTAGCTCTTCAGCTTCTTCTCCACCCCTTCCGAAGACGAATGGGTCGCCACCTTTGAGCCTTACTACAGTCTTCCCCTCTTTCGCCTTGAGGATTATCGTCTTATTGATCTCATCCTGCTCCATCGTATGATGGTCCCCACGCTTACTAGCATCGATGACCTCAGTTCCTGGCCTTACAGATCTGAGCAGGTCATGGTTAGCCAGTGAATCGAAAACGACAACATCGGCTGTGCTTAGCATCCTAAGTCCTTTTACAGTTATCAGGTCGAGAATACACCGGGGCCTGCACCGATAAGGAAGACTTTTCCATTGATGTTCATGCGCTGCATCCCCCTGGGAGTGCCTTAGATAGTATCACTGCCATCTTATCAAGGCCTATCCGTAGATCGCGTAACGAAAGACTTTCTTCTGACCTGAAGATATTCTTGGGGTCCGCCGAAACCGCGGCCCTTACCATGATCACGTCATCTTGCAGGTCCGCCCAAACCCCAATGGGCATTGAGCATCCACCCCCAAGCTTCTTGAGAAGGTACCGTTCAGCCTCTATCTCGATCCTTGTTCTTTCATCATCGATCGAGTGAACGACCCCTGATATTCCGCCCTCTTCTAGGCATGTGATAGCTATTGCACCTTGTCCTGCAGCAGGAATGAATACCGATGGGTCAAGGGTATAGCTCCGTTCCACTATCCCTAGGCGGTCAAGACCGGCCTTCGCGAGTACGATCGCATCGTACTGACCATCCTTCCACTTTCGTACTCTTGTCGGCACATTGCCACGTATGTCTTTCACGATAAGATCTGGACGAACGCTGAGCAATTGTGAGCTCCGTCTTACACTGGAACTTCCGACCACCGAACTTCTTGGAAGGTCCTCAAGAGGGACATCCGAAAGAATGACATCCTCGACCGGTCCCCTCGGAAGGAGCGAGCCGATGATTATTCCTGAGGTCAGGTCCACAGGGACGTCCTTTAGGCTGTTGACAGAGCAATCTATGCTTTTGCTGAGGATCAGCTCATCTAGTTCCTTCACAAAAGCACCCATGCCTCCAAGTGCAGCGAGAGGTCTATCAGTTACATTATCACCAGTGGTCTTTATCATTCTTACATCGAACTGAATGTCAGGGACCTTTCGCTTCAATGCCGAGACGACCATATCTGTCTGGACCATGGCCAGAGCGCTGCCTCTTGTACCTATTATCAATTTAATGCCCCCAGTGAGCGATCGAACGCGTTCAGCGTATCCTTTATGTCCTTATCGCTGTGAGCCGTGGATAAGAAACCGGTCTCGAACTGGGATGGCGGAACATACACTCCCTCGTCCAACAGCCTATGGAACAAGGACATGAACTTATCCGCATCACAACCCATCGCAGTGCGATAATCCGTAACAGGAGCATGGCTGAAGAATATTTGGAACATTGATGCTGTCCCTTGGACCTGATCGTCCATATGGTGCTCAGCGAGTATCTCTCTTAATCCATTCCTGAGCTGCTCGCCTTTTGCGTTCAATCCTTCGTAGCCTTCGCTCTCGAGCGCCTTGATCGTCTCCAGTCCTGCGGTCAATGAGAGCGGGTTCCCGCTGAAAGTTCCTGCCTGGTAGACCTTTCCAGATGGAGATATGTTCGACATTATCTCTTCAGAAGCTCCAAAGATGCCTATCGGCAGGCCGCCACCGACGATCTTGCCTAGCGTGGTTATGTCCGGCCTGACCCCATATGCCTTTTGTGCTCCACCTATCGATAACCTGAACCCTGTTATGACCTCATCGAATATCAGAAGTATATCGTTCTTTGAAGTAATCTCCCTTAGCTCCTGCAGGTAACCTTCCTTTGGCAGTATCGGCCCCATATTCCCTATGAGAGGCTCGGTGATCACCGCTGCGATCTCACCATGATGCTCCTTGATCATTTTCTCAATGGATGCGACGTCATTGAACGGTGACAGTATCGTGTTCGCGGTAGCTTCCTCAGGTACGCCTGAAGAGTTGGGCATACAGTGAGTTGTCGCTCCAGAGCCAGCCTTAACAAGGACTGCATCATGGGACCCATGGAACGCTCCCTCCATCTTGATGAACTTCTTTCGTCCTGTATATCCTCTAGCCAGCCGGATCGCATGCATCGTCGCTTCCGTTCCGCTGTTGACCATGCGCATCATCTCCATGGTCGGAAAATGCTCTTTGATCTTTCCAGCGAACTGTCAATCTCTATCTCGGATGGAGTACCGAAGACCGTCCCATCCATGGCCTGGTGGCTTATCGCACTTACAATTCGATTGTCCGCATGTCCCAAAATAAGCGGTCCGAATCCCATGCAATAATCGATGTACCGGTTCCCGTCCACATCCCATAGGTATGAACCTTTCCCCCGTGCCATATATATCGGATAAGGCGCAAAGGACCTGACCGGGCTAGAGACCCCACCAGGCATAAGTTTGCTAGCTTTTTTAAAAAGCTCACGGGAGTGATCTCTCATGTTATGCCCTTCATCTTTGAAGCTGCCTTCTCGGCGAAGTATGTTATGATCATGTCAGCACCAGCTCGTTTAATGCACGTCAGCGATTCCATCATCGCGCGGTCCTCATCTATCCATCCATTCTTGGAAGCGGCCATTATCATTGCATACTCACCTGATACATTGTACGCAGCTATAGGGAGGTCGAAACTATCCCTCGCCGCACGGATAATATCGAGATATGGAAGTGCAGGCTTGACCATCAGTATATCAGCCCCCTCGTTCATATCCAGCTCCATCTCTCTCAGCGCTTCCCTTGCGTTGGCCGGGTCCATCTGATGGGTCCTGCGATCACCGAACGCTGGAGTGGAGTTCACAGCATCACGGAAAGGGCCATAATAAGCTGATGCGTACTTAGCGGAATATGCCATTATCGCCCTGTCGTCGAAACCGGCCTGGTCCAATGAACTGCGAATAGCCCCTACTTGTCCATCCATCATTCCAGACGGGGCAATGATATCTGCTCCAGCTTCTGCCTGGCTTGCCGCGGTGAGAGCATAGAGCTCGATGGTAGGATCATTATCTACGATATCACCCTGCAATACGCCGCAATGTCCATGCGATGTATACTCGCACAAACATAGGTCAGCGATAACAACAAGTCCTGTAGAATCCTTTATCGCCCTTATGGACTGCTGGATCACACCATCTTTATTCCATGCTTCACTGCCTTTTTCATCTTTTTTTGATGGCGTCCCGAACAAGATGACAGCGGGGATACCTGCCTCCTCCGCCTTCTTCGCACCTTCGACAACTGAAGTTACTGTATGTGCAAAGATGCCGGGCATGGATGAGATAGCTCTCGGTGATGATATTCTTTCATCTACGAATAATGGGAGGATCAGGTCCTTCGTTGAGAGCTCTGTTTCTCGTACTAGATCTCTAATCCCTTCTGTTCGACGCAGCCTTCTCGGCCTGTTCTGTAGGAACATTCACAACATCTCCTATCTTGAAGATCTGTCTGATGAGGTTGATCTTATCCAAGTTACCTGACCTGTATGCTTCCTTCACTATCTCTGTTTGGTCGGCAAGCATCTTTTTGGTCAATGACCCGGCGAACTCGCTCATTACGACCTCCATATCTGTTCCGCTCTTTGCCCTAGCGAGCGCTCTTTTTAGCTCTCTGTCCCTGATCGCGTTCATCTTGATATAAAGATCAGAGATGGCCTCGTCCGCCTGCATCTCCTTTATCTTTTGTTCTAAAGCGCCGAGCTCCTGAGTGATTATCACCTCAGCATTCTTTATCTCCGCTTGTCGCTTGAGAACATTCTTTTCCGCAATACCTCTTAGCCCATCTATGTCATAGAGCTCAATGCCCGGCAACTGAGCGATGTTCCGGTCAACATTACGAGGTACACTAACATCGATTATGACCATCCGTCTTTCTTCGCAATTGAACGCTAGGGCCTTCAATAAATGGTCTTTTGTAAGTATCATGTGCGTCGCTGACGTGGCGCAAATAACAACATCCGCATCAGATATGAACTCGTCGAGGCTATCAAAGCGAACGGCTTTGCCATTGAGCGCCCATGCAAGTTCGACCGCACGAGCATATGTCCTATTTGACACGAAGACTGCCCTTGGGAACTTGCCGATAAGATGCTTAGCTATAAGGGTGGCAGTTTCGCCGGCACCTATGATGAGTATGTTCTTGTTCATCAAAGAACCGATCTTATCCTCTGCGAGCTCAACCGCCGCTGATCCTATGGAGATGCATCCCTTATTGACATTGGTCCCGCTCCTTACCTTTTTGCCGGTACTTATGGCAGTACGGAAGATCACGGAGAGCTGCGGACCTACTGTACCCTCCATCTCAGCGAGCTCAAATGCATCTTTGACCTGGCCTTGGATCTGGTCCTCCCCAACGATCATGGATTCAAGACCGCTTGCTACTCTGAGCATATGCCGAACAGACTCTTTTCCCACTAGATACTGTACGAGGTTCTGATCTGTGTCGTAAGGTATCAGCCCATTTATGACATCCTCGATCCTTTTCCTTGTCGACGATGCACCATCTGTCGCGGTATATATCTCGATCCGGTTGCATGTCCTCAAAAGAACACATTCATGCACACCTTCAAGGCCCACTATTGTCTGCATAAGCGTCCTTGAATCGAACTTGCTAAGCTCCTCCAGATCGGCGATCTCAGCTTGCTTATGTGTGATATGAGCGCTAAGGATGGTGTCCATTCATCTCTTCTCCTTTTTGGTTCGTTGTAATAGCAGATACTTCCTCATGTTCAAAGGCAGTCCTTGAACACGATCACCTGGGAAGTCAAGCTTCATGATCATGACACTGATGCTGGCAGACCTGAGGCATCTTATCAAGATATCATGGTCGCCCTATTTATATTGGATGTATCATCCAATTATTATGTATATATGGTCGTATATACCCCTTCATCGGGCTAAATATCCTTATAGCCACCTTAACGACCGGATAATACGGAGGTAGTAGAAATGAATGACGGAGTTCTTTTGATCGGCCATGGCAGTAAACTTGCGTACAACAAAGAGTTCGTATCGCATATGGCAGACCTCATCAGGTCTATGAATGAGTTCGGACCCATAGCTACAGCCTTCATGCAAATGGATAAGCCTACCATAAAGGAAGGCATAGAGACGCTTGCAGAACAGGGTGTAGATAGAATATACGTACAACCATGCTTCCTAGCGAACGGGATACATCTGACCGAAGATATCCCTAGGGCAATAGGCCTTCAGGGCGGCGGGAACGAGACCCATGTCAATGTCAAAGGGAAAGATATCGTTCTAAAATATTGCGAGCCCATAGGTAATGATGACCGGATAGCATTGATATTGGAGGACCAGATCAGGTCAAGGGCCCAAAGCAGCTAGGATTTTCATCCTCAAGCTGTCTTTCTATGAGCGTAAGCTATCATGGTGAAAAGGGAGAGCTGCCCTCCCTATCCGAGCGAACTCCACAGCCTTGCTTGCGCAAGCATAGATATTGTCTTAGCCGCCTGATCCATTTCGTAGGTCTTGGATAGGACAAAAGCACACACGGTAGGTCCCCTATACCGCCTCGCTCTTTTTTGGTCCTAGGATCAGTCTCCGAACATATCACACTTCTAGTCTCCGAAAGACCTTGACTTTCACAATATCGTTAACTGTCAAGGATAGGGCAGCCGTAAAAACAAATATGAGCAGAAAAGCAGCAGGGTCGATAGCTGCCAGACCAAAGAAACCTACTAACGCTATGATGGCCACCACAGCTATGTCACCAATAAATGATATCAGCAATGGTGTGCTCGGCCGAGACTCCCAGAATCTCTTTCTTTCCCTCAATATGATGACATCGAATATGGAGAATACGACCAACAGACTGAACGCGAAAGTTCGCATTTTCCCAATATCATTGAACAGACCAAAGAACCAACCGCCCAGCAGCAATAGGACGACTGATTCCACTACCAATAGTAATCCCAGGATGACCGAGCCTCTTAGCAATCCCTTCAGCTTCCAATTATCTGGTTTTTGCGAGTATCCGACCCTATCGGTGGATAATGAGAGCGTAACGAAATCGGTCAAGAACAAAAATAGGACCATGCTGGTGACCGTCACAATATACTGGCCGCTCCATATGTAGACGATGATCACGAACACGACGACCTGGAATGTCTTGACCACTTTGTTCGTGATCCATGTCAGTATCCGCTGGTAAACCGCCCTTCCAGCCTTTACCAATCGTTTGATGCCCTCGAGACCCGATTCTGACAGAACTACGCTGGCAGACCGTTTAGCTACGTCTGTCGCATTGGTGACAGCTATGCCTACCTCTGCTTGCTTAAGGGCCGGTGCATCATTAACACCGTCCCCGGTCATGCCAACGATATGCCCACCTTTTTGGAGCCCTTTGACTATGAGATATTTATCCTCAGGATATACCTCAGCGAAGACATCGCTATCCTCGACCCTCTTTACTATGTCAGCCTCTTTCCCAAGATCGGTAGCCTTTTCTGCTCTGTCCCCAAGGCCTATGGCCCTAGCTGTTTCCTTGGCAATAAGTACCGAGTCCCCGGTCAGCATCTTGATGGAGATCCCAAGCGCGGTCAGCTCGCGTATGATCTCAGGAGTTTCCGGCCGGGGCCGATCATATAGGGCTATCAGGCCCGCTATCCTAAAGCCCTCCCCTTTGCTTCTCGCTATCGCTAGCACCCTGTACCCTTTGGCGGCTATTGCCTCAGCCTGTTCCGAGATACCTCTGGAAGCGTCATCTTCTGTATCTGACAATCCCAATATTGTTCCCAACGCCCCCTTTATGACGGTAAAATCTCCCCCCTTGGACCGGATCGACGGCCTCGGTCCTCCGGGTAGCAGGGGAGAAGGGGACGAACTTCTCTTGCACATACCCTTCCGTAGATAATTTCCTCCCCTTACCTGCTGACAATATGGCCATGTCAATGGGATCACGGTTAGCCTCTTGTGATGCTAGGCTACCAAGCAGAAGGACATCGGCCTCATCGTAACCTTCGAACGGAACAACGGCTGAGACAGATAGCTTGTTCTCAGTGAGGGTACCAGTTTTATCGACACATAGAACGTCCATGGTCGCAGCGTCCTCACTGGCACTTAGACGGGTCACGATTATCCCGTTCCTCGCAAGCTCTTGGGAACCAAGAGCCATGGTTATATTGAACATTGTAGGAAGGGCGATAGGTATCGCAGCTACCAGCAGTATAGCGATCAAAGGAAGCGCATCTAGGATGCTCTGTCCTCTCAGCACTCCTACGATCACTGAGACCGTGAGCAGCGATGCGACCATCAGGACCAGCCATCCCACGAGCTTAGAGACTACATCCTCAGTATGAAGCCTCGGACGAGCGATCTGCACCAGTTCTGCCGTCCTCCCGAAAAATGTGTTCGCCCCCGTCTTCATCACAGTACCAGTAGCTTCGCCACGGAGAACGACGGACCCAGAATAGATAGTGCCTCCCTCCTTCCTCTCGGCAGCCATCGATTCACCCGTCAGGGATGATTGATCGATATCCAATGATCCTTCCTTGATGGTCATATCTGCCGGAATGATATCTCCGGCACGGAGGCGGACCAGATCTCCGGGGACCAGCTCCCTGGCCATGATGGATGTCCATACGCCATCCCTCTTTGCTCTGACCATGACCTTTAGTCGATCACGGAGCATGTCGAGGGACGCGCTAGCCTTTCCCTCCTGGTAATATCCAACAATGGCATTAAAGATCAGCAAAGCAAGAATGATGTATGAATCCAGATAATTGCCAAGTGCCAAGGTCAACAGGATGGTGATCTCAAGCATTATGGGGCTGATCCCCCAGAACTTTTTAGCGAACCTCGAGAGCCGGCTTTTCTTCACTTCAGGTACTTCGTTATATCCAGATCTATCAAGACGGTCCTTAGCCTCCTTGGAGGTCAGCCCAGCATTGGGGTCCGAAGAGGATATCACTTCCTTTTCCGAACTATCTGCATCATTCTTCACGGCCATGCTCATCAATGCTCTCCAAGCATACACCTGACTTGCTTCATGATCCTTGCACGGACCTGATAAGGATATCGTTCGATCCGCCAGGGCACCGATCGATATGAAGTAGAAGGCGTCCATGCACCCGCATGAATCAACTTGAACTATCTGATCAATTGGAATAAAGGATATGCCCTCATTCTCTCGAGGACGCTATGAAGGACCGAACATTTGGGTGGGCTAGTCATGGAAAGATAGATTATGTTGACGCCCAAAATAAAGATATGGTGTAATAGAGAATGGAGCGCGAGGTTACTGTAGAAAGAGCTGAACAAGCTGTAGAAAAGAAGAACTTCCTGAACCTAGAGAACCTCGATGCATTCATACTTGACATGGATGGCGTGGTGACCAATACTGCTAGAGTACATGCCATCTCATGGAAACAGACATTTGATGAGTATTTACGAGGACGAGCTCAAAGATATGGTGAGGTCTTTGAGCCCTTTGATATCGGATCGGACTATCTTCATTATGTAGATGGCAAACCGAGATATGATGGAGTTAGTTCATTCTTAAGATCGCGCCACATCGAGATACCATATGGAGATCCACACGATGATCCCGACAAAGAAACGGTCTGTGGCATCGGCAACCGGAAGAATCGCTATTTCCTTCAATGGATCGAACGCCATGGAGCAGACCCTTATCCTTCGACAGTTGAGTTCGTTCATAAGATGGGCTTTCAAGGTATCCGCTTCGCGCTTATTTCTGCCAGCCAAAATGCGAAAATGGTCCTAGAAAGATCAGGCCTGAGCAACCTCTTCGAAGTCGTAGTGGATGGCATTGATGCACAAAAACTTGGGCTGAGGGGAAAACCAGCCCCGGATATATTCTTGGAAGCAGCGAAAAGATTAGGGGTAAGTACTGAACATTCCGCGGTGATAGAGGACGCTCTCGCAGGGGTCGAGGCTGGAAAGGAGGGCGGATTTGCTGTCGTGATCGGCTTGGATAGGACGGGCCAAAGGGATGAACTGATAAAACACGGCGCTGATATCGTAGTCGAGGATTCTTCCGAGATCAGGACCAACGACATCGAAGAGACTGGCCAGAAGAACGGCTTACCCTGGGCATTAGACAATATGAGAAAGATATCCAAACGCATGCTGGAAGGCACATCCGCGATTTTCCTGGACTATGACGGAACGCTCACTCCCATCGTGAACGAGCCGTCCAAAGCGGTCCTATCTGATGACATGCGGAATATCATCCGGAACCTGGCCAAGAACTGCATGGTCTCCATTGTCAGTGGCCGTGACCTGGATGATGTCCGAAAAATGGTCGATCTGACCAATCTGATATATGCTGGAAGCCATGGGTTCGAGATCTCATTTCCTGATGACCCTTCCCACATACAAGAAAGAGGGGAGATATTTCAGCCATCGCTTGAACAGGCCGATAATGAGCTCAGGTCAATGATCAAGGAAATAAAAGGGGCTTGGGTCGAGCGAAAGAGGTTGGCCATCACGGTGCATTATAGGGAGGTCGACGAGCACGATGTTCCGAAACTGGAAGGTCTGTTCAACATTGTGGCTCAGAGGCATCCCGATTGCTGAAAAGGACCACTGGGAAGAAGATATTCGAGCTACTTCCTAATATGAAATGGGACAAAGGCAAGGTAGTACTATCTTTGCTTGATCGGTTCCATGTTAACGGGTCAAGGGTCGTGTCCCTATACATCGGGGACGACACGACAGATGAGGATGCCTTCCGGGCACTGGCCGATCAGGGTGTGACCATCTTAGTAAGCGACCATCCTCAGAGGACAGCAGCACAATACATATTGAACGACGTCTCAGAGGTAGAAACGTTCTTGGGGGAACTTGTCAGACGCTTTGAAAGAGGGCTGTCCGGCGGCGTCTGGAACCTGACATATAATGACTTTGAACCGGATCAAGAGCTTTTGCGTGAGTCGCTTTGCTCACTAGGTAACGGTTATTTTGCTTCAAGAGGTTCGGCACCAGAATCGGCCACTGGAGAGACACATTATCCAGGAACATATCTAGCTGGGGTGTATAATCAGTTGGAGAGTACTATCGAAGACCGGACGATCAGGAATGAAAGCATAGTGAATATACCTAACTGGTTATGCCTTTCGTTCAAGATCAATGAAGGTGAATGGTTCGATATAGGCTCGGTCAAGGTCGATGATTACTGCCAACAATTGGATATGCAAAATGGCATCCTTTATAGGACCATACGGTTCACTGACGGACAGAAAAGACGGAGCCGTATTTTCCAGCGGCGTTTTGTAAGCATGGCATCTCCTCACCTTTCTGGATTGGAGACGACGATAACACCAGAGAACTGGTCAGGCGAGCTTCATGTGCGCTCAGCAATAGATGGAAGGGTCGAGAACACTCTTGTAAAACGGTATAGAGCGCTCAATAACCATCATCTCGACCAGCTCAATACTGGCGTTGCGGGAGAAGAGACCATTTGGCTGCAGGTGGAAACTAACCAATCCCACGTTAGGATCGCAGAAGTAGCGAGGACCAGGATCCGTAATGGTCCTGAGACAGTGAATGCAGAACGGACCCTGATCCAAGAGAAGGGGTTTATCGGTCAAGATATAGAGGTCCATGTGGAGCAAGGTCGTCCCCTGCGAATCGAGAAGGTCGTTGCTATCTATTCATCAAAGGACAGGGCCATATCGGATAACTTATTGGAAGCCATCCTTGAGATGGATCGAGCTGATGATTTTAACAAACTATGTAACAAACACATGAAGATCTGGAATGGTCTTTGGGTACGGTGTCATGTAACTGCAGAAACTGACCAAGGAAGAATATCTCAGATACTCAACCTGCACATATTCCATCTTCTTCAGAGCGTATCTGTCCACTCGATCGACCTCGATGTAGGTGTGCCACCAAGAGGTTTGGAAGGAGAGGCATATCGGGGGCTCATAATGTGGGATGAGATATTCATCTTTCCATTCCTGAACTTCCGATTTCCAGACCTGACCCGGTCTCTTTTATTATATCGTTACCGACGTTTGCCATGGGCACGTAGGGCTGCGGAGCAGGCAGGGAACAACGGTGCGATGTACCCATGGCAGAGCGGTAGCGATGGCCAAGAGATGGCACAGATGTTGCACTTGAACCCGGACTCCGGTCAATGGCTGCCGGACCTATCCTATCTCGAACGTCACATCAGCTTGGCGATAGCGTATAACATATGGCACTACTATCAGGTCACCTGCGATCTAGATTTCATGTCGTTATATGGGGCGGAGATGCTTGTCGAGATCGCACGGTTCTGGGCTAGCAAAGCACACTATAATGGATCTCTGGACCGTTATGAGGTCCTGAAGATCATGGGACCTGATGAGTTCCATGAAAGTTATCCTGGTGCATCGGAACCTGGCATAGACAATAATGCCTACACGAACGTAATGGTAGCGTGGGAGCTGCGTCGTACCATAGAGGCGCTTCAACTACTGCCATTGGCACATCGTCGAGATGTATGGAATGATCTTTCGCTCAGCGATAGTGAACTGAACCACTGGAACGACATTAGCAGAAGGATGTACGTCCCATTCCATGGAGATGGGATAATCAGTCAGTTCAAAGGATATGATGACCTCAAGGAGCTCGACTGGGAGAGATATCGAAAAAAATATGGTAACATCGATCGTCTCGACCGCATCCTGAGAGCTGAAGGTGATTCTCCGGACAATTACAAAGTATCAAAACAAGCAGATGCCCTGATGCTCTTCTATCTTTTCTCATCGGACGAGCTTAAGGAGATATTCGGCCAGATGGACTACCAGCTGACATCTGACACAGTACAAAAGACCATAGACTATTACATGGCGCGCACTTCCAATGGCTCTA
The DNA here is from genome assembly GCA_963726655.1 of Methanomassiliicoccaceae archaeon. Lineage (GTDB taxonomy): Archaea > Thermoplasmatota > Thermoplasmata > Methanomassiliicoccales > Methanomassiliicoccaceae > CAVSDP01. Next base: position 93,277 of record CAVSDP010000055.1, read on the forward strand.
CATTAAGTCGGATGGTCCATGCATGGGTGCTATCCAGGGTAAACAGAGAAATGTCGTGGAGCCTGTTCCGGGAGGCTCTCATGAGCGATGTTTCGGATATACAGGGAGGGACCACCCACGAGGGGATCCACCTAGGTGCCATGGCCGGCACGGTCGATATGATCCAAAGATGCTACTCAGGACTGGAGACCAGGGGCGAGGTATTATGGTTCGACCCCAGATTGCCCAAGGAGCTGACCCGATTGCATTTCGATATAGAATATCGTCATCACTGGATAAATGTAGATATAGATGGGGAAAAACTGCGGCTCAGCAGCAGGCCGCAGGACGTGGCACCTATCCGGGTCGGCTATAATGGCAGGTTCAAGAGTTTTGCACCTGGGGACACGATCGAGTTCTCGCTAGGCCAGTGACTATCTTGATCCAGCACTTGCAAAGGTACGGCCCTAGATCCAATGCAATTATCCAAAAATGCTCACAGACAGTCTTGTTGCTACAGCTCATCTATCGCAAGACCTCCCCCAGATATGGATAAGTGGTGCATACGGCCGATAGCTGGTATGCTGATCAGTCTCAGAACAAGCTTATTTAGGGCTCATCTTATTTTGGATATCCACATGAAAGATGACGACCACATCGCCCAGCCGCAGGATATCTTCTCCAAGCGTGCTGCTTTCTATGCTGCCAGCAAAGTGCACGACGACAAAGAGACCTTATCCTGGCTAGTAGAGCTTGCCGATCCAAAAAAGGATATGGTCGCCCTGGATGTGGGAACAGGGACCGGTCACACAGCTATGGCATTATCACCGTATGTCCAGAGGGTTGAAGCCATTGATCTGACGGAACAAATGATGGATGAAGGTCGTAAACTTTGTGCTCAGAGAGGCATAACCAATGTCCACTATCTATTGGGCGATGCCATGTCCATACCCTTTCCAGATGATCATTTTGAGATAGTTACATCTCGCCGGGCAGCCCATCATTTCAGGGATATCCACAAAGCAGTAAAAGAGATGGCCAGGGTGCTCAAACCGGGCGGATGTATGGTCATTGATGACCGAAGTCCGCCTGAGGACGAGGAGGTTGACCGGATGATAAACAGATTGGATGTTTTGCACGATCCTTCCCACGTCCGTGATCACAGAGCTTCAGAATGGACCTCGCTCCTGGTCGGGGAGGGCCTGAAGATAAATGTCACCAGACAATATAGAAAGCATATTCCATTATCCCATTTCACTGATGTAATGGACGCTTCCACCGCTCAGGAAATGATCGGGGTTGCCACAAGCATTTCAGATAACGCAAAGGCATTGATACATCTGGAAGGTTCTGGGAAAAGTATCGCTATGGATAATTTTTTCATCCTGATCGCTGCGTCGAAAGAATGATGATCTTACCGTATGGGGACATTCCATACGCCATGCGTATCGCTCTAACTGAAGATAGCTCCAGGACGAGAAAGATCGCTCATTTTTTACGTCTCCTGGTTATACAGTGGGTTCCCCCATAGTGTCAGGTATGTGAACATACAAACAAAGCTAAGAATGAACGCTGCCACACCTACTTCGCTTATCGAGATAAGGGGGAACCGGTCGATGAACGGCCAATAGACATTGACCCCGTCAACTACGATCCTTGCGACGACAAAAAGCCACAGAAGCATGCTGAATAGCCATGTTGTTGCTACTAATGCCCTGAACGGATGCACATATATCACCATCCTTTCACGCCATCATCCCCTGCATCCTTGGTAGATCGAATGATCTGATGAAGATCTCTCCATTGAGACATATTGTCCGGCCTATTCCCGTCCTGATCATCGTTCGCGTTCGATCATAGGGCGACATTTCGAGCTTTTTTCATTTTTCTTTCTGATCGTTATTTCCGATCGCTCGATATCTCGCACTATGCTAACCGTCAACATCCTCCGTTCAATTTTTCCTGTAACTGATCGTTGAATTCTGATGTCATTATATTTCTAGGTTCCGCGAGCTCCCTCGTCCCTGCAGGCTGGTATTCTTGCTAATTCGGACCAGATACATTACGCGCAGACACATTTAGCGGTCGCTTTCACAAAAGTTAAAGGCTGAGCAGCCAGGCTTTACTTCAAGCAATTTATATAAAGACCAGATGCTCTTTTGGGATCATGTCCCCAGCAAGTTCTTTCCGTCAATACTCATATTATGCAGGTTGGTTCCTAAAAGCCAGATTTGGGGTCAGACGGCCACTGGTCAACACAATGATCATTCATTATGCTTGTAACCTAAAGTGCCGTCACTGCTCTATTGCTTCGAACTACGAGCTGATCCCTGGGGCACATTCCATTTCATTCAATGATGCATCTAGAGAGATGAGGATCGAGTACAAAAAAGGGGCAAGGATACTCTTTTTTGAAGGCGGGGAACCGACCATCTGGAAGGATGAAGATAAGCGTTTGACGGACCTCATCGCAGAAGGTCGCCAGATCGGATACTATGTAATAGGGTACACCACTAACGGGACTGGGATCATCAATGAACAAAGTGATGTTATCTCGATAAGTCTGGACGGTCCAAAGAAAGTTCATGATGATATCAGGGGACATGGCACCTATGACCTTCTCATGAAAAACCTGGAAATGACGGAACATCCCAACATCTTTGCCAACATGGTGGTCATGAAACCAAATCTGGACAGTATCAAGGAGACCGCGGAGATAGTGAAAGAAAATAACCATATTAGGGGCTTAATGCTCAATTTCCTGACCCCGCCACCGAATGATATCGCGCTCAGCCATGAGGAAAAAGTTCAGGTGGTGCAGGACGTTCTGAGCTGGCGTAAACAGAATTTACCGATCCTAAATACTGAGCGGGCGCTCAAGGAACTGCTGATCGAGGACTACTCCAAAAGTTGCCCCTATTGGGTATCCTCATTCACTCTTCCAGATGGGTCTAAGTATAATGGTTGTCCGATGAGAGGCACTGACTCCTGCAAGCAATGCGGATTCGATGCTGTGCGCGAGTATCGGTTGATCGTTGCTGGGAACCTAGAGACGATCACAAAGATGTCCAGACGGTTTGCCCTATCAACGCGATGATGGCAAGTAATTCCAGACCGAGAGCAAGCTTGAGGAACTGAGGATCGGCCTCCAGTATCTCAGACTATCTTTCGTCCTTAGCATTTTGATCGCTTTCAGCGGCAAAGGAATGGTCACGAGGAGAAGCGCTAGGAATGGCTCATTCAAAGCAGCGAGGCCGACGAACACAGTACAGCAGGATGATGATCGAACCCTCGATCATCGATATTTTATCCAGACCGAATTTCACTAGCAGGTTCTTCTCGCCCATCTGTAAGTGTGATGAGTAGCCAGGAGCCTCATCGGAGATACGCATGAGCATGGCTGCGCATCCTATGGTCAAGGCTAGAAATAACATGCCCCAACTGAACACCTGGACTAACACGTAGAACGAGAAGAATGCCATCATTGAGAATGAGATGAATACATCGATCTCTCCCAATCCTCGCGCTCCCAGGTTCACCGGAGGAGCAGTATAGAAGAAAGCCAGTATGAGACCTATCATTCCAAGGATCACTGCAACCCAGCCAGCGTAGAGCACGATAGGTATAGCTATGATGATCGCGACTATCGCCAGAAAGGTCATCAGGATCTTACCTTGGGTTTCTGTGATTATCCCGCGATCAAGAGAATTACCTGACCAAAATATCTTTTGATTGAACAATTTTGCTATTTCCTTTCGGAATTCTGGGTCATCGTTCTCAGCGAAACGGACCTTGTCCACTCCGCTCTTATGGTCAAAATAGTCATTGGAGAAATTGACGAACAAAGCTAATATGAAGACATCTAGGGGTATCAAAATCGCGATAAGCCATTCTTGTTTAATAGTAAGCGCAAAAGCCACTCCTACCACGGACGCCAATACGAACGGCAGTGTGTACGCGATCCTGAGCACTTCTTTGGCTTTACCCCATTTAGATAGTACAACGCTCTGGTCCAATCGCTCACCTAAGATGTTCGCAGAATCCCAGGCACTCCATATAAGCCTTATGCAGGGTAATGCAAGGCATACAACTAGGGATCTACGAGGTTGGATCAATAGAACAGCCGGTCATACTCCTGAGATCTTTCGTGAAGAATATACCTAGCGTTCGATCATGCACTATCATCGATCCAGTTAGTAAGCTAGTTAATATCTGATACCAAAAGGGATGACCAGCAGCTATAACACTGGGGAAAAAATTTACCATGGTCCAAAGGAGATCATCCCTTCATGCCCGGTCCTCTGCATCTTTCAGCGCCATCTTAAACCCACTAATAATGATCTGAAGTCCCCAATCGAACAATTCGTCCCCGGTCAGTTCATTCCTTTTGTCCATAACCTCTTTGATCTTTTTCCATCCCGGGAGCTCTTCGAACTGCTTCCATCCCTCGATCTCCTGAGGTCCGGGGGCTGATCCCCCTTCCTGAGAGGTACCAGGCCCTGGTCCGGGGGGGACGGCCTGTTCCTCGATCACATATCCCCAGATATAATCGATGACCGTCTCGGAGGCCAGGCTGGCGTGGAGGAGGTCGAAACCGGCATCATTTAGGACCTGGGTCGATGTGGTCTTAAGATTCACCATTGCCTTCGAACGGAACGAGGCTCCTGCAACGATGCGCCCTCCCTCTCGGTGCGAAAGCATCGCCTTGTGCAATGAATGAGCTGTTCGGGTCAACCATTCCGCCCAGGCTTTACTGTCCGATGGGGCGACCAGGTCCTCTATGCCTCCTTCCTTAAGGATGGCTTGGGCCATGTCATCGATGATATCCGCCTTATCCTTGAAGTGCCAGTAAAGGGCCGGAGCCTGAACGCTTAGCTTATCTGCTATCCGACGCAGAGTTACATTTTCTAGCCCCTCTGCATCCAGTATCTCGAGGCCTGCCCTCACCACCGCCTCAGGTTCTATGTGCGGGCTCTTGCGCTTAGGTCGATCTCTCATCGCAAGTGTATCGATGGAAAGGTATATAAAATTGAACACGGATAAGGTCGATTAATGATGTTAAATGAGATTAATGCCGATAAGGTGATTTGATGAACGATTCACATGTAGATAACCAGCCAGTGATACACGTTGAAGATCTGATGAAGCACTATCGTAACTCCGAGAAAGCAGCGGTGGACGGGGTTAGCTTCGATGTATACCCCGGCGAATTCTTCGCCTTCCTAGGGCCTAACGGTGCTGGTAAGACCACGACCATCTCGATCCTGACCACCACCCTAGCGAAAACCAGCGGGGTCGTGATGATCGGCGGTTACGATATGGAGGCTGATCAAAGGGAGATCCGTCAGAACATCGGCATCGTCTTCCAGAACCCGAGCTTGGATAGTAATCTGACTGCCGAGGAGAACATACGGTTCCCACGTGAGCCTCTTCGGCATCTACTCATACCGGCCAAGCTTCAATATGATGCCCCAGGCGTATCGAGATAAGGTCATGGACCTGGCAAAGGTACTGGGTATGGAGAAGGAGGTCTTCAAGCAGGTCAAGACGTTCTCTGGCGGGATGAAGAGGAAGCTAGAGATCAATACGTAGCCTCATGCACAAACCCAAAATCTTGTTCCTGGACGAACCAACGCAGGGACTGGACGCAGTCAGCCGTAGGTCCCTGTGGGAATACCTTCGGAAGGTGCACAAGGATGAGAACATGACCATCTTCCTGACCACCCATTACATAGAGGAGGCCGAAGGGGCAGATAGGATATGCATCGTGAACCATGGAAAATTGCTCTTCAACGGAACACCGGATGCAATGAAGGACCTTATGACGGACAAATATCTCTTGGTGGACGCCGAGGACAAAGTCACCCTGAGGGCCGATCTTGATGGTTTCGATCCAACAGTGACGGCGGATGGTAGCCTAAAAATAATGTTCAGCGAAAGAACACCTCAGAAGATCCTCTCTCAGATCACGGTCCCATTATCGCTCATGCGCATGCATGTGCCATCGTTGGAGGAGGCATACATCGATCTTGTGAGCAACGGTCACGATGAAGCGGAGGTGTGCTGATGTCGCTCGGAAGGGAACTGAACGCCACGATGGCGATATGCGGGCGTGACATCGTACGCTTCTTCAGGGACCGGAACAATATCGGGATGAGCATTCTCTTTCCTGTCATCTTCCTAGCGATCTTTGGCAGCACCATCGGACAGAACCTAGGAGGCGGACTTCCGTACAATTACATGCAGTTCGTGCTGCTGGGCATGGTCGCCAGTCTTGCCCTGATGTTCACCGCGAACCTCGTGACCAACTTAGTGGAGGAGCGGGAGACCGGCTTCACGCAGGAGATCTTCGTATCACCAGTATCGAGATATTCGATCCTCATCGGGAAGATCCTGGGAGCGAGCGTTAACAGCCTCGTGATCGTTGCTGCCACTATAGCCATCGGTGTTGCCATAGGGATACAGATCAGCCTAGTAGGCATAGGGCTTATCCTGCTCATCATCCCTTTCGTGCTATTACTGGGCGGCGCATTTGGTGTACTGGTGAGCGGTATCTTCAACTCCAGTCCCAGGATGGCCGGTCAAGCGGTCATGCTGATAATGTTCCCCCAGATGTTCCTTTCTGGTGCGCTCATTCCGATCGGGAACTCGACAGGATGGCTCAATGTGCTGGTCCATCTGATGCCCGCAACCTACGTCGTGGACCTTATGAGAGGTGTCTTCTATTGGGGCACCCCGACGTACAGCCTGGTTGTCCTGTATAACCCTTTGATAGACCTGACGGTCACAGTGATCGTTTCAATCATTCTGTTCATCGTCGGAACATCCCTCTTCGCTCGAAGCGAGCATGAACGATGAACGGGTCGCAGCTAGGGATGATGCGGCAAAGTGACGTTCGGGAGATCGAGACTTTTGCCTCTCGATCTTCCTCTTTTTTTATCTTTTGTAATTATGCCATTGCCCTGCCTAAGCTCGACTTATCATCAAGGACCGAGACCAAAATGCATGTTCTGGAGGGCTAGTATCGTATCTAACAAAGTTGCAAGATACCAAGACCCTCGCTCAGATAATGGGCGTCCAAGTCCTGATCGGACTTTGAGATCACATCTTGACCGACTTTCGAGCTTTACTTGTTTCCCGAGAGCTCCGTTGAGCGGCCAAGGGCCATGATGTTCTCCAAGGGCGCATCGAACGGGACCTCCCCAGCCGAGGTAATGATCAGTCCACCACCATCTACTGACGAATTGATCATCTGCGATACTTTTTGTCTTATCTCATCAGGGTTAGATCTGGCAATGGTATGAGGTAATATTCCAGCAGCAAGGCAAGCATTTCCCTTAAGCATGCTCGCAGCGCCAGGATAACCATCCCAATCGAAAGATGTATGGATAGCTGTGGGTTTGACCGCATTGAATTGTGCATCGAGGTAGGCGCCCTTTGCGCAATTGCTCAATATGGTCATGAGCCCCATCTGATGAAAACGGTCCGCCATTATCCGGGCGTAATCTATGTCAAAGGTCTTGGCAAGCTGGAACTCATTCTGCTCTGAATCCGCACTGCCATCTTCGATGAATATGATCTCCACACCAGAATGATCCTTCAACAACCTTCCATATTCGACGAGCGAATCTGTAAGAACTTTGAGAAGATGGTGTGCTCGGTCCGGCTCCATTATCTCGTCCATGAGCAGTCCGTCGAAACCACGTACCGAGGCAGCCAAAGTGAATGGGTCGCTCACCTGACCGATGACCGCAACTTCACCTCCCACCTTCGCATTGACGATCTTAGCGGCTTCCAAGGAGGCCGACCAGACCGCGTCATTCATTGGATCTACGTACTCCAGCTTATCGATGTCCTCCGGCGATATTGGCAAGCCTCTAGGGTAATCTCTGTCGCTAGGGAACGAGAGCTGGACCCCAAAAGCCTGTGCTTCATTTAGCAGATCGCCCCAACCCACCATAACGTTGTCGAAACCGAACTCTCGGGTAGCTAGGCACATCTTGGCGAACTTCACCGGATCTGAATACGCCTCCTTAATGGTAAGTCCAGTGACGTTCTGAAGATAGTTTCCCCCACCTAATTGAATGTGCATCGTTGGTATCCTATCAGGTATATCAAGATCAAGGGCGGAAAGGAATCGTTCTTTGGGTGACATAATAGAACTGTTCGGATCAGCTTCGATATTAAAACTACAACAATGCCGATGATGGCCTAGTATCGACAGCGAAGAACCCACTTCGTCCTCTAACATGCTTGGCCATGACGATGATATGCAACGCAGTTCCGATATGCTTCATATGTCCGGCATGCTCGGATATTATGACATCTCAACGACCTCGATGATCCTGCAGGTCAAGAGTAATGGGAAGAGGGCTGCTTTTGAGAAACGAATTCTGAACCCGTGGACCTTGAGCTGCTCGATCGTAGCATATTGAATACCAACGGTGAACACCCACATTAAGACGAAAGCAGCCAGGGAAATAACACCCAGTTCGTTCCCTATGATCGCCGACCCTAGGACCGGAAGGGAGGATACGCACGTCCATATTCGATCCATCTTAATATATAATTTGTCTTTATAATATGGTATGAGGCGGTACCTTAATAGTAGTCTTCATATCTCGCCCAAGAAGCGCTTGAACCATTGACCATCGCTTTTTCTTCCACCAAGGGATTTCTACTTTGACAAGGTGTCAAGAGATCATCTGGGGGCACTATCCTTGATGAGAACAACATCAGAACGTCCTGAGCGCGAAAGCGAGAAAAAAGGACCGGAAAGAATCTAAAGGTTACTTCCGAGTCGCATGGACGAGCATTACTTGAGAGACCGGGAGCCAACAAGGGCACGGCCTTTACCGCGGCTGAACGTAATAAGCTAGGCCTTGAAGGTCTCCTGCCTCCTTCGATAGAGACTATCGATGAGCAACACCGTCGTGTTCTCCTACAGCTGGGGCACAGATTCACCGACCTTGAGCGGTACATCTACCTGATGCAACTGCTCGATTCAAATGAGACACTTTTCTTCCATGTGGTGATGTCAGATCCTCGTACTACTTGCCCATCATCTACGATCCGACCGTAGGCGAGGCATGCCTGAAGTTCGGCCACATCTACCGTCGGCCTCGCGGCATGTACATTTCGATGAAGGACCGAGGTAGGATACGTGAGGTGCTGTCGAACTGGCCTGAGAAGGATGTGCGCATCGTTTGCGCTACCTCAGGCGGTCGTATTCTTGGTCTAGGGGACCTAGGTGCCAATGGTATGGGGATACCCATCGGTAAATTGCAGCTTTACACAGCTTGCGCAGGTGTGCCCCCGAAAGGACTTCTCCCGATCTTGATCGACTTTGGAACAAACAATCACGAGCTGCTCAACGATCCTCTCTACCTCGGCCTACATCAAGGAAGGCCGTCGCAGGAAGAGGTAGATCCTTCGTGGACGAGTTCGTTCAAGCCGTACAAGAGCGCTTTCCGGACTGCGCTATCCATTTTGAGGATTGGAAAGGGGTCGACGCCTTTCACTATCTTGCCCGATATCGCGACCATGTCTGCTGTTACAACGATGATATCCAGGGTACCGGCGGAGTAACAGTGGCCGGGTTGCAAGGTGCCATGCGCATGATCGACCAGAAGCTCAAGGATCAGCGTGTGCTCTTTCTAGGGGCTGGTTCGGCAGGCACCGGCATTGCGAACATGATAGTATCAGCCATGACACTGGAGGGTCTGTCACAACAACAGGCTCGCGACCGCATATGGCTGTTCGACATCAACGGGCTCTTAGAGAATTCCCGCCAGGACCTGATACCCGAGCAGAGGTTGTATGCCCATGTTCATACCCCGACCCGCAACTTTGTTGAGGCGGTAGGCTCGATCGAGCCCACCATCATAATAGGGGTGAGCACCGTGGGCAAAGCATTCAACCAGGATGTGATCGAGACCATGTCCAGGATCAATCCCCGGCCCGTGATCTTCGCCCTGTCCAACCCGACCGAACTAGCCGAATGTACGCCCGAGGAGGCTTACCGATGGTCCAGAGGAAAGGCCATCTATGCCGCCGGTGTCCAGTTCCCTCCGGTCCATCTCAACGGGGAAGTTTTCCTGCCTGGGCAGGCCAACAACTTCTACATCTATCCCGCGGTCGGCCTGGCCGTTTATGCCACACGGGCGAAGCGATTCACGGACGAGATGTTCATTGAAGCAGCAAAGGCGACCGCAGAACAGGTGACGGACGACCAACTTGCGAAAGGTATGTTGTTCCCGCCTCAGAGCAAGATACTTGAGACAGAGGTGAGGACCGCTGAGCGGATCGCTACCCTGATATTCGATCGGAATCAAGCAGGGGTGGACCGGCCCGGGGACATCGGCACTTGGCTTCGCGATATGCTTTATCAGCCTGAGTACCGAGAGTGATCAGCCAGAAGGAGAAGGGCGCCCATGGTCATGAAGTCATCAACCCAAAATATCGAACCTGGACCTACGATACTGGACTTACCGATCGGCACCGGGGCGACGGGCGAACGGATAGAGAGCGACTCCATGGGCGAGATCGAGGTTCCGGCTGATCATTACTGGGGGGCCCAGACGCAGCGGTCCCTCGTTCATTTCTCCATCGGTGACGACCACATGCCCAAAGAGGTCTATCATGCCTACGGCTATGTGAAAAAAGCGGCCGCCGTGGTCAATATGGCGGACGGGCGCATGCCTGGTTGGAAATCGGAGCTGATAGCAAGGGTCGCCGACGAGGTTATCGCCGGAAAGCTGGACAACGACTTCCCTCTTTATGTTTGGCAGACCGGGTCCGGGACGCAGTCGAACATGAACGTGAACGAGGTCATCAGCAACCGGGCGATCCAATTGATCGGTGGCGATCTCGGAAGCAAGCATCCAATCCATCCTAATGATGACGTCAACATGAGCCAGTCATCCAATGATTCCTTCCCTACGTCCATGCACATCGCAACGATGCTGGAGCTTAATGATCGGCTCATCCCCGCGATCTCGGCTCTGGAGGAGTCTATATGGACCATGGCAAGGAATTGGGTGGATGTGGTGAAGATCGGTCGTACTCATCTGCAAGATGCCACTCCGCTGACCATTGGACAGGAATGGTCAGGTTACGCTACACAGCTCAATGATGCATTGATCCTTGTCCGGCAAGCCCTCCAGGGGTTGCTTCGATTGGCCATCGGAGGCACCGCTGTAGGGACGGGTATTAACGCACCCTCCGATTTCGGGGAGAAAATGGCCGGAGAGATAGCAAGGCTTACCGGTCATTCGTTCGTCCCGGCCCCCAACAAGTTCGCTGCCCAGGGTTCCCTTGATGCCATGGTAGCATGTAGTGCTTCGCTCCGAGGGTTGGCTATCGCACTGATGAAGATAGCGAATGACATTAGGTGGCTTGGCTCTGGGCCCCGGACGGGACTGCATGAGCTCGTTCTGCCGAGCAACGAGCCTGGTAGCTCCATCATGCCTGGTAAGGTCAACCCAACCCAAGAGGAGGCCATGGTCATGGTGTATATACAGGTCATCGGATACGACAATGCCGTGGCCTTCGCTGGATCTTCAGGGCAACTTCGAGCTCAATGCTATGCGCCCAATGATCATCAACAATGTGCTCCATTCGGCACGTATCTTGGGTGATGCTTCCATCAAGCTATGTGAATATGGGATCAAAGGCATCAGGCTCGATCAGGGCCGCATCAAAAGGTACGTGGGCGACTCCCTAATGCTGGTGACCGCCCTGAGCCCGGCCATAGGCTATGACAAAGCTTCAGAGATAGCCCATCGCGCATTGAATGAGAACATCACCTTAAGGGATGCCGCGGTGAAAGGTGGATTCGTAAGCCCGGAGGAGTTCGACCGCATCGTAGACCCCAAGAAGATGGTCGGGGACCCCCATCACGATCTTAAGATGGAGTAATTCCGGTATCATACAGATAATGGATGTTCTCCATCCATTTATCTTGACTAACCTACGGTATCATCTCAAAGCCTTGATGATCTCTTCTGTGACTCTCACTCGGCCTGCGCGTCGGAAGAACTTGATCGCCCCACTATGGCCCTCCTCGGACCTTGAGGTCACTGCGTCCTCGGCGAACACCTGCTGGAAACCATAATCGAATGCGAACCTGGCGGTGCTCTCTACACCGAGATCAGTCGCAATACCGCATAGGACAATGGTCTCAATCTTTCTCCTCCGCAGTTGGAGCTCAAGGTCAGTACCGTAGAACGCTCCGACCTGATTCTTGGTGATCACTATATCCGAAGAGACATGTCCGAGCTCAGGTATAAGGTCCGATCAATCCGAGAGCAAAGGTTGCGAGGGTCTAGGTCTGCTTTCGTCAGCAATGGGGTAGAATGCGATCTCTGGCGTAACCCCAACGCGTACAAGGACACAGGCATGCTGTGCTCTCTGAACGCGGTCGCGAGCTTGGCGGCGTTCGCAATGACCTCCTGGGACGATCTTGGTGCAAGGTTGGGGAGCTTGACAATGCCATTTAGTAGATCAATGATCACCAGGGCGGTGGTGTTCTTCTCGATACTGATCTCGGTCATGATCCGTGGGAGAGGGCCTGAAATATTTATTACTGCTGGTTAGTACCATATTTGATTATACAACATGGGATAGTACAATAAAGGTATTAATAAATAGTTCATTTGTGCCTTGAGAGCTAGAAGGTATAGACATCATGGACCAAGAAGAATGGACATTTGCTATGGCGGACGATATGATCCAGACAGTATCATTGCTGTATAGGTGGATTATTAGGTCCGACGGAACCGGAATAAACACGAATTTACCGATGTTCAATGTTCTGAAGTTGGTCAAGAAACAGGGCCCTCTCTCCATGTCTGCCATTGCTCATACGTTCTACTACTCAAAGCAGAACCTCACTCATATCGTTGATCAGTTGGTGAAGGATGGTTACGTGGAAAGGATCTCGGACCCTTCCGATCGCAGAGTTTTGAAGATCGCCATCACAGATCAGGGACGAAAGTTCATGGCAGGGAACCTGGAGATCCTGAAGAATAGGTTGGTCGAGGACCTCTCCCATCTTAGCGAAGAGGACCTCAGGCGTCTTTCCTCCGCGATCGAAGATGTCAAGGTAGTACTTCCAAAGGTCCTATATCATGACCGCTCTGAGCAACCTCAATGAATTATGGGGAATAACTAAGGATGACCGCTGTGCAGAGTTTCAGAGCCGGGCTATTTTTCTGAGAACGGAAAAAATCGAGGATATCCAGAGAAAAAGTGGACCTATCGGATCTGGGACCGCCAAAATAACTGACCAAAGGTCCAAGATCTCCATGGGTGGAAATGTCATATATCTCCTAGCAGAGCGTTGGAAGACCATAGAGCAACTTTATTCTTTTTTTCTTAACTGACTTAACTACCTAACTACCTATTAAAAAGGGGGTAAGCAAGTCTTTATTTTTTCGGGTCGAGATGCGAGTCAGATTTGTTAGAAGTTAACTGGTATGAAGGTCGGCATATACGCCAGGGTAAACACATCAGAGGAATATTGTCCATAGGACCCCGAATATCCAGCTAACAATTTTGAGGGATCTTTGCAGGACCTCCGACCGTGGGGTCTTATCGATCTCCTTCGATCATTGTCCGGGGAAGGAGCCGAAGCGCGATCAACCAGTACTACCAGCAGATCCAGCAGCAACCGAAGATTCACTATTTTTCTTTAACATCTCCTTGAATTGAATTAAAGGGTCTTTCATTCTATATCTCAACGATTTTGTATGACCTATGGATTCTAGGGCCCCAAGCTCTTCAAGCTGAGCAAGATACTTGCCTACGGTCTGATCGCTAAGATTGTCGATCCAAGACCTTGCTTCTTTTATTGAAAAGTATTCTTTATGCGACTTAGCCTTTATGAGGATCCTCTTTGCATTTTCGTTCAATTCTGAGCTCAAAAGGTCCTGGCCGGAAAGAATTTCTTTTGCCTCTTCATAGCTCTTCAATATTGCTATCGAGACCAAATCGAGCAGCTCTTTATAAGAGCCCGTTTCATCTGCGTATCCCAGCAGATCATAATACAGTTCAGAATCCTCAACCATTTTATTATCAATTTTACAAAGGTGCGAGTTTTTCAGGGCCCTATCTTGAAGGTAGAGATGGAATAAGCATCTGCCTGTTCTGCCATTGCCATCTTCGAACGGATGGATGCTTTCGAACTCGTGGAACATTACGGTGGCCGCAATTATTGGATCATATACCAGAGCCTGGTCATTTGTCCAATCCAGGAGTGTACCTATCTCCCGCTCTATAATCTCGGGTGGGGCAGCTATAAAATCTTCTTCACCAGTTTCTTTGTTACCTACCATAACATGCTTTTTTCGATACATTCCCTGTAAGGATGGATTTCCGGTGCCGTCCAATAGATAACTATGTAAGATGCAAATTGTTTTGTGTGTCCAAGGTAATTTAAACGCATCTGGATAAAATAGATTTACCAAGTGATTGATAATTTCCTGATTCGGGCCATTGTTTCTTTCTTCTAAGTTGCCAGAAAGGGTTTCCCTCGTGACCTTTCTAACCTCATTTTCAGATAATGGATTTCCCTCGATTTTTGTAGACCAGTGAATATTGGAAGCAGAAGCATCAGTGACTAGATTAAAATAATCATCAGCAGTTAAAATGAACCGTTCAAATTCATTATCCAATTCTCTTATCTTCTTAACTCTGCTGGTGAACTCGGGACTAACTGAAATAGCAGGATCGAACAATTCCTTATGTTTATGTCTAACCGGATAGCCCTTTGGCTTGAAAGCTACCAAATAACGCTGGTCGTTTATCATAATCAATTCACTAAATGAGATATACTATAAGTAATTAATTATGATTCCGATAGTTGATTATTATAATGCGCCGTTCCAGATAAGGGAGTTAATAATCCTGATACATTTTGGTGATACATTGTGAGCTGGACCCTGGCATGAGAAGGATAGAGGTCTTGAGGTTGAAGGTCAGCGACTTCAAGAGCGGAAGGGCGAGCACCGTCCACATACTCGGAAAGGGAAGGAACGGTGGTAAGCATCGTACCATATACTGGCATCCTGAGACAGGAGCCATCCTTCAGGAGTATCTTGAAGGACATAGGCACGATGTGATAGCAAAAGCGAAACGAAAGAACTCTTCCGTGAAGGTACCTGATGAGCTCTTCATCTACGAATGGGGCGGAGAGCTAAAAGCGTACAAGAAGACAGCGATGGATAAGATATTGAAGGACCTTGGTTCGAGGATAGGGCTAGAGTTCTCGAACCATGACCTAAGAAGGACGTGCGGAAGAATGATGTACCGCGCCGGTGGAAGGATCGAGAAGATAGCTCGTATATTCGGTCATGCCTACACTAGGACGACGATACACTACATAGGCCTAGACTACGACGATATGAGCGAAGTGATGGAGCTATACGCACGGTATCAGAGCCAGGTCATTTTTCCGAAAACGGAAAAAATCGAGGGTATCCAGAAAAATGGTGGACCGATCGGGATTTGAACCCGAGGCCTCGTGATTGCAAATCACGCGATCTTCCGAGCTGATCTATCGGCCCTTACCTCCGTGTAATGCCCCAATGGATAAATAGATTTCGTGGTAGCGCCAATCTGGACATGATCTTTAGCGCCTTTCGCGACCCAATTTCTTTATAAGCGCAGAGTAGAGATCGCTATAATTATTGGGGCCATTGTACCTTTGCCCATTGATAAAGAAAGTTGGTGTTCCATTAACACCGCTCTTTACCCCGCTCATAAAATCTTCCTGAACTGCGGGACCATATTTGGATGAGAACAATTCCTCCTTGAAACGTGCGATATCCTTGACTATGCCAGATGCGTACTTGACAAGATCATCATCCGACAAGGCGTCCTGATGCTCATACAGTATATCGTGCATTTGCCAAAAAGCGTTCTGTGCTCCTGCTGCTTCGGCTGCCTCAGCGGCCTTGCGAGCGTGCTTATGCTTTGTAGATACTGGGAAGTGACGATAAACAAAGCACATGTCATCGTCGAGGGATTCTTGCAATCGCTTTATCATTGGATATGCCGATCCGCAGAAAGGGCATTCGAAATCGCCATATTGCAAGAGAATGATAGGCGCGTCGGGCCTTCCGACCAAATGATCCTTGTCCGAGATCGGCCTGTCAAGACTTCCTTGTGCGAATTCACGCTTCATTTCGACGCTGCTCCATCGCCATTATTGGGACCTTTTCTTGTCGCGGCGTTTTTTGTTCTTGTACGTGGCTTTGGGGGCTTCTCGGCATTCATAGCGTCAAGCGCTTTCAAGATGCCATCCGCTCCAGGGTTCTCTGACATGGGAGAAAGATAGCTCCAGAATATCATCCCATCCTTGTCGATGACATATATTGCTCTCTCTGAGAGGCCATCCTCTTTTCTGTAAACTTTATACTTTTTAGCAGCCTTTCCCCTTGGCTGAAAATCAGATAGCAGTGGGAACTTTATGCCCCTCGCTTCAATGAACGCCTGATGGCTCCAGACGCTGTCGACAGAGATACCGACCAGCTGAGCACCCCTTGATTCGAATTCGGGATAGATTTCAGAATATAGAGCTAGCTGATCACTGCACACTGGACTCCAATCAGCTGGATAGAACACTAGGACGACAGGCTTGCCTCTAAGCTCCTTCAATCTGAACCTTTTATCAGGCCCTGCGGGTAATTGGAAGCCGGGAGCTTTACGTCCATCTGGCAGTAATCCACTTTTTGTTCCATTATTGTTCTGTTTAATATCTTTATTTTTTGCCATGATCCGAGTCCCTTCTAAAAATGGAGCACAATGGATAAAAAGTCTTGGCCTAAAATAAGGCCATAAAGAGTTAAGATCACCTGCAGATCGGCGCCGTTGGAGCCGCGCTACAAGCTTACGGTACTTCTGCAGTACGCCTGTGACCGGCCTTTCAACGGGATGTACTTTTCTTAGACGTGCATCGAGCTCCGCCTGATCGATCTTTACATCCAGTCGTCTCCCAGGTATATCGATGATGATCACATCCCCTTCCTGGACAGCTGCGATGGGGCCCCTTTCATAAGCCTCGGGGGATACATGTCCAATGCAGGGACCTCTTGTTGCCCCAGAGAACCGCCCATCTGTGATCAGAGCAACATCATCAGATAATCCCATGCCAGCTATCAAAGATGTTGGTGATAGCATCTCTGGCATGCCAGGCCCTCCTTTTTGGACCTTCATATCGTATTATCACGACATCCCCTTTCTCTATCTTCTTACCCATTATCGCATCGATCGCCAAAGCCTCGGAATCAAAGACCCTTGCGCGACCTGTGAACTTCATCGCTTTGGCTGAAACGGCTGCCTGTTTTACGACCGAACCGTCCGGCGCCAGATTACCATATAGAATTGCGATCCCGCCTTCCTTATGGAACGGCTCATCGATGGACCTTATCACTGCAGGGTCCTCGATAACGGCTTCATCCGCTATCTCATAAATTGTCTTACCAGAGAGCGTCATCTCGTCAGATAAGCTAGACCTTAGCCTCTTCAATACAGAAGGCACGCCGCCAGCTCTTTCAAAGTCGCTCATATAATATATTCCGCCTGGGCGAAGGGACATTATGTGCGGGACCTCTCTGGACACCTGGTCGAAGGTCGATAGGTCCATCTTTATCCCAAAATCGTTCGCTATGGCAGGTATATGCAATGCCGTGTTGGTGGACCCACCGATCGCCATATCGACCTTGATCGCATTGACGAAAGAATCCCTTGTGACTACCGATCTCGGGTTCGTCCCTTCTTTTACAAGTTCGACGATCCTGCGGCCTGTCGCTCTTGCGATATCCCTCTTCTTCTTAGATATTGCCAGTGATGTCCCACAGCCAACAAGGCTAAGTCCCAGCGCCTCTGTTAGACATGACATCGTATTAGCTGTAAATAGGCCAGAACAAGAACCCTCCCCAGGGCATGCACACGATTCTACCTTCAGGACCTCTTCCTCTGTCATCTTTCCGGATGCATGGGCGCCTAGCGCCTCAAAAATGCTCTGCAGGTCCTGCCCTTTCCCATTTAGGCTGCCTTCCATCATGGGTCCGCCTGTCAGCATAAGCACTGGGATGTCCATTCGACCAGCGGCCATTAGCATCCCTGGCGTCGATCTTATCACAATTAGTGACCCCTACCCATCCATCAAAACAGTGGGCATTGTTCATTATCTCTACACAATCGGATATCGTCTCCCTTGAAGGGAGGGAGTAACGCATGCCAGCATGCCCCATGGCGATGCCATCACAGACAGCAGGTACACCATAAATGAAAGGAACTCCCCCGGCCTCTATGATGCCAGCCTTTACCTCTTCCACCAGCCTGTTCAAGTGAATGTGACCAGGAACGACCTCGTTCCAAGAATTCGCGATGCCTATGAACGGCTTGTTCATGTCATCATTTGGTACGCCTGCAGCTCTCAGAGACTGCGGCTAGGCGCTTTTTCCAATCCTTTCTTTACATTATCGCTTCTCATAGTCACTCCTGAAAGGCATCGACTTGTTCATAGTTGAAACTTTGCCGGCCCACTTACGGTATAAAGCATGCTCGTGTAGCTTCACGGAGCGACCTGTGATGCCATTTTTCTATCAAGAACAGACCGATCATATCCGAGCATCATTGATGCAATGACAGTAAGGACTAGCCCGGCGATGACCGCGAAAAAGTAATATTATTCCCGAACGTCGAAAAATATAGGTTCCCCGTTAGTAAATACGCCACGCCAGTCATGGCAGACGGAAGGCCAATTATCGTTGTGTATGGCGGAAGATGATGAATGGATAATGCCGCGATCACTTCTATCACGTAAGGGGCGATCATTATTGCGAACCCTAATACCAAGAGGGCCTGTCCGAATACCGTCCAAGCGCTATAGGTTCCGCTCAAGTAGTATTCCCCGGCCACCAAGAAAATCACCATAGGAGGCACTATTGACATTATTGAAAAGATCTTACCATAGGCCTGCTGATGGGGGGAGAACGCACCTTTGTCTATCTGGACCGCAAGAACTCGCATCGATTGGATGAACATCACGGCCATAACGATGATGATGGCGATCAAGAGCAGCATATCTAGGACTGTCATTTTTCAAACCCCCGTGTCTCATTACTTGCTATCTTCCTGCTTTGCGTCCAGGCCCATATCCTTCAGCCCTTTTAGAAGTGCTTCCATCATATCTGATGATATGGAATCACGACGGGCGATATCATGTATCCAGATGTGAACATCAAGGTGTATCGATTCCGTTGTGATGCTCGTTATTAGCACGCTCGGCTCAAGGTCGTTCATGTCCTCGCTATATTCCCTCATCCGCTTCATGTGAGGAAGGGCCATTATCTTCTGGATAACACTAAGGTCTTCCTCTGGGATCATGGGGAGGATGTACTTGTTCCTCCTTGCTATATCTAGGATGAGGGCTTTGATCAGCTCATAATCAGATGTAAAGGATATCTCGAGTTTTAGTGTTACCTGAACAATGGCAGATCTGGTATAGTTCACTATCTTGGAGCCGATCAACAGCGAATTAGGTACTACGAATATCCGGCCATCCGAACCCCGCAATAAGGTGTTCGTCATGTTAATATCCTTGACCTGGCAAAGCCCCGTATCTGAATACTCGATCCATTCACTCATCTTGATCGGTTTCTGGAGAACTATGAGCAGTCCCGAAATGAAATTCTGGATCACTTGCTGCGATGCGAAAGCAACTGCTAAGCTTACAAGACCAAGAGAGGCGATCAATGTCGTCAGGTCCGTGCTGGTCAATAGAACGATAAGCAGACCAGCAGCTATGATCAAATACTCTGCCGATCTAGATACTAATTTTGACGGCCTGAGCTCAGAGTAACGTTCATCTAAGAAATGCCTCAGCAGGACATATACGATCCGAGCGACCAGTATCGAGGATATTATGATGAAGACTGATTGAAGTAGTGATCCAAAATCCAGACTATCCATCTGATCATTGGTTATTACATACATGAACAAAAAGCATTCGGCGCACGATCTATCCTGTGATGTCAGTTCTTTTTAATACATCACATATCGACCATCACTGTCTCAATACGCGACCTTATCATGACATAATAAAATGAAATTAAGAAAGATGATCCATTGCTCGATACGAAAAGCTTGCTCGATTAAAAAAAGCCATACGATGAAAATGATAAAAAGGTATTAGAAAGAAATGGTTTTGGTATTAGTCGTTCAGGACCTAAGGACTATCTCGATGTTGACACCGTCGGGAACCTGGATCCTCATGAGCTGTCTAAGGGCACGCTCATCTGCATCAAGGTCAATGAGGCGCTTATGAATGCGCATTTCCCACCTATCCCAGGTCTCAGAACCCTCTCCGTCGGGGCTTTTCCTTACCGGAACAACAAGCCTCTTGGTGGGTAAAGGTATCGGGCCACGAATGGCAACGCCTGTCCTCTGTGAAATCGACTTGATCTGACCGCAGACACTATCGACCTTTTTTGGGTCAGTGCCGCTCAGTGATATCCTTGCTCTCTGTGCCATAGTTATATCCCCCAAAAAATTTGGGAAAGGAAAAGGTTTACTGCTCCTTCTTTTCTATATCGATGCACATGCCGGCAGCTACGGTCTGGCCCATATCACGGATAGCGAACCTTCCAAGCTGTGGGAATTCCTTCGCCTTCTCGATGACCATTGGCCTGCTCGGCTGTATCTTGACGATGGCTGCATCCCCGGTCTTTAGGAACTGGGGGTTCTCTTCCTTCGTCTGGCCGGTCCTTGGGTCAAGCTTCTTCTGAAGCTCGATGAAAGTGCACGCGATCTGAGCTGTGTGGCAGTGGAACACCGGGGTGTATCCGATTGTGATGACAGATGGGTGGTTCAGTACCATTATCTGAGCTGTGAACGTCTTAGCCACTGTTGGTGGGTTATCGATCGGACCAGCAACATCTCCCCTCTTGACATCGTTCTTGGATATACCACGGACGTTGAAACCTACATTGTCACCTGGCAATGCTTGTGTCAACTGTTCATGGTGCATTTCGATGCTCTTTACTTCGCCGACCACGTGTGCCGGTTCGAACATGATCTTTGTCTCAGGCTTCAGGATACCGCACTCGACACGCCCTACTGGCACTGTACCAATACCGGTGATAGTGTATACATCCTGGATAGGCAGCCTAAGCGGCAGATTCGTAGCCTTTGCTGGCTCTTTCAGATTGTTGAGAGCATCCAGCAGTGTTGGGCCCTTGTACCAAGGCATATTCGTGGAGGGCTTTGTTGCATTGTCCCCCTTATATGCAGAGTATGGAATGAAGGGGATTCTTCGGCCTTAAATCCAACTGACTTCAGAAGGACAGTGACCTGGTCCTTTACCTTAGTATACTCAGCCTCGGAGTAAGCTGGCTTCGCGGCATCCATCTTATTGATACCGATGATCATCTGGGTAACGCCAAGGGTCCTTGCAAGGAATATGTGCTCCTTGGTCTGGGCCTGTGGACCTTCTGTTACGGACACGACCAATACGGCCGCATCAGCCTGGGAGGTACCAGTGATCATGTTCTTGACGAAGTCCCTGTGACCAGGGGCGTCTATGACTGTGAAATAATATTTGTCGGTGTTGAATCGCTTGTGCGCAACATCGATGGTCAGACCCCTTTCCCTCTCTTCCTTAAGAGAGTCCATGACCCATGCGAATTCGAAGGTAGCTTTTCCCTTCTCTTCTGCCATCTTCTTGTATTTTTCGACTAGATATGGCTCTACGTTACCAGTATCAGCCAGCATTCGTCCTACAGATGTTGACTTACCGTGGTGACATGGCCGATGAATACTAGGTTCAAGTGCGGTTTCTCTGCCATTTTTATGCCTCCTTGTATTTTATTTTAATGTCCAATTTTTTGACTCATGCCGTTATTCATATTTAACGGTTGTTCATTAGTTCATTCCTTAACCAGAGTAGTACGCAGCATCATACGGTTCTGGCTTCAGTCCTTTCCGGGTCCTGATCTGCTCGACGACCTTGGTCTGTATCTCATTCGGTACTTGAACGAAACCAGAGTTCTCAGTGGACCACAGAGCACGGCCCTGCGTGGCACCTCTTATCGCGGACGCGAACCCGAACATCTCGGCCACCGGTGCTTTCGCAGTGATGACCGTTGCTTCATTCTCCTGCTTTATATCCTCTATGACCCCCCTTCTCTGCTGCAGTTCACGGAGGGCATCTCCCATGACGGACTCAGGGCAATTGATATAGATCTTGGTTATAGGTTCCATAAGGACCCTCCTTCCCAAGCACATTGAGCCGTACACAGCGGACCTGAAAGCTGGAATTACCTGAGCTGGACCCCTGTGAATGGAGTCTTCGTGCAACTTGGCATCTACCAGGCGCACTTTTAGGCCCATGACCTTTTCCTGTGCGAGCGGGCCAAGGTTCATAGCTTCCTCGAAACCCTGCTTGCAAAGTTCGATCGTTTCATTCAGGTATTGTATACCTTTAGTTGAATCGATAAAGACAGTTATTATTCTTGAACATCACAACATCTTTTGCGTCATCGCGGTTCATGCCAAGGTCCTGCAATTTCCTTGCAAGCTCCTTAGAGTCCTTTATCTTGCCTTCGACCTGCAGGTCTCCGTTCTTGATGGCATCGACGATCCCAGGTTCAAGCGGTTCAACCTCGACAAAGAACCTATTGTGCTTGTTAGGGGACTTTCCTTCGAACGCCTCGCTCTTGTTCCTTACACATTCACGGTAAGCGACGATAGGCGGTGATGACTTGATCTCGACCTTGTGATCATTGACTATCCTATATTGTGTGATCTCAAGGTGAAGTTCTCCCATCCCGGATAGGAGATGTTCACCGGTCTCATTGTTGATCTCGACCTGGATGGAAGGGTCAGCCTTGGCGATGGTCCTTAGGACCTCTACCAGCTTAGGCAGGTCCTTCATATGCTTAGCTTCTATTGCGACCGTGACGACTGGATCAGTATAATGCACCATCTTCTCAAATGAGTCCATGCCCTTTACAGAAGAGACGGTAGTCCAGCGATAGCATCCTTAAGGCCGGTCACAGCAACAATGTTCCCTGCTTCCATATGATCTATAGGTATGCGATCCGCGCCAACAGATAGGGATATCGTCTGTGTCTTTTGCACATTCGGCATCCCAGCGACGTAAAGCTTCCTGACCGCGGGTAACTGTTCCAGAGAATAGCCTGCCAACAGCCACTTCACCAGCGTGAGGAACACGATGATCTTTGTCACCATTAAGGTGATAGGCCCGCTGGAATCGCAGGTCAACATTGCCTTGCCAACCTCAGATTCCTTATCCCCTTTCCATATGGTGGGGATACGGTACTTCTGAGACTCTTTTGGATTAGGCACATGTTCTATGACCATGTTAAGAAGGACCTCATGGACCGGGGATTTCTTTGCCAGCGCTTTCTGGTCATTGTTCTTACAGTATTCGTAAACGTCCTTGAACGCTATCCCCGTCTTTTTCATGTATGGAACGTTAACTGCCCAGTTATGGAAAGCTGACCCGAATGCTACGCTGCCATCTTCTGGCTTTACCTGCCATTCCTTATTGAGGGGCTCAGGAAGCTGGGTCGCTATGCGTAGGTTCACCTCAGTGATTATTGTGGTGAACCTTTGCTGCATCTCCTGCGGGGTGACCTTGAGCTCATTTATTAGCCTATCCACCTTGTTGATGAACAGGACTGGCCTGACCCTTCCTTTAGAGCTTGCCTGATGACAGTCTCGGTCTGTGGCATGATTAAGCTTCGACCGCGCATACCAGTATGATGACCCCATCGAGAGCTCTCATTGCCCTCGTAACGCACCGCCGAAGTCAACGTGACCCGGCGTATCTATTAAGTTGATGAGGTACTCGTGCCCATTGTAACGGTGCACCATCGAGGCGTTCGCAGCGTTAATGGTGATGCCTCTTGCTTGCTCCTGCTCGTCATAGTCCAGCATGAGCTGTTTACCGGCAAGGTCCTCAGACATCATGCCGGCGCCGGCGATCAGATTATCGCTCAATGTAGTTTTACCGTGGTCTATATGGGCTGCGGTCCCGATGTTCCTGATATATTCGGGCGTCTGGGAAATCGCTTGGGCCCTTGCAATATTATCTTCTTTACGTCCCATAATCCTTCACCTGAACATATTGTTTAACGCGCTGAACTCGCAACACGCTCCAGCTCTTCCTTCTTAGCTACAGAGAAAGAGTTCATGTCGCCCTTGGATGCTAGTATCAGTTCGTCAGCCAGACACTCCTGGACCGGCTTTTTGTTCTTGAAGGATGTTTCTTTTCTGCCCCTCGCGATGTTCCTTAAGCGATCTATCGCCTTTCGGGATGAACCACGTCCACTGCCTTCGGTACGGAAATTCCACCGAACTGCCATCTGGTGATTATTTTCGTGGGGCCGCATTCTCAAGCGCACCCGCTCAGAGACACTGCACCGGGTTCTGCTTTGTGCGCTCAGCGATTATAGCGAACGCATCCCTGACCACGCCATAGGCCTTGGTCTTCTTGCCCGTGTAAACCTCGGTCCTCCATAAGATTGTTGATAAGCCTCTCTACAATGCTCATCTTAGACTTTGCGAATGACCGATTAGCATGCTTCCCGCCTGTATGCGGAACAGTGATAAATAGCAGGTGTATGTATTTGGCTAGCCCGCCGTCCTTTATGCCAATGCCGGTCATCTCGTACTTGCCGAAGAGGAGCACATTGCTCTGAATAACTTGCTCTGTTCCTTCCAAAATATTCACCTCACCGGCTTCTCCTTACGGCCCCTTACAAGCTCGTTCAGGGAGACATTATTGACTTGAATTATTTTATAACGAACACCAGGAATATCACCATATGATCTTCCTAGTCTGCCGCCGATGCCTTCTACAAGGA
>CAVSDP010000056.1:0-17492 GCA_963726655.1 Methanomassiliicoccaceae archaeon
AGAGAAGTACCGCGGTCTTTTCCAGAACATCCATGATGGAGTAAGTCTTCGCCGTCTCGTCTACGATGAGCAGGGGGAGGTCATTGACGCTGTAATGGTCGACGCCAATCGGGCTGCTCTTCAGTTCTATGACGCCATGTCGGTCGACGAACTGAAAGAGAAGAAGAATAACAGGTCCATCACCCCAGAGATAAATGCTCTTGGCATGAATATTATTAAGCGATCGATGGCCGCGCGGGGACCGGTCACCAAGCAGGTGAACTTCGAGGCTGACGACCGATATTATATGGTGACGGTGGCTCCGCTCTGGACCGACCATGTCATCATTACTAGCGTGGATATCACTGAGCAGGTCAACGCTCGTAAGCAGATCGAGGAGCTAGCGGCTCGTTCCGAGGCTGAGAAGAACCGACTGAGAACTATACTTGGAACAATGCCGGTAGCAGTATCGATCTTTGATGCTGATGGCAAGCTCGTCGAACGTAATGTCCTGGCTGATAAGTACTCGTTATTGAATGATATGAACGTTCCTGCGACCGGCGAACGCAAGAGGGCTGGGAGGTGGTGGGCGAACACCGGGATGCCGGTAGAGCGACATGACCGTCCGCTCATTAAAGCTATTACTGCTGGCACGACCACGATAGGCGATGTATTCGATGTCGAACTGTCAGAGAACAAGTGTGTGACGATAATGACCTCAGCAGCGCCGATACGCGACGAGCACAAGAATGTCGTCGGCGGGGTGCTGGTGCAGCAGGACATTACGGCGCAAAGAGAGCTCGAGCATGATGCTATCGAGGCAAAGGAGCGAGCTGAGCTTTACGTTGACCTGCTGACTCACGATATCAACAACCTGAACGCCGGGATAGCAGGGTACCTGCAGCTAGCATTTGAGCGAGGCAAGCTCGACGATAAGACCAAGGCACAGGTAAAAAAGTCGATGGACCTGCTCGAGAGCAGTTCGCATCTCATCGAGAACAGTCAAGAAGATACAGCGGATCGAGTCAGGGAACGACGCGTACGGCATCACGGACCTGGGATGGATGCTGGAGGATGTCGTTGATGAGCTAAGAACGCAGCCTGAGAAAGAGGTCACGATAAATTATCGTCCTCGCCTCAAGCTGATGGTGAACGCTAGTGAGCTGCTCAAGGACGTGTTCACGAACATAATAGGAAACGCTATAAATCACTCGGACAAGGCAGTGACCATCGATGTCATGGTATCGAAGGTGTTCGAGGACGGACGCGAGTACTATCGTACTATCATAGAGGACAACGGTCCTGGCATACCGGACGATATGAAGGACCGAGTGTTCTCAAGACTTCAAAGAGGTGGTACGAAAGCTAGCGGTGCTGGCCTCGGTCTATATTTGGTGAGACGCCTGGTCGAGGACTATCACGGCCGCGTCTGGGCAGAGGACCGAGTTCCTGGTGAGAGTACCAAAGGGGCAAAGTTCGTAGTAATGCTGCCGGTAGCATCTGCGAGCGCAAGACCTGCTGTCACAATATAGGAACAATGCTAGACCATCGATCACTGTATGTGACCAGTCAGAAAATAGCGAGTGCCGAGCTGTCTAAGGGCAGTCCTTACACGCGGTCACATCGTCGAAGTAAGAAGCTCCGCCTGCAACAGTAGAGTAGTTCACGGTCGCATCGTTCGAAGGTAGTCCGCTGCTTTTGTGCTCAATTGATTATCTTTGTAGGCCTGCTCTTGGTGACCTGCGAACCCATACACCAAAGGTGCCCCTGACCGCATGTATAGAAGATACTGCCGTTCCTCTTATCGAAAATACGGCCTTCTGCCCCGCAATAGGGACATTTCTGAACTAACTGTTCATCCATCTTCTTAGCTCGACACTATAACGTCCTGTACTATCTTTATTCTATCTCTAGGCTCTCTAGGCTCTTGGTCCTTACACGCCGCCTCAAGATGATCCGTTCACCGTCCGCCTATGCCCGATATCCGGTCCGATATGGGGTCAATAATTGCACATGATCATCAAAATCAATAATACATAACAAACGACCATCCTGGCATAGCTTGCTGAATGACCCTGAGTTTTGCACTTTTGATATTCATGGCATTTCTTTCTTTATCAATAAATTCTATTCGCGTTTATGAAACGTAAAAGGAAAGGTGCTCATAAGCGCGCTTATATTTTATTGATCGCCGCGCTTATACTGCCTAGCATATTATTGTCCCTCACTTTTATCCCAGATATTGCGACCGCAAAATCATCGACTTCTTCGACCTCCGATACATCCACTACAACGATCTCGACCGTATCATTTTCAGGATTGACCTGGAATGTAAGCGGCTATGCTAACTTTGCGAACACCGCTCAGCAGGTCTGGGTAGATCCTAACGGCTATCTGCATTTGGAGCTCTCGGATGTTAGCGGAACATGGAAGAATGCTGAGGTCGTCTCACAGAATGCTTGCGGGTATGGTAATTATACCTGGGTCACCCCAGGGGTCCAACCCATAGACAAGAACATCGTCCTTGGAATGTTCCCATATCTTCAGACCGCGAACAATTCGAAAGAGATGGATATCGAACAGGCCCAATGGAACGATAGCGCCGCTCCCAACTTCGACTTCTGTGTCCAGCCGGGGAACAGCAATGAAGAGGTCTTCACGGTCCCGTATACGACCCTTGATACAACTTTTTCGATAAACTGGCAACCCACTTATGTCCAGTTCAGTATCATTGAGGGCAGCACACTTATACAATCCTGGACCTGCGACCAGGTCCGCAATGCCAGTGGTGTCCATGCAATAATGAACCTGTGGCAATTCAGTGGACCGCCTTCTAACGGCACGCCGGTCGATATAGTGTTCAAAAGCTTCGAGTTCACGCCGGACGGTACAGCCGCACCAAGCCCGCCGCCCGTCAAAAGCTCTGTGCCAGGAGCCCCAACTTCCTTATCGGTCAGCCAATCTTCTGGGACTACGACACTTAGTTGGATCGCCCCCGCTAGTAACGGCGGGTCGGCCATCACTGCGTATGACATCTATCGGAGCACTTCGTCCGGCACTGAGACCCTGCTGACCTCGGTATCTTCGACCACCTTGTCATATACGGATACGACAGCCGTCGCCGGCACGACCTACTATTATACGGTCGCCGCAGTGAACTCAGTGGGGACATCTGCTATGTCCTCACAGGTCAGCGTGGTAGTGAAGACTGTACATACTGGTACCCCCACTCATGGGCATAGGCGGTGACATGACCGTCCCAGATATCGTAATTAGATAAAGTGGGCAGGCACAGAGCTACCCACCCTTTAATTTTTTATTTCTTATCAAAAGAGGTCTCTTGGTCACGGATCACATTGAACTTATTTTCTAGGTCGGATGTACAAGGAAGATATCTTACATCATTCATGGCGATGGATCAGCATTACGGGCGATGATAATATCATCATCCCAAGATGTGAAAAGCTACGTCCGATAGTATGTTTTATCTATGACATAACTATTGTTAATTCGCCTAGGGTTCTGAGCCACAATGGCTTGGCGTTACGAGGACGATGCTCTTGGGAGACGGCATCGTCCTACCCTATCGGGTGGTCCATACATGTTCTACACTTTACTGCCCGGGCGGCGGAGCGTTCTTATCTCCTGATCGGACGATGGTCTTCGCCGCGGCCCACCTGTCATGCTCTCTCGTTCTGGGCTTTCTTGATGATACTTATGTACGGCGAAAGAATGCGAAGCCATGCTTCGACGATCACAATTCTGATACGACGTTCATGAGATAAAATTAATTATTGCTTCTTTGATGGGCAGGCCTGTGTTAGGTCTTGCCCATACACAGGTCGACGGTCAGCACGGATGGCTACAGGTCAACGGTATAAGATACGAGCATGATATCATCATACATTCTGATGGCCTTGTCACAGGTAGGAATTGTGGATGCTCCCCGGTCCTGAGGGCCCAGCTTTCATCGGTCTACAAGGCTGACTATTTTCACTCTCCACTTACAGAGTTCGAGCTCGATTTCTTGAAAGAAGAACAACCTGAGGTCGTGATCATCGGATCAGGCTTCCTGTGCATGATGCCCATTACACCATTGGCGAAGGCTGTACTAGCAGATTACGAGCACTATGTGCTCTCTACACAAATGGCCATTGACCGGATTAACAAGGAGGACCGTAAGGTCGTAGCGATACTCCATTTGAGCTGTTGATCATTCCAGATCATGTATCATGTCAGTAGATCAGAAATCATTATGTGTATGAACTGGACATGAATATTACCATGAGCACAGCCCAAGAGGGATCTATATCGGCCTGATAGCGGACGATAAGGATGGAGGCATTCTTGGTCTGGCAGCATTCATCATTGTCGTCGTTATAATGGCCTATGCCATTTCACTCTACTATCCTCATCAATGGGCGACCATCACCTATTGGACAGGACGCGCATGGAACTATCTCGTCATGGCGTTACAGGACCTCTACTTCGCAGGGAGGGACGTTTTCGACAAGTATGCTCCTCGTTAGGCCTCATTGATCATTTCGATTTCGATCTTATGATGTCGTTAACAACGGTCATGTTGTTCTTTTTCTTCAAATTCTACCTAAATAGAAGAGGCCTTCACAGCATGTTGTTCTGGCCATCTTTCTCAGGGTACTATAAATATAATGAGACGCGTTGAATAGCCTTCGGATATCTGGTGAAAAAATGGTAAAAAAGGTGACCGAGGAACAGATCAAGTTCGCGATGGACCTGATCGCTAAGAAGGGCTTGGACGTGCAGGTCTTCATGTACAATATGCAGAACCTCTCGACAGTGGACCATAAGAACGCTGACCTCCACGCATGGTTATCCGGCGTGACCGAGGACGGGTATACTGGCATCATCGACCGCCTAGAGAACAGAATGTAGGGCAAAAGAGGACGTCCAGATAAAGCGTCCTCCTCCCGTCGGGATGTACCTTCCTTCATAATGTAGGAAGGGCCACGATCTTTTTGCTTTCATTGATATTCATACTTGCATTCTCGTTTCTCAGGTGCTGGCCTATGCTACTGTCCTTCCATTTATCGGAATGAATTTCTCAGGGAAGAAATATTATTTAACCCCTGATCTTGATCGTGCTGCATGGCTATAGGAGTAGTAGATATTCTCCTGGCATTGGCTACAGCAAGCCTATTCCTTTACATAACTAGCATTGTCAGGATGCTATTTCTAGCGTCCGATATGGATAGAAAGATGAGAGCGACCCAAGATGATATGGCCGCACTGAAGGGCGGCAGATATCTCTTTAGGACCACAGCATATAAGACCGAATGGATAGACATAGTAGCAACCATAGATGACAACATGTTAAGGAAATGAGAGGTTGGAACGATGAATGGATAGATCATCAGAATCTGATGATAACATCATATGCTTTGTTCCTGATCAGCATATTCTTGTGCGGTCCAGACCTTGTTACCATGCTCTTCGTTACCATCATCATTACTGTATTCTTAGTGATCGCCATGAAGGCTAAGGCCAAGGTCAAGAAGGTGGACGCTTACATTGATAAAGAGCTAAAATGGAAAAGTGCGAACGAGACCGTGAACGATAGATGCGCAGACGAAAAAGGTGAGTCTAAAAGGAAAAGATCACGAAGATGGCGCAGGACCGTTTAGGAACGACATTAGTAAGGGTCTGCAAGTTAGCTAGGTTTCCCCATGTTCATGTGCCAAGACCCTGCTAGCGGCCCTCTTTGGGGCCATCTAGCACCACAATTGATGTAAAGGGTAGGAGCTAGCTTCATTCACCTCTCTTTGTTCTCGCATGAAGCTGTCAGAACATCTCCATTCATTCCGCCAGACCCTTGTTACCTTTAACAGTTGAACTAAAGATCTGGACCGATTTGATGTTCACGAACTCTTTTAGACCGTAGTGCGACAGTTCCCTGCCAATGCCCGACTCCTTGACACCGCCGAAAGGCATGCGTGGATCCGAACGTACCTGGTGGTTGATATTGACAATTCCGCTCTCGATCTTGCGGGCCATGGACCGGGCTTTTTCCAGATGATCGGTCCATATGCTTGCACCCAGCCCGAAGCCTGTATCGTTCGCTACCCGTATAGCTTCAGCTTCGTCATCGACAATGTAGATGGGCGCAGCTGGACCAAAGACCTCCTCTTTCATCACCCGCATGCTTGTGTCCACGTTGGACAGGACCGTGGGTTCGTAAAAAGATCCTTTACCGCTTCTTGGCCCCCCACGCAGGAGAGCCTTTGCGCCCTTCGACAGAGCATCTTTGACCTGCCCATCCACTTTTTCTACCGCCTCTGCGTTAACCAGGGGACCAACGTCAGATGGATCGGTCCATTGGGTCGCCTACCTTCTTGTTCTCAAGCTCTTCAACGAACTTGTTGGTGAACTCATCAGCGTTGCGCCTGACCACTATGAACCGCTTGGCGGAAATGCAGCTTTGTCCTGAGTTCAACAAGCGCGCTGCAGCTCCGACCCTGGCCGCATCTGCTACATTGGCATCGTCGCAGACTATGAACGGGTCGCTGCCGCCGAGCTCGAGAACACACTTCTTCAGGCTCTTGCCAGCCTGGTTAGCGATCACTTTCCCAGCTTCGACGCTTCCGGTGAGCGAGACACCTTGGATGATATCAGACTCTATCAACCGACCAACGACATCATGACCGCTCATTATCGTTCTGAAAGTTCCCTCTGGAAGGCCAGCATTGACCATTGATTCTTCGATCGCCAGACCTGAACCTGGGCAGGTATTTGAATGCCTGAGAATGAAAGTGTTGCCTGCAAGCATTGCTGGTATGGCCGCCCTGAAAGCCTGCCAGAACGGAAAGTTCCAGGGCATTACGCCTAGGACCACCCCGATAGGATCGAATGTCACGTAAGCATCCTTTGCTTCGGTCTTTGCTGGGTCATCCTGGAGCCATTCTTGCGCGTTCTGTGCATACAGCTCAGCGGTCCAAGCACACTTCTCCACTTCATCTTCCGATTGGACAATGGGCTTGCCCATTTCCTTGGTGATCATATCAGCATACTGGGCTTTCTTATTGCGGAGCGACTTTGCTATCGAACCTATGTACGCAGCTCTATCGGAAAGGTCCAGGGTCCTCCATTTTTTGTAGGCCTCATTCGATCCTTTGGCCACCTCTAACGCCTGGTCCCAGGAGATCAAGGGGTAGGAAGCCAATTTTTCTCCGGTCGCAGGGTTAATGGTCTCGATCATATTTCTTCCTTCATGGATCTGCATATTTTCATCACCAACAATTAATCTCGATCTTTCATTAGCCCGTTCAGACAGTTCGATCTGTTGGGCTATCACGCTAAAATCCTTCTTGCCATCCCCAGCGGAGACCGCTTTGGAGTACTGATCAATGATCAGCCGTGCAACTGGCAGGTTAGCCTCATTCTTGTCAGCCAGCCGTTCTGCTAGCCGAATATCCTTGAACAGATTATCCATTGAAAAAGAAGTTCGATAGTCGCCCTTAGCGACCCTTGGTCCCTTCACTTCGCTAACAAAGTTCTTGTGCGCCGTTCTGTTTATCACATGTTGACGAAGTCGTCTGCTCCGAACCCGAGCTTGCGCGATAAGACATATGCTTCAGAGAATATTTCTGCGTTCAGGCCCAGGTATAGATTTACGGCTAATTTCATTTTGAGGCCGGAACCTACGGCACCCATGTAAAGGACAGTGCCACTGAGCTCCTTTAGAAAGTCCTCGTACCGTCCAAAAAGTTCCCTGTCGCCGCCTACAAGTAGCATCACTTTTCTTTGCGCCTCCATATCAGGGTTCCCGACGATGGGTACTTCCAATCTATTCTTCCCAAGTTCTTTGGACCGGTCAGCGAACGCAACCGAAGCATCGGGGTCGATCGTGCTCATCTCCAACCATACAGCGTCGTCCTTGAGGGCTCCAAGAAAGCCTTGATCGCCCATGGCCACCTCTTGAACCGCATTCTCGTTTGTCAGGGATGTTATCAATATATCAACTGCAGAGGCAAGTTCTCTCGGGGTTCCATGCACTATTGCGCCCTTCTCTTGGAGCGGCCTGGTCTTTTCGATGGTCCTGTTGTAAACATGTACCTCGTTCTGCTGGGATAAAAGGTTCCCAGCCATTGCGGATCCCATTAGACCGAGGCCTGCTACTCCGATGATAGGTTGCATGATCGAACCTCCTTAATCGGAGATAGTATTTAATGGTCTGTCAATGTCAGCGCGGACCGGCAGGATCATTGTCAAAGGAAGGATCGTTTGATCTCTCAACGGCCGGTCGGAGGGGATAATCGCGTTCCAAGTATAGGTGTGGCGGCGAAGCGCTCCCTTTTCCTAGGGGCGGATCAGTGCCAGTCCGGACTCGCGGTCAATTATCTTGTTAAGGTGAGCTGGACTTTCTGTGAGCACCACTTCACAGGTCGGCCGAACCGTGGGCTTCCAGGAGATGGCCGCCGTGGGCAGTCCCGTCCTTCTTACCGATGACAACATGTGCGTGGACGACAGGCTTGCCATCCTTCAGAGCGACATCGCCGATAAGGGACAGAAGCTCGACCTGTTCGTCAAGGGTCACAGATGGTTCATATTGCTTGCTTTCCCAGCTGAACCAGCCAAGGCGCACAGAGCTGAGGGCGCCTACAGCCTTGAAGCTCGCTGCCGACAGGTCCTGTTCCTCAGCGAACCTTGACAAGCCTTTTGCCAGTTCATCGCCTGTCTCGAACACAAGTACGAAGGTGCTTGGCGATCGATCGATCTGTCTAAAGTTCATGATCTCTAGCTGGTTTTTTCGTATATTTAAGTATTTTTTCGAGGGCAGGCCAGTCTACAAAGGACGCCATCCAAAAATGATCATTTTTATATAACATGACCTGCCAAAAAATATCAACAAAATTCAATGAAGGACGGCGAAAGACGGCATTGAAATAGATAATCTATGACATGACGGATACTGAAGCGACCCCAGGCGATACAGGGCCACCAACCGAGCAGAACTCTATCCCGGATACCATCGACCGGATGCGCATGGGGGAGCTCCCTCGCATCTGGATGGTCGTGTTCATCGGATTCGTTTCTATAATATTCGCCATAGCTTGGCTGAGCGCCTATGATCTTCTTAACAACATCATATGGCAGAACAATTTCGTTACTAGCAACAACTGGGTCCTGCCGATAGGTGTGCTGTTCTTTTCGTTGCTTGTCGGCCTTGGCCAGAAATATCTTAACGCGCCTAATGTGATCAAAGGCTCTACGGTCGATTCTATCAAGGGCGGGGAAAGCGTCAGCTACAAGAGATTCCCCGGCACTCTGCTGTCCTCGTTCACGTCCTTGCTCTCAGGCGTGGCCGTAGGCCCGGAAGGTCCTCTAGGATTTCTGGTCCAGGAGATGACTGGGTGGATAGAGGACAAGTTCAAAGTATCGGAGGGATCGAGGATCGGCTTCATGACCGCAGCCCTGGCCTCTGCGTTCAACGGCATAATAGGCACCCCGCTCTTCACGGCAGTGCTGGCCACGGAGGTGGCAGGACCCAAAAAGGATCGTCTGGTCTTCCTTGGGTGGAATCTGCTCGCAGGCGTCATCGGTTACTTCATATTCACGCTCTCGGGGTTACATTCCTTCCTCGGCGCGGTACCTTTCCCTCCGCTCCAGACACAAGATGGAATATTCATCATCTATGCGATCATCCTAGGCGCCATTGGAGCCCTAATAGTTGTTTTCCTTTCGATCGCGTTCCAGTTCTTTGGTAAGTTCATGGCAAGGTTCAACGAGAAAGTGGTCATTCGCGCTCTTGTCGCCGGTGTCATCACCGCCGTGGTCGTTTACTTCGTTCCCGATGTTGCTTTTTCTGGGGAAACCCAGATCCACTCGATCGTTGGCATCGCTGCCACGTTCGGTATCGCCACGCTCCTGATATACGCCGTGCTAAAGCTCGTTCTTCCTGGCTGTGGCGTTCAAGGGCGGGTTCCTGGGAGGCCCGACCTTTCCCATCTTGTTCTCCTGCACGATGATCGGCCTTGCCATAAGCCTAGCATTCCCGAGCGTTCCTGTGATCCTCTTGGTAACATGTATCGAAGGAGCGGCATTAGCCCTTCTCCTTGGGGGCCCTTTGACATCTATCTTACTTGTGGGGGCTGTTGCTTCTGAAGGACTGACGGACATATATCTCGAAGGGCTCATCATCGTTTCGATCGTCACATCGATGATCATAGGGCTCTATCTGAAAACCTTTATGTCAAAACGGTCAGCGAATAAGACTAAAACAACGGCCAAAAATGAGTGAAGAGCAATGGTTGATCTGTGCCCATGTTCGATAGGTTCTCTCTGATCAGATGATATCTGAAATATCATGGTCCCTGAGTATTCCTTTCCATCGTTCAAGATCTATATGATCGAGATACTTTACGTCGATGACTGCTGCAGTATCCGTCCTAGAGACAATTGGATCCTGTCCAGATCGCACTTCATCCGAGCTATATACTGAGATTGTTCAGTTTTCTTATATTGCACTTTATTCCTCAGGACCGAAGCGGCTTGCGCAGCCTCCTCTATGGTCTGCAATGTTGCTAATGACCTGGAGCGCTGCTCGATCTTCACATGCCGTAAATTCTCAGAAAGTCGATAGAAGAGATCATATCTTAACTTCCCGCCTTGCTTATCCAGTTCATCTATCATCGTTGCGACTGCTTTTTTCTTTATGACCTTGCGGTAGAGCGGCCTAGGAAGAAGAAATATCGCCCCGACAGGGATCATCATATCATGATCGAGCACTTCCGCACGATCAAAGTAGAACCTGCTCTTTCCCATATCAAGAGGAATGGACTGAGGACGGGCGATCTCTATGTTGAAAGTTGCAGAGATCTCATTCCTTATGATATCGTCCAGAGCATCCGCTTCCTTCTCGAACCTGATCACTAGGTCCTTGAAAGAGGCGGGGACGATCTTCTCTTCCTGGTCAATGAACGGCATATAAGCCCTAGAGATAGCCTCAGAAATGTACTGCTCCATCCGCTCTAGGAAAGCTTTGGGGCCTAGCTTCTTGTCTGAACTTTCGAAAAATGTGTCCATGCCAGATAAGAGCTTTGGCTGGTTCGCGGACCTGAAAGCATCCAGGTCGCTATCCAATGACCTGGATATCTGATCAATGCCACCATCGATGAGGTATCCTATCTCATCGATCCTCTTGCTCATCGACCCGATTCTCATTCTTCAGCCAGGACATCTTTTGATCTAATGCTCCGCTTTCTTCATCGAGAACAATTTGTTCGATCTCCAATGCGGCCCTTAGGTCAGTGAGCGTCCTCAGCAATTTTTTAGCGACGGCTTTCAGGAGCACTTGCCCCTTCTCAACTGCTATGAAGTGCTCAAGGTCCATCTCCAGGACAGGGAACCCGCTCTCTGCGAACATCGCAGCATCCTTGAGGCATTTAGCGTTCAGACCTTTCTTGGATGATACAGGGTATATTCTCACATCCATGTCGAGCGAGTCCTTTATCACCGCTCGTGAGAAGAGCAGCGTTTCCCTGCATTCCTCCCGGCTAACAATGTCGATCTTGTTCTGGACGAAGAAGATCATATCGACGTACCTTCTGACCTCCTTGATGAGGTCCAGTTCGTTCTGGCCTATAGGCGGATCGCTGCCCATCACAATGATCGCTGCATCGAGCTTGGACATGAGATCATATGTTGTCCTGGTGTTATCGGCGTAGGTAGACCCGATTCCTGGGGTATCGATGAATGTCACTCCTTTATTGAGAAGCGGGGAGTCGACATAGGCATCGACATCCTTGACCCCCTTGACGTTCCCGGGGTTCCCATGTTCGGTGATATAATGGCCAATATCATCGATGCCTATGTTCATCTGACCTCCGCTATTGAAATGAACGATCGCGGAGGCCGTTCTCCCGTACATCAGATCGGTCACGACCGATGTCAGAGGGACTATGCTAGTTGGTAAGGATCTGAGAACCCAATAGTGCATTTATGAAACGTGGATTTGCCGCGCTTGAAATTACCCAGGACGGCTATATTGAAGCGTTCCTTTCTCAGCGCCTCGATGTTATCTGAGATAGTTTGGACCGCTGCATTGTTCTTGAGCTCAAGAGCGACAGCACTAAGCTCGTTGGCATTTTCATATGCTTTCGCCTTGTGTGCCTGGAGCTCATCAAGCTCGTTGTCCATCTGCGGCTTGCATTGTACATTCATAGTTCACCACGATGCGATCCATAAGTAGAAGCTATCAGCTCGCATCTGGCGATCATACGGTGAGCTTCATCACCATTGTTATGATACTACTGAATTGAACTAGATCTAATTAATTTTTCTTGACAACTATCATCAGAGAGTAGCCTTATGCTCATCCTGGGTGAGTTATCGCCCACCGGATGTGCTAATTATTCGATCATAGGGGCTAACATCTAAAAAATACCTTTATCGGATACAAGAAAAATTAATCTATCTGTTCCACTATATCAAAGCCAACTATGAAGCTTTCAATCGATCGCCTTGTGCAGGGCTGATAGCTCCCACTTGATCTCGCATGGCTGCTGTGGTGGGCGGTCATCGTGCTGGACATATAGACATCCTCAGAGGCATCAATGATATGCACCATCATCTCGCTGCACATTATCTTTGCTCGAATATGTAAGATCGAAAGTGTCCATGGAACGACCAGGAGCAGAATGTGTATCTTGGCATATGAGCATCGTATCGTCATAGGTCCATCACTCGGCAATATCCTTCGTAGATCATGAGAATCAATAGTCCACAGTTCTTCATAACGGTCACATACTGACATGCGGACCTAGCGCGAGAATGTCAGAAGTAGAATTATCTTGAGGGGGGAGAAGTAGCATGCGTGAGCAGTTGGGGGAGATAAAGAGCATAATGGTGGCTGTGGACGGCTCTGAGCAAAGCAATAATGCTGTGAGGTTAGCATCAAGGATAGCAGCTAGCTTCGGGGCCGAGATGACCTTGCTGCATGTCATGGAACTGAGGGACGTATCATCATTGATCGCTGAGACCGAGGACAGGGGCGAGGAGGCGCATGCCCAGGGCGTTCTTTCCGATAGCGCGGAGCTAGCCATGTCCCAAGGGATGACAGCAAGAACGGTACTGATGAAGGGGCATGCTGTAGGTCAGATACTTCGTTTCGCGGCAGAGCAGGATCCCCAGATGATATTCATCGGCACTCGTGGACTGGGCAGGGGAGCGGCCCTGATAATGGGCAGCGTATCTAAGGCGGTCGTCCAAGGGGCAAAGACGACCGTGGTCGTTGTGAGATGATCTAGCGATGAAAGAACGCGATCATCAGGCAATGATTAGATCTTAAAAAGAGGGCGTCATATGAAAGCAACAATAAAAAGCATCCATGCAAGGGAAATATTGGACTCAAGAGGGAATCCGACCGTCGAGGCCGAGGTCTGGCTGAGAACAACATCATGGCCAGGGCAGCATCGCCATCAGGCGCATCGACCGGAAGATCCGAGGCTGCTGAGCTCAGGGATAAGGACATCCGCTATGGCGGAAAGGGCGTTCTCAAGGCAGTGGCCAATGTCAATGGCGAGATAGCATCGCTCCTCATCGGGATGGATGCAGCTGACCAGAAGAGCATCGACGGGAAAATGATATCTCTGGACGGCACAAAGAACAAGAGCCGGCTAGGCGCCAATGCTATGATCGCCGTTTCCATCGCTGTGTGCAAAGCGGGCGCCATGGCAAGGAGCGAAGCGACATGGCAGCTTCTTGGAAGTCCGGAAAGATATCTTCTTCCGGTGCCGATGATGAATGTTCTCAATGGCGGTGTGCATGCGAATTGGCAGGGGCCGGATTTTCAGGAGTACATGATCGTCCCGTACGGGGCGGGTAGCTTCAGAGAGGCCCTAAGATGGGGAGCTGAGACATACCATGAGTTGAAGGCATTGCTAAAAAAGGAAGGGTACAGCACGGCGGTCGGCGACGAGGGCGGCTTCGTGGTGAAAGTGGGATCGAACGAAAAACCACTGGAACTTGCAATCGAGGCGATCGAGGAAGCAGGATATGTGCCAGGACGAGATATCGGGCTGGCAATAGATCCAGCGTCCAGCGGCTTCTTCAGCGAGGGAGGCTATAGACTGCGCACAGAGAACGTTACTCTTTCTTCGGACGAGATGATCGACAGATATGCATCGCTGATCTCGAAATACCCTTTAATATCTATCGAGGACGGTCTGGCAGAGGACGATTGGAGCGGATGGCGCAGCTTGAACGCCCGCATCGGTAAAAAGGTCGAACTGGTAGGCGATGATCTTCTCGTTACGAACGTGGAGCTTATCAGCAGGGGCATCAGGGAAAATGTAGCCAACTCCGTGCTCATAAAGCCCAATCAGATCGGCACCGTCACTGAGACGATCGACGCCATCAAGATGGCCCGGGACCAGGGATGGGGCATCGAGGTTTCGCACCGGAGCGGGGAGACGATCGATACTTTCATATCGGAACTGGCCGTCGCAATGGGTGGAGGAAAGATAAAGACCGGCGCCCCGGCCAGAGGTGAGCGCATAGAGAAGTACAACCAGCTTCTCCGGATAGAAGAGGCATTAGGGGATAAAGCGAAGTTCTCTGGAAAGGGCGCGTTCCTGCACAGTGCCTAAGATACCTCACGTTACTTGAGGACGCCTTTCCATATGGCCGTCCAGCCATTGGAAGAAACGGGGTCTATTATGGTATCAGCTCAGTCTTAGTTCAGAATTCTTTCTATTGAAATGCGATGATATCGCAATGGCAATCATAATGCTTAATGACATTGTTCAGCCACCTGTTACATATGAATGATGCTAAGGCGATCATCGATAGGTTGCGTGATAGAGCTCCAGACCTATGGAATCGAGCTATTACTCACTCCTCCGCGGGATCAAATAATAATGAACGCCTAGAATTCTTAGGCAATAGCGTCCTCAATCTTTGTCTGGCCGATGCTCTGTATGAAGAATCGAAATATAATGAAGGTAAGATGTCCAAAATATGCAACTATCTGCGCAGCGACGGGATCTTGAACGAGGTGGGAAGGGAGATAGGTCTCAACGAGTATATTGCAGTGGGGCCCTCTAACAAAAGCAGCAATATCACAGACTCCATGGTAGCTGGAGCTTTTGAGGCAGTGATCGGCGCCATATTTCTAACTAATGAAGATAAGGAAAAAGGATATAATGAAGCAAAAATCATGGTGAAGGAGCTCGTTATGACCTACAAAAGAATGGAGCTTGCGATAAATTGGCAAGACCCCATTACTGACCTCAAAGAGCTGGTAGAAAAAAATAAATGGGAGATAGAGGAAGAGTACCATACTCAGAAGACGAAAAGCGGGAATGAGTCCTTCTACTCGATCAAGATCGGGAAGAATAAAGAAGATGGCCATGGGCCGACCAAGAAAGATGCCCAAATTCAGGCAACTTGTAAAATGCTCGATTTAGTTAAGGGATAACGCCCCAGCTCTTTTTACCGATCAACTAGATCGGCAATTATATACCTATTGTCTGAGTTGTTGGTTAGATAGATCAGATGCGGTCAATTTTAATTAGATATCACCTAAAAATGGTTAGATCCTGGGATTGACCATATTGATCAGCAAAAGTGAAAATCTGGGATTAAGAAAGAAGGCAACAGCCGAGGAGGACATAATGCTGTATTCATAGATGATCTCATATCTCGATAAAAGCTCTGTCCGCAAGGTTAGAGATATCGCAATCTAGCCTTTATGACTATTTAGACTGGTCCCGGGTGTCTATAAACCACAGTTTAAAGGAACTTTGAGCAGGGAAAGAGAGGGACGGCGTGAAGGTCTTTGAGCTGTTTGACAAGTCGCAGCCGATAGCGTTCGCAGCTCTCTAGCCTGAGATCCAAGCATAGTATAACCTATAGTTGAAAAGTGCGTTTATCGGGTCTACAAATCCATATGATCTTCCTGTTTTCCTTTACCCGACCCTCGAACTCCAATCTCTTATCGAAAGTAGATGAGACGATAAGAGATTGGAGTTCGAGGTACAGGGTGATCGGAAAACAGGAAGATCGTATCGGTTTTGTAGACCCGATAAACGCACTTTTCAACTATAGGTTATACTATGCTTGATTCTCTGCGGCTGAAGTTCGAACGCTATAGGCTGCGAGCTTGTCAAACAGCTCGAAGCCTTAGCGCATCCCCCTCTTCCCTGCTCAAATTTCCCTTTAAACTGTGGTTTATAGACACCCGGGACCAGTCTAAATAGTCATAAAGGCTGGATTGAGATATCTATTAACCTTGCGGACAGAGCTTATATGAGATATAAAGATAATATTATGAATACAGCATTATGTCCTATTCAGCTGCCTTTCTTTCTTAATCCCAAGTCTCACTTTTATAATTCAATATGGTCAAATGCCAGAATTATTAGACCATTTTTAGGTAGATCTAATTAAAATTGACCGCATATAATCTATCTAACCAACAACTCAACAAGAATAGGTATATAATTGCCAATTCTAGTTGATTGGTAAAAAGAGCTGGGGCCTGTGCACTTTTTAATTTAAATCGAGCATTTTACAAGTTGCCTGAATTTGGGCATCTTCTTCATAGCCCCATGGCCATCTTTCTTATTCTTGCAGAATTCTTGAGATTGAGAAGAACTCATTCCCCACTTTCGTCTTCTGCGTATGGTCCTCTTCCTCTATCTCCCATTTATTTTTTTGTACCAGCTCTTTGAGGTGAGATGAGATGGGTGTTGCCAATTTATGGCAGACTGGTCTATTACCAGTCATAACAGACTACCCTTCACCATGATTTTTGCTTCATTATATATTTTTCCTTATCTTCATTAAGTTGAATATATAGCACAAATAGTCCCTCAAAAGCTCCAGCTACCATGGAGTCTGTGATATTGCTGCTTTTGTTGGGGCCCGCTGGATGTGTGCTCCGTTGAGGTGCCTCTGTCCCTTTCCACCTCAGTTGGAGGAACCCCAGGTGGTCAGCTGCACAGGCATGGTTGCAGTATTTTGGTGTGGACATACCTTACCTTTCATTATATTTCGATTCTTCATACAGAGCATCGGCCAGAGCGAAAGATTGAGGACGCTATTGCCTAGAGAATTCTAGGCATTTCGTTAGTTATTTAATATAGCAGGAGGAGTGAGTAATAGCTCGATTTCAGTAGCCTGGAGCTCTATCACGCAACTTTGCCTGGTTTTGTCGTTAGGTCTATCCTTAACAGGTGGCTGAACAATGTCATTAAGCATTATGATTGCCATTGCGGAGGTGTCATTGCACATTCAAATAGAAAGAATTATTAAACTAAGACTGAGCTGAATACCATAGTGGGACCCGTTTCTTCCAATGGCTGAGACAGCCATATGGAAAGGCGTCCTCAGAGTAACATGAGGTATACTAGGCCCTGTGCCAGGAACACGCCCTTTCCAGAAGCTCCGCTTTTATCCCCTAATGCCCCTCTATGCAGAGAAGCTGGTTGTCTTTTCTCCTGCGCTCACCTCTGGCCGGGGCGCCAGTACGATAA
>CAVSDP010000057.1:0-19322 GCA_963726655.1 Methanomassiliicoccaceae archaeon
TGAGCAACAGCGCTCAGCGCGCCGCCGCCCTTGGCCGTGCCGTCCATCTTTGTTATGATCGTGCTGGTCACGCCAACAGCATCGTGGAAGGCCTTCGCTTGCGGACCTGCCTGCTGGCCAACTGAAGCATCCAGCACAAGTATCCGCTCAGAAGGCTTGGCTACCGCATCCACCCTTTTCAGCTCGTCGATGAGATCGCTCTCAAGAGCATGCCTTCCAGATGTATCGATGATGATCACCGATTCTGCAGATAGCTTCGCAAGGCCGTGCTCTACTATCTTCACAGCGTCCTTTTCGCCTGGCTCCCCATATATCTGCACTCCGACCTTCTCAGCTATCTGCTTTAGCTGGTCGTATGCAGCAGGCCTGTGGACATCAGCCGCTATTAGACCTACGGACATGCCGCGTTTATGGAAATATCTGGCCAGCTTTCCGGACGTTGTTGTCTTGCCTTGCCCATACAGTCCGACCATCATTATCGTCTGCTTGGTCAGCTGAAGCTGTTTCGGGCTGCCCAATATCCTTGTCAGCTCCTCGTAGATTATCCTTACAACATGTTCCTTCGGGCTTGTTCCAGCTGCTGGCTTTTCTGTCAGGGATCTTCGCTCGACCTCCTTCGAGAGCTCGAGGACGAGCTTGACGTTGACATCGGCCTGTAATAATGCACGCTGGATATCCTTGCTTATCTCCTTTACCAGCGCCTCATCTATATTGCTGGCGCCAGTGATCCTCTTCAGGACCTTACGCAGGGATTCTCCCAAGCCCTCTAGTACCATCCATACACCTTATTGAGCTAAGCGGCTCGGACCGTTTTAAATGTTATCATCATAATACTAGCTTCCCACCGGGGGAAAGGACCTGGATATCTATCTTGGGGTCGTCGATGAGCTTCCTCAGTTCATTAGGGTCCTTATTGAGCATATGCATAGGCACAACTATCTTCGGTCGTATGGTCCTGATAGCTTCTGCCGCATCTTTCAGGTCCATTGTGACCATGCCGCCTATCGGCAATAACGCTATGTCGATGTTCCCCAGGTCGGACATCTCTGGTATCAAGCTTGTATCCCCAGCGTGATAAATGCGCTTCCCATCGATAGCTATGACGTAGCCCACGCCTTTTCCTTTCTTATGCATCGTCGGCCGCAGGAACTTCGGCTTATTGTAAGCATGAACTGCGCTTATCGTTACATCATTCAAAGTGATGCTTTCGCCAGGAGCTATCTGTTCTATATTCTCGCCCAATTTTTTCTTGCATGATCCCGGGGCGACGATAATAGTGCCTTCTTTCTTGAGCCGTTCTATCGTCGTAGTGTTCAGATGGTCCGAGTGGCCGTGCGTAACAAGTATCAGATCTGCCGGCGTAAATGGGTCTGTTACCTCCATCTTGCCCGCGGACCCGTTCAGTGCCTTTTCCTTTTGCTGGTGACGTGCCGATACCTTTGACGGATCGATATCTATGACCGTTCTCTCATTCTTTATGACGAACCAGGAATTCGGGTACCACACAAGCTCAAGTGACATAGCAAAGCCCTCAAAAATATCTATACCAGAACCAAAAGGAAGTGGGAAGGGCTAGCTCTGTCAGAAGGGATGGGATGCACTCTGTAAACTAGCCCAACGCTTCCCATGCCTAATATTCACTCTAGGCTATTTATAGATTTTGTTTATGGTTTATAAAAATATATTCTTAATTATTCCAATAGTTACATTAGAAAAAATATTGATTAAGGAAAAAGGTTTTCAAAGATACCCAGATTTCTGAAGGGCCATTAGGTCATCGGTGCTGAGCTTCTCTCCGTTCTTGAAGCGCTCGTATATTTTCTCGGCTTCTTCCTTGGCGGAGGACTCGTCCTCTTTCTTCTTTGCCTTGCGGGCTTTCTGCCTCATGCCGGCGATGATCTTATCGTAATCATGGACCTGTCGGATGTTCTCGATATGGTTCCTGTGCTCTTCATCAGCGTTCAGCTTGTTAGCGATGAAGGACTCTTGCGCCACATCTGCTTCCTTCCTCAAGGCGTCCGCTTGCTCGTATAATCCGATCATAGCGTCGTGCTCGGACTGTGCTTTCTCAGCGCAATCAGAAACTTCCTTGTGGAACGATTCAGCCTTATCCTTGGCCTCACGCAGTTCCTTGATGGCCCCTTTGACCTCGTCATTCTGCTCGTAGGCCTTCTCCCTTTCGCGGATCTGTGCCTGCATAGCAGCCAATTGATCGATAAGTTCCCTTTCTTTTTCAGTAGAAAGAACAGAGGTCATTTGCTTGAACTCAAGGTTCTTGAGCTCTTTCTTCATCCTAGAGATGGGTGGTCCGTTCTTGGGAAGGTTATCCTTTTTGACCTTCATCAAGTTCTCGTTCATCTCGTTGACGGCCTTGTTCCATTTATCGCGCTCGACCTTGGCGACCTTGACCTTCTCATTGAGCTGGTCCCTGGCCTCGCGGTGTTTAGCAGCCTCTTCAACAAGCTCCCT
Source organism: Methanomassiliicoccaceae archaeon (assembly GCA_963726655.1). Taxonomy (GTDB): domain Archaea; phylum Thermoplasmatota; class Thermoplasmata; order Methanomassiliicoccales; family Methanomassiliicoccaceae; genus CAVSDP01. Next base: position 2,470 of record CAVSDP010000057.1, read on the forward strand.
GACCTTTCCGTTCAGGGTGTCCCGTTTCTCAACCCATTCCCTTGTCTTCTCATTAAGCTCGTCTCGAACTTTGCGGTGTTTTTCCGCTTCATTATTATGGAGTTGTCGCTTCTGTTCGAGCTCCTCCAAGAGTTCAGTCATGCGTTCACACTCAAATAGCAAGCTTATATAGGCTTGGCAAACATGGAGATGCTAACACTTGTTTATAAGACTTTTGCCGTCCAGCCGTGTTACTGGACCTTGCCAGCCATCTCACTGACCATCCTCATCGTCATGTTCCTCGTTCCCGCTGCCGCCCAGGTCTTTGGACGGTTCAAGCTCGACCTCATGCCAATCGGAGCCAAAACGGTCAGCTCCGCCGGTCTTCAGCTGGAACTTTACCCTAAGATGCCCATCCTCAAAGAAAACATAAGCGTTCTTGAGCATGGAAAGATAATAAGAAACACGTTTTCCTTGTTGTGATAAGCGACGCTCCTGACATACTAGCAGACCAGCGGACTCTAGGTCCTTGATCCGTCGGTAGCACGCTGCGATGGGGATACCGAACTTCATCGCTATATCCTGTGCCGATCGTGGCTGACGTACCGTGGCTACCAGTATCTTGACCGAATATTCGTCGGTCAGCAATTGCGAGACCCTAAGCACATCAACCATTTTCTACCACATTCTCCAATCACTAAATGGAGGGATTATAAAATAAAGCCTTCCTCCAGATTTCAATTATTGATTATGATAACAAATAATACTTAAAGGCCAGTAAAAATGCGCGTTCCGCCGACGAGCCGGATGTGCGCGATCCTACCTTATTGGCCGCAACTAGCTCCGTTGATGATCGGAGAACTGTTCATCTGATAGTCGCCGATCCTTATCATATCGGAATCCTGAAGGAAATCGATATCCACCTTGAACCTCCCCTCGGAGAAAATGACCCTGGCTATGTGAATGGCACATTGATAGTAAGATACTTTCTTTCCTCGATAGACCTCTTTGAAGCCAACACATCTTACTAGTCCGAGCTCTTCCATCTTGGACATGCGACGATATGCTACAGCTATCGGTATGCTACAATCCTTGCTGATCTGCTGGACCGGCATTGGCTGATTATATGTCGCTGCTAGTATCTTCCCTGCGTACTCGTCGGCGATGAGATGGGATAGTTCCTCATCGTAGGTCTCATTCCGATACATGTTCATCGTATCGATGTTCATATAAAAAGATATCCCACCAGAGTATCAATGCCAGGATTAATTGAGGTTGTTCTTATTCTTAAGAACAATAATAATGTCACGATAAAATTACATATCATTTTCGATAACATTCATCCGATGGGAAGGAGGGCGATGCGGCCCTCCCTCTGTTCAGATCATCGGCATGAGCCTAGGTGCAGGCAACCGTCCTTCCGCATTCTCAGTGTCAAGATAATAGTAGGGTGTGCGTGGTTTTTGTCCGCATGCCATGACGCATCCTGCCATGTTCTCGAACTTGATATGCATCTTTGCTTGCTCTCTCAAGGAAGGAAGGCTCTGGGACATCGAGGACGCTATGGCTATCACGATATTGCCCCCGCGGCGCATGGAGTCTATGTGCGGCAGCGTATCCTTGAAGACCCCTGGACCGTACACGGGTTCCATTGCATCATATCCAAGTATGGAGAGGAAAGGCTCTTTCGAATCCCCGAGCATATATCTCAATGATGACAGACTTAGGTCCTGCTGAGCATCGCTCCCTTCTATAGTAGATACGAACGGATAGTTGATGTCCTTAGCTTCGGTCTCCAGCATGCGGAAACTGCTGCTAAGAACTTTCGGGCCGACCAATTGACCTATCTGGTCACCTATTATCTTATAGTCGGTCGCGTACATCGGCAGCCAAACCACTCCTCTTTCCTTTGAAAGGAAGTCAGCTATCATGCTTAGCTCGATGCACCTTACCACATCCTGGTGGACATCAAGGTCGAACTCAAGAAGGACCAATGAGCCTCTCGGGAACCCGCCAATGGCCCCGTCAATGGATGCATTGCCCGTAGAAACGGTATTGACCCCCGGGTCCAATATCGGGGCATACGGCCTGAGCTTGTCCGGTATCCTGACCCATGTTGGCTCAAAGGTCGTTATCCTGCCGCCCATCAGAGTAAAATAATATTTCCACTGTTCGATGGATTGACCGCGAAGCTTCTCGATGACCATCCGTCTAACACACGTCTTCCATCCCGGTCCTCGCTCAGACACTGGATGACGCCATCGCCCAGATAATCCAGTTCCGTCTTACCTGATTTTTCTAATGTATATACTATATTAGTACCTGAGTTCTCAGCTAGGTCCTTCTGGAGCGTATTGATTATTCTTGGCGCAGGTATGCCATACCTCTCTGACAGAGCATCGATCGAATCAACGACCATGAGGGTCTTCTTTGGAAGGTTCGCCTCCGCAAGATCGTATGCTATCTCAAGCTCTGGAAGTGTATCACTCCCAGGTCCAATGTGATGTCTTCCTCAGTGATCTCGCCCGTGAAATTGCCTTCTGATTCTGAGCCGACCTCTCCAGCCTCTATCTGCCCTTCGAGCTTTTGAAGTTCGGAACGTACTACCATTGCATTATCGGACTGCGTGCTCAGAGCACGTAGAAGGTCCTTTGCGGCCTGCACGGTGATAGGCTGGTGAGCTGATGGCTCAGCGCTCGCTGACTGCTCCCTTGTCCTTTTCAAGAAAGATTTTCCTGCTTTCAGTATATTGTCACGCTTTGCCCTTTCCCGTACCCAGGGGAATTGTCTATAAAGAGCCTCATCCGAGACCCTTGTTGATAGATAATAATCAGGCTGTTCACCGCTCAGCTCTTCTATCATCTGCAGTGCAAGCGTCGTCTTTCCGGTTCCAGCGTCCCCCTTCACCATCAGGGAGTGTCCACCCGGGGCCCTCATGAAATCTAGAAGCACCTGTGGTATGCGGCCCTGTCGCCATTTTTCACTTACTGCAGATGTCACGGTAACAACCTACGCTATATAGTTAGCTTTCAATATTAACCATATCGGTATAAACCCCTTTGCATTAGATCATCAAGCTGGTAAAGTCCTCCGGGACCAAGTAGGATTCTCTCATCGACCAGTTGGAGCGCCTGAGGGCCTCGGAGGCCCGTCAGGTCATCATAGTAACGTTAGCGGATTAGCTCAAGCTATCGCCGGGGGCTGTTGATGGCCATTCATACAGGAAAACTGTTCCATAACGCCCGTCTATTCATCATAAGTGCGTGCACTTTCTCCCATTATCTGGACGGTTTCCAACACTTTGACACCATGTACGGTCTAGAGGGTCTGTCTTTGAAGGATGAGATACGACCTGATTGCTGTGACTACTGTGAATATGTCGACGGTTCAGAGGACCGTGATGCTTGTAAAGAAATGAGAGAGCGTTGCAAGGGAGATTCATGTGCTCCCTGCCTTTATTGCTATAAATTCCGTCTTAGGTTCGGTTCCAGGTATGCGTTCAATACATACAGCAAGGGATCGGCGAGCGGAAGCGGCCAGATTGGGGCCGAGAATGGTAGTGGACGGGCGGATACGAGTCCGTCCACTACAAAGGACCCAGAAAAGTCCGAAGGGGCGAGGAGATGACGAGGATCAGCAGTGATAGCCGCACTTATGTCCTACAGCACCAAGACGGCACAACGGTAACCATCCACAAAGACAAGGCAGAATGGGAGAAGTGGGACCACAAGAGGTGGACGGAGGACCTTCCGCTGTGGCACCCTTCCGCCTACGCTGCTAAACTCGTTCGTCTAGGCTTCCATCGCAAGGAGGCAGATCAATGCTCTGCCCTCTAAAGGCCGATCTAAGCTTCTCCGCCAGCCCTGGGTTGATAGATAAGGGGCATTGTTTCGGTTGTCCTAACAGTCAACCAAGATCAACGCTTGGTTTTACAGTCAACCAAGAAAGACCAGATGTGAGAAAGTCAACTAAGGAGTCAACTAAGGAGTCAACTAAGAAGTGTGCATTCAACTTAACAGTCAACTATGCAAAGCCAATTGAACAAAGGTCAACTATTTTTTTAATTGACTGTCAACATCACTGTCAACTTACGCAGGGGGAGCAGGACCCATGGTTGAGCCTCTCCGCAACGACGAGGCCCGTCTAAGGATCTATGCTCTGCTAGCCGAGCATAACTCGCAGGCCAAAGTGATAGAGATAACAAGAATGGACAAGGGGCAGGTAAGCAGGATCGCGAGCGATCTTGTAAGCGAAGGATACCTTATTCATGTCAAGGGAACGAATAGACCGAAGTTCTACGAGGAAGGCTTGAAAGGCCCCGAACTGGATAAGGTCATAGTTGACTCAAAGTTGATTGTTTACACTAGGGGTGTAAATGGTGTCAAGCACATATCAGCAAAATATCGCGAGGTCGCGACCGGGAAGGTCCATCACAAGAAGTACAAGATGCAGGTCCTCAAAGAGGGAGAACTAAAATTCTACAAGATAGGGAACAAGTACCGCAACATCCAGCGCTGCTATGCCCAGGTGCCGTACAAGGACTGGTTCATTGAGATAGAGCTGGAGAGGTCCTTCAAGGAGGGCGGCAGGACGATGATGTACATCTATGCCCCGAAGCTAGATCTTACTGCCGAGCAGCTCCCGAAAGAGGACGATATCGCCAGGGCATCGTCACCGATGTAGCGAACTACATGATGAAGAACCTGGGATGGCGGCTCTGGGAAGTCGAAGATACAGACTGGCAGAGGCATATCGGTGTTGACAATCCAGCGCTCCTGAAGGGAGCGGCCGAGAAGTTCTACATGAAGTCAACTGACGGCAGATCGTGGTTCTCGAACAGCGAGGGCCGTCGGAGCTCGAGACCACCGATCTGGAGAGGGCAGTCATAAGCCTCGACCTTCCGGGCGAGGTCGTTACTCTAAAGTCCACGGTCGGGGGCCTCCTCGAGGACCTGAAGCTTGTCGTAGAGGCTCTTTCCCTCCCCAAGCAGGGCATGGAGAACGTCGCTGCCATCAACGGCATAGAGCTCAGGACGAAGGCCAAGGAGGTCATGGACAGGATGAAGTATGTGCCGAGGACCCAGCGTTAGCATCCGAGGATGGCAAGAAGGAGAAGTACGGGGTGATGTACCGATGATCGGACATTCATGCTCAAGAATGTCCGCTTGTATAAATATCTCCCCCGTTTCCCCTGCTTCTGATGCTAATAAGAACGGGGCAAACTCCCCAACCGATACCACCTATCCAGTGCAGAGAAAGAATAGAAACATGCAGAGATACCCGGTGCCAATATTGGGACCTTATAAAATATACTTGCAAGATTGGCAAGAGACCTCAATAAACCCATTACCTCTCTTTTTTGGGGTGACCCGATGAAGGTCGCTCTCTATGCCAGAGTATCGACCGAGGAGCAAGATACCACAGGTCAGAAGCTACGGTTATATGACTACGCAAAGGGCCAGGGATGGGAGGTCTTTGATCACTATGAGGATAAGGCCAGCGGGAAGGATGATTCGCGTCCCGACCTCGACCGCATGATGATCGATACTGGTATCCATAAGAACGGCTCAAGGTCCCGTCCTAAGTTCGATGTTATCCTGGTCACTAAGCTGGACCGTATGATGAGGTCTCTCGTCAACACGGAGAATATAATCAAAGACCTGGAAGGCCAACATATCGGCCTTATCGCATTCGATCAAGAGATAGATACTTTGCACGAGGACCCGTCAAGACGCATGGCACGAGAATCATCAGTGCAGCGGCTGAATGGGAACGTGAGATGATAGTCACCAGGGTCAAGGAAGGTGTCGACAAAGCGAAAAGAGTAGGGACGCACTCTGGTCGTCCGTTCGGTCATCCAAAGCGGGGTAACGAGGTAAAGGGACCTAAGAAGAAGGCGATAACCGAGCTCGAGATATGTGGGATATTCGCTAGGATCCGAGTACTTCGGTAAAGAAGCTAGCTGAGCGGATGCAGGTCCCGAGGAGCACCTTATCCGGTTATTTATATGCGTTCGGGGGTGTCGACAAACTACGGGGCATTTACTTTATAAGCAAACCTTCCAAAAAGGGGGATGTCGGCTAACTAATGGATTCTGACACCATAGAAGACGTGAAGAACGCCCCAAACGTCGCACAGCTCTAGCTAAGTAGACTTCTAGCAGGACCGGAAGAATGAATATATAGTCAGATGCCCGAAGCATCGATAATCAATCATCTAGTATTACGTCTTGGTTGTAAATCTTGCTTATGGAATGTGTCAACAATAGTCCTATCGTTAGTTTTTCATTATCCCTGAGCTCGGTGTATCCAATAGTTTCACAAACAGCTCACAGTTGTTCGTTTCTATTGAAGACCAAGGAAATAGAACAATTGAGCCACATCATTTCAGACGTGGATACAAACCGGGTTCCGCGACAAGGTAAAATCTCAGGTCGCCGCTTCAATTGAGCCACGTCATTTCAGACGTGGATACTTCTCCGGCCTGGTCGGTGTATATGGCAATCTGGACTTGCTTCAATTGAGCCACTTCATTTCAGACATGGAATACGATCTGGAATCGTCCCCTGATGCCGGCATCGCCGTGCTTCAATTGAGCCACGTCATTTCAGACGTGGATACAGCCCTCGGCCAGATACGTCAGCCCGTACGCGCCGGCTTCAATTGAGCCCACGTCATTTGAGACGTGGATACCACATTCAGGTTAATTACGCCCTGACCAGCTCCGGCGCTTCAATTGAGCCACTTCATTTCAGACGTGGATACCCTTAACTGTCGTTAGGGATAGCATCCCGGATAGCACGCTTCAATTGAGTGACCGTCATTTCAGACGTGGATACCTGCTCGCATAACATGGGAATTAAGCCCGACAGCCTGGCGGCTTCAATTGAGCCACGTCATTTCAGACTGTGGAAACTGGGCATCAATACGGCATGGACTAGCGAAATGACTGACGGCTTCAATTGAGCCACGTCATTTCAGACATGGATACAGTACAGCAAGGGTCTGCGGCCAGATTCAATTCATGGCGTACGCTTCAATTGAGCCACGTCATTTCAGACTGTGGATACCCTCTAGCCCCATGTATGCGATTTACGACAGACTCGCGCTTCAATTGAGCCACGTCATTTCAGACGTGGATCTAAATCCTGATCTCATGTAGTCGGACAAAACTCAATCTGCTTCAATTGAGCCACGTCATTTCAGACGTGGATACGCATACATCCGCGGCCAGATACACACTGCGATCGGGCTTCGATTGAGCCACGTCATTTCAGACGTGGATACCATCAGCGTAACCACCATATATCTGGGCTGAAATTCGGCTTCAATTGAGCCACGTCATTTCAGACGTGGATACCCGTCCCCTCCTGCCCATCATTCCCCATCGGCGACCTAAGTCTCAATTGAGCCACGTCATTTTCAGACGTGGATACGAACCCGACCATCACCGTAGTATGCGCTCCGGCCTGGCTTCAATTGAGCCACGTCATTTCAGACGTGGATACTTACCTTCGCGCTATCTACCTCGATGCCCTGATGCAGCTTCAATTGAGCCACGTCATTTCAGACATGGATACCTGAATCTGCGAAAGCAGATGGCAGCCCGATGCGATGGGCTTCAATTGAGCCACGTCATTTCAGACGTGGAATACATAGTAGTCCTGCCACTGATCACCTACCATCTTCAGCTTCAATTGAGCCACGTCATTTCAGACGTGGATACTGCCTAAGATCCAGCAAGCTGCCGAGTCATAATCGATGCTTCAATTGAGCCACGTCATTTCAGACGTGGATACCTAGCACACCACAGCTCGACGTGTGCTTGAGCAACCAGCTTCAATTGAGCCACGTGCATTTCAGACGTGGAATACGGCCTCAACATAATAGATTAGCTGTTCTGGGCGATAGCTTCAATTGAGCCACGTCATTTCAGAACGTGGATACTTACCCGGACGTGAAGGAAGTCAACCATACGACCTGCTTCAATTGAGCCACGTCATTTCAGACGTGGATATCGTGATGGCAGTGCGCCGACCTTCGCAGCACTGTTCTTGCTTCAATTGAGCCACGTCATTTCAGACGTGGATACTCGGGACCTGGACCTGATACGGCAGTTCAAGGACATGCTTCAAATTGAGCCACGTCATTTCAGACGTGGATACGGCATATCCACCGCAGCTATTGCTTCCTTAAGTTTAGGCTTCAATTGAGCCACGTCATTTCAGATGTGGATACCAGCAAGTGCGCCAAGAAGGCCGCGCGATTAAGCCTAGCTTCAATTGAGCCACGTCATTTACAGACGTGATACAGCCTATTAAGGATTCTATAATTTCCTTTACATCGCTTCAATTGAGCCACGTCATTTCAGACGTGGATACCATTGTTCTAACATATTATATTATTATAATATATTACAGGCTTCAATTGAGCCACTGGTCATTTCAGACATGTGGATACGCAAGAGGTACATCATAATGACGCAGGGCCAACCTCTGCTTCAATTGAGCCACGTTCATTTCAGACATGTGGATACCCATCATAACGCCCTTGACCGAGCCCTTGATCATCAGATGCTTCAATTGAGCCACGTCATTTCAGACGTGGATACCTCGATGGCTCTAAAGTTGCCGGATGAGGCCGCCGTAATCTTCAATTGAGCCAGCGTCATTTCAGACGTGGATACGGATGTTCTGACCGACTGCTTCGGCGGGACGGCTCAGCTTCAATTGAGCCACGTCATTTAAGACTGTGGATATACTCCACGGCCTTGCTGCCCTTGTTAAGACCTGCATGCTTCAATCGAGCCACGTCATTTCAGACTGTGGATACGCCAAACGGCAAATACGCGATCCTTGGGGTAGCCGTGCTTCAATTGAGCCACGTCATTTCAGAATGTGGATACCTCCAACGGAGACACGAGCGTTCCAAGTATGATAGCTAGCTTCAATTGAGCCACGTCATTTCAGAATGTGGATACGCGAGAGGGCGCAAAGGTAAATCTTTTTGGGGCCAGCTTCAATTGAGCCACGTCATTTCAGACGTGGATACTCGTCAGATAGTCATTCAGATGTATACCCTTGACTGCTTCAATTGAGCCAATCATTTCAGACGTGGATACCGATGTCGACAGGACCTTCCCATGAAGGCCCCGGTACTGCTTCAATTGAGCCACGTCATTTCAGACGTGGATACAAACCCTTTTGGCTCGAGGAAACTCGCCCTCTCATGATGCATGCTTCAATTGAGCCACGTCATTTCAACGTGGATACTGAGCCACATATTGTTAACTTGCTCCCATTGTCAGACACATGCTTCAATTGAGCCACGTCATTTCAGACTGTGGATACCAGTTGAGAATCGTTCAGTTAAACCATTCTAGATCATACCGCTTCAATTGAGCCACGTCATTTCAGACGTGGATACCAATATCGCAACGTCCCATCGGCTGTTGCGCGACTAACTCACGGCTTCAATTGAGCCACGTCATTTCAAGACGTGCGATAGACATTGAGATCCAATAAGGACACGATTGCTCATCACCATGGGCCGCTTCAATTGAGCCACGTCATTTCAACATGGATACATCAGACGCAATTGAGTTCGCCCCACCATCCACAACGCTTCAATTGAGCCACGTCATTTCAGACGTGGATATAATCCGGAAATGATAACTACATCCACAAACAACAGTGGCTTCAATTGAGCCACGTCATTTCAGACGTGGATACACGATCATAGCCTGAGTTACACTCTCGGCCAGCGATTGCTTCAATTGAGCCACGTCATTTCAGACGTGGATACCATAATCCGAGCAATTTAACTTGGGTATAAACACCTCCAGCTTCAATTGAGCCACGTCATTTCAGACGTGGATACCATCCATTCCAAATAAGTCATCCTCAGTATCATGGTTTGCTTCAATTGAGCCACGTCATTTCAGACGTGGATACTTTATACAATCCGCTCTTTTTCGGTGGTATTATTTGCTTCAATTGAGCCACGTCATTTCAGACGTGGATACCCTTTATATACCCGGACATATATACCATTACGGGCTATGCTTCAATTGAGCCACGTCATTTCAGACGTGGATACGGCGCCGAGAAATGGCGCATTGCTGGCTAATGGGCTTACTCCGCTCTTTGCGAGAGGGTATCTGAATAATAAATTTTTTCTTCCCCCTGTTCTGTATATTTTACCATTAAATTGTACATCCAGACTTTACATCGAGCGCCTCCCGGGACTAACGGCACCACAGAGCCGCTCGATTTACACAATGAACTGTCTTGAGGGCTCTTCTTCGGTGGACGATCCCATAAAGAACAATCTTTCTTCGACATCCCCGTGAACGGGGCCCAGGTCGACAATCATTATGCGATCCTCATCATGGTTGATTATTTCTGTTAACTGAGCGATAAGCTCCGCGCGACCCTGACGGGTCAGATCGCATCTGAACACCGAAAAATGCAATCGATTTCCGAACTCCTTCATCTTCTTGTAGACCATCCTCAACCTTTTTTCATCTCGTATATCATAGCTTACCAGATAATAGTTCAGTCCTGGCATGTTATCACCTTGTAGTGAATGCTGGGTATTCACTTAGCTCGCCCATGATAACCCTGCTCAATAGTCTCGCTTGGACCTCCAATACTCGACGATATGAGACCACATAATGGAATAGCGGATGGCTTATCTCGGTCTGCATCCTTCTTTCAAACCCCCTCAGTATGGCCTTCTTGCCTTCCGTGGTCATAGTGGTCCCAAGGTCTGTGACCAGGAAGTCATCGTTCGTCAGCTCCCCATTGTTGAAGAGGGTTATCGCCACCGAGTCTGCGATCAGCGGCCTGAATTCTTCCATCAGATCTAACGCTAAAGCGGGCTTACCATGCTTCGGTTGATGATAGATACCACGATAAGGGTCCATGCCAACACTCAATATCGTTACGGTATATTCCTTTACCAGGATGCCATAGAGATACGAGAGAACAGCGTTCACTGGGTCCATTGGGGGACGCCGGTTCCTGTTCTCGAAGTTAAAACGGCCCTCCCCTTTCAACAGCTTCGAGAAATTGCCAAAAATAGATCTGCGCGGCGCTACCTTCGACCCCCAATAATGAGTTCATGTTAGGTGTTCCAAGGACTTCTATTGACAATCGGTTCAATCGCTCCAGCGCATCATAGGGAACGTCTCAGCGTTCCCGTCTTAGGAGCGTTCGACAGTTCTTGATCTTGCCAGAGATCATCGCTTGTGCAATAGGTAAGCATTGCTCATGGTCAGCGGCCACTTCGAATTGCTTGATACGCAAGTTCACAGTTTCTTGCTCCATGTGCTCATTGTGTGACCCATGAACCAGCCACCGGAGCTGAAGAAAAGTATCGGTACGTCCCGTTGCATGAGCTCTACCATGATCGGCTGTGTCATTGACGCATTCCCATACAGTGACACCTGGCTCACGTCATGTAGTGGGATGTCATTGACCTTTTCCCCGTATCGCCAAACCTCCAAGCGGCCTTCCCTTTTCTTAACTAACGCCCCATCGCCCACTACGTAAACAGGTATCGAATCGTCCCTTGACGGGTACAGCCTACGGCAACCTTTGTCCTTACCCTCCAATTGATTCGTTTCGTCCGGTAGGCAGATACCTGATAGAGAACAACCCATACATTTTGGACTATCCAGCATAGGTGGGGGTATTGTGTTTGACCGCTCGAGCGCCCTTATTCCTTCAATCGCCCCCATTGTCCTAGAGACAAGCTCTTCGGTGACCTCCACTGGAACCTTTCGTTTGCTTCCTACATAATAAATCGCTCCACCGGGACAATCGTAACCGTTCTCTCTAAGTATCAGGACCTGAGCGCAAACCTGTACAGCATCCGCATCATGGACCAGTGGACCATGTTCAGGGACCTTCCCTTTTTTATAATCAATGGGGACGACCTTTCCATCCTCAAGTATCTCAACGTGTCGATCTTCGCTATCGCACCCAGTAACGGGGCGCTGATCTGTATGGCCGTCGTATTGAAATCATCGTTTCCGACCTTGTCTGGATTGGACACTTTATCAACCCTACGATGCGCATATCGTCCTTCCACCGTGTCGACAGAATCCCTGAAATCCTCGCTTATCCATTCGATGAAACATAGCCTTGGGCAGTAAACGAACTCATTCATCATCCTTGCAGGGACCAATGTTGTTTCTTCCATCGTTTTTCATCTCCTTTCGGCATGGAACGTTTTTTAACCGTTCCCTCCCCCTCACGCTGACATAAGGGCACCGCGCCGAGCTCGGCCATCTTATGATGTATCAGTGTTGATCTGCCATGAACGGTACATGCTCGCTTCGTGGTGGACCGTTGGTCTTATTCGTCATCGGTATGATGTGATATCAGTGACCGGATCCAGACCCTGGGTTCGAATCCAATGAACTGACCGAGCCCAAAGTGAGAACCATACCCAAGGGCGATCGGGCCGGTCACCTGCTCATCGAATTCCAGGACAAGACCGAATCCCATGCTGTCCTCGTCACCCCTACGGCTACGTCTGAACTCCAGCCATCGAATGTCCCGCCCCCTGAGCTTAAGGGCAGGCATCATCTCCACTCTCGTCGGGACCGGCAGTCCAGAATTGACACATTCCCTTTTTACCTCTTCAGCTAGCCAATCTGTGAACTCCCCCCTGCCCTTGCGGTAATGGCGTTTTGTCACGAAGGGCGTTATGCTGATGAACCTTTTCGAGGGTTCCGTACAGCTCAAGTTGCCGTTCGTCCCCCATTCGATGGGGGTGAGCCTGATGTCAGGGCGTCCGTTGGCCTGCCAAAGCGACGATAGTCCGTCCAATGTTTGGAGCTCGGAGTTGTCCAACGGCGTTCTGCCAGTTACAAGCATATGATCTAGATACCCATCGCCGTCCCGGTCCTGCGGAAGGATGTATACATGACGGTGTCCTCTCTGAGGACTCCCGTCCGTCTGCTTTCCGCTGAACTTCCAGGATACCTTGGACGGGTCTCCTTTCATCACTTTCTGTATACCCATCATCTTCCTGTGGACCTGGTCCGATACGAATAACGTTTCTGTTACCCTCGGAAGGACCTTTGACTCCATGGCATAGACGACCCCTTCGACAGTCCTCGTTCTCCTTGGAGCTTGGCCAGCATGGATTATGCTGAAGCAATTCTGCTGACGATCATATGATATGAACTCCATGGCCGGGGGCTCGCTACGACGGTCCTTGATCATATCGGCAGAACTGTAGGTGAGCGCGTCCAACCAGGCCATGCCCTCCTCACCGTTTCCCTTCTTATTCCTCACTTTAGCCGTGATGACCGGGGGAATGAAACTTGATGACGGGACCGGGCAAGCCACTCGAACGATGGATGTACCTTGGCTCGAGATAGAGCGGTCGCTTGGAACGCAATTTGGTGATAAGATAATGGGCTCATTATTGGCGGATAATCTGACCCAGGATTCGGAACGGCCATAATAATTGATCATCGATAGCAGCTGGTTCAAGGTCAGCAGCTGGGGTTCGGTAGGTTCAGCATCAGGCCATACGGCGCTCACCTTATCCTTAGGTCTAATGACCACGAACGCATCGAAGATCTTCTGTTTCTTCGATGCATCCTCCTCATTTGAGCTCTGGTATACTCTTAGGTGTGAGGTGCTGGCGGGAGGCAGGTAAAAAAGGGGAGCCTTTTCAGATAGCATCCTGAGCAACGCTTCGACATCGGATGAGCTCAGCTCGGGCAGCTTTCTCTTCCATGCGTCGATGATCGCACGTACCAGGCGATAAGGGGACGGCGGCCACTCTGGCTCACCTTCGTTGACGTTCCTTCCCCAGGGGGTAGAATGGAACCTGCCATTGAGGAACTCGATGTTTATGACCAGCATCTTACTCCCCGTCCGTTCATTCGCTGTTCTCTTCGGGTCCTTCTTTGGCCTTCTTTTCCTTGGTTATCTTGACCTTGGTGGTGATCTCCGTGACGACCTGGGGCGCGAAAAGTCCAGCCTTGGTACATTCCTCGATGCTCTGACGCAGAGCTTTCATTATCCCGGCATTGTCCGGAAGAGCGAAGTCTGTGGGCTGGGTAACTTTAAACTCCCCTTTTGTCCTGAGGTCGCAAGCGGTACGAAGGCGTAACCCGCTGTCCACGAATGCTCTTATCTTATACAAAGCCAAAAGGGTCAGGAGGTCGGTCGCCTCTCTGGGCAATCCATAGCCCCTGAGCAGGGCGAGGTCCATGTTGAAATAGGCCATGATGCGTCCTGCCGTGAACTCCATCCGATGGCATGGAACGTCCCGTAAACATTTGATTCGAACCCTTCAGCTCTCATCGTCCCACTTGGGTCGAGAGGATTGTTCTTCACCCCTCCGGAGAACTGCGGTCCTGATATCCTCGGCCCTTGGCCCGATGAACCCGGTCAGCGCCCGGGGTGACTTGATACGGCCGTCCTCCAGATTGGCCATGAACAGACCATGCAACAACGAGTTCGGGTCGAAATAGAAGATAGCTCGGCTGACTTACAGTCCGAGAGGCTTATCCTTACCATATTCGGCAAGTTTAACGAAAGCTATCCTTAACCCTGCGTCGCTAATGATGAAGGAGGAAGTTCAGACGGTGGGCCTCAATAAGAGAGCTGGTGACTGACTGGCTAGCTCCAGCCAATCTAACTCTCATAGGGCAGGCCCGACAGCTCTTTATTGCTTGGGACAATTGTTCTCCAGGCAGGTATGCTCCAAATCGGTTGGCCACAGATTGTGAGGTCTCCAAAAGCGATGATCCTCTGCCCGTCGGGGCGTTCGTATACCGCCACTCCAAGAATCAGCGAAACCGGTAGGTTGGAATGGTCGCCCTGTACCGGGGCTAGTTCATCTCCATCGGAAGGACAGTCTTGGGGATTTTTCCAGCTTTTCGATAAGTCTTTCCATGTTGTCATCTTCTTTTCGATATTCTATCCATCAAGTTGACCAAGGTGGTGAATGTAGATGGATCGTTCACTGAGAATAGCAAAGCCGCAGCTGTCCTGATACCAAGGCCATCAGGAAAATCCTGCCTCGGTCACGTTCACCCACTTACTTATAGCCTCTGGGCCATCTGACAGGCCTCTTTCACACGCCCCATGCTCAAAAGCAATTATGGCAGGCTACCTACCCCTGATGTGGTACCGCTTGTCTCCTGTATCAAGTCCGATGGCAAGAATAGTAACTTGATATGCCCAGGTACGAGGTATCGGTCGGCTGGATACCGGCATTCTCCACCTGCCATTCAGTTCTTGCACCGCTCCTCGAAGGGCGTCCGCTATCGGACGACCAATTCAACCAAGTAAGCCCGAACAGCAGCTCCTCGATGCAGGCGTCGTCCACCTCGCCCTCCACGAACTCAGCGATATCACTAGGGTCCAATCCGACGAGACCATCGAGCGGAATGTTTCGCAATTGAATTTTTCTCCATCCATGATCCTTCGTTGGAGGGACGCTGGTCATTCGGGCCGATAGAGAATTGCCAACCAGGCATTCTGTCTTTTGCTCCATGAACCATTATTGGATGGACAAATTGTACTGGGCTTATACTTCAGCGTATTGATCCTACTTTACCTGCGGGCGAGTTTTAATAATGCCAGGAAAACGACAACCAGACATATCTGTCACGACCATCATCAGCGCTTATCCAGCCAGTCAAGGTTTCGTTAGGTCGGTGTTTTTAATCCTGTTTTGGCGGTCATATCCTGCTGGGACAGCAGATATTCCATCCTTCCAACAGCTCGACAGCCTTAACATGAACACTTCCTCCATGTAATAGCATCTGATATGTCTCTTGGTCGATCTGGTTCCTGGCCGACTCCAGTATTTAGCAGGAACGGACCCCATCCGTCTAAGATAGCTGTCCCAAGCATTCCAGCACCGTCTCTAGCTCTCGCCAAGATCGGCCTCTTTCCTCGCCTTCACGGGGAATTGGCCCATAGGCAATGCTACATAGTTATCTCCACGTCTCTTCAGCAGGCCGTAGCGAAGAAAGCTGTTTACCCCTCTGTCCACTCCCAGACCAGCTATGGCCTCGGCGAATTCTGGCCGCCCATTGGAAGCCCATTTGCGCCCTACATCCGCCTCCCCTCAACCAGGAAGGAACGGAGCTCTTGATACCCGACACGGGCTTTGACCATATCGGGACCCAGATTCAGCCCTAGCTTCCCTTGCCGTCCTCCTGGGTCTCCGATAAATACCCTTGTCGGACTGGTGCGAACCAGAGAACGGGTACCTGAAAAGGGTATGACGGGACAACGAACTCCTACGCCCCCGATATCCCCGCTCCAGGCCGGCAATAGCGCCCTCCATGGCCAGGATTGGAAATCGCCATTGATTTGTGGGGAAGTCCTTTGATTCTATACCAGGTCCCTGACTTTGAACCCCCCGGCCCGTCCTGGATCGAATTGGCCTACCGATGCTACTCTAATCCTCCAGTGGACTTGCCGAACAGAGCATTTCGAAGCAGGGCCCCGCTAACTTCCACATCGGATGAGATGAGCGGCGCCGCCCAGGTCCATGAACGTTCGGCCATATTCTAGACGGCCCTCGTTACCGCCGCTACCAAGAAGCGGAGAACAGCTGGTCTTTCCATCAGGGTCCAAAAGCATAGCCGCATCCACCCACTCGATCGCTCTGTCGGTCAGTCGGTTTCCCGGCCCCTAAGGAGTCGAGGTCGGACTCGCATCGGCTCGAGCATCTTATTCAATTCCGTTCGTATCTTCTTAGCTACCCTTACAAGATCGTGGATGAGGATTTGCCAGGTTGGAAATGCACCAAGGGTCTTGTCGCGTATATCGAGCGGAACTGGGTCCTCCCTAAGTGTCGCAAGCAGTCCTTATTGTAGCAATTGGCT